>CADBNN010000030.1 GCA_902796075.1 Oscillospiraceae bacterium | reverse complement strand
TTCTTCAAGCGGGGCGGCTTCGCTTCATTAGGCAACCAAGTTGCCGTCTTCATTAGGGCATAGCCCGTCTTCATTATACCGGTTGAATACAAAAAAGCAGACTGATTTTGTTCTCAGTCTGCTTTTGTTAACTGCGCACTTACTAACCACGCTGATAGGAAGCAAGAATACTGCCTTATCACGGTCGGCCGTTGCCCGCGCGGGGTTGCTTGTTATATAGGAAACTATTCGTCCATATTGTCCCAGTTGTGCCAGACCGCCTGCACGTCGTCATTTTCTTCCAGCATATCGATCAGGCGTTCCATTTTGGTAATGGTGTCTTCATCGGTGAGGGAGGTGCCGGTGTTGGCGATGTATTCCACTTCCGCCGAAACGAAGGAATAGCCTTTGGCGTCCAGCGCGTCCCGCACAACGCCCAGATCGTTGGGGTTGGTGGCGATCTCAAACACGTCGCCGGTGGCGTTAAAGTCTTCGGCGCCGGCTTCCAGCGCGTCTTCCATCACGGTGTCTTCGTCCAGCCCTTCGGCTTCAATGCGCAGCATGCCCTGGCGGGTAAACATGAACATGACCGAGCCGGTTTGGCCCAGGTTGCCGCCGTTTTTATCAAAATAATGGCGCATATCGCCGGCGGTACGGTTGCGGTTGTCGGTAAGCGTTTCCACGATCACCGCCACGCCGCCGGGGCCGTAGCCTTCATAGGTGAGGGCTTCATATTCCGCGCCGCCCGATTCACCCGAAGCTTTTTTGATAATGCGTTCAATATTATCGTTAGGCACGTTGTTAGCCTTGGCCTTGGCAATACAGTCGCGCAGGCGGGCGTTGTTGTTGGGGTCGGGGCCGCCTTCCCGCACGATAATGGCCATTTCACGGCCGATCTTGGTGAAGATCTTCGCCTTTTGGGCGTCGGTCTTTTCTTTTTTGCGTTTGATATTATTCCATTTCGAGTGTCCGGACATACAGGGATCCTCCGTCTTCCATATCGTTCAGTTAATATTACCACATCCGGCAGCTGTTTGCAAGAGGCTTTGCCAAATTCTTGGTCTGAACGTCAACGGTCGATCAGGTCCCGCACCACCCGGGCGGCCAACAAAAGCCCGGCGGCCGCCGGCACAAACGCGCAAGACCCGGGAATGGCGCGGCGGCCTTCGGGGGGCTGTTCGGTCAGGTCGGCGCCGTCGGCCACCGGCAGGGGCGGCTCTTCGGAATACACCACCGTGAGCCGGTCGATGCCCCGCTTGCGGCATTCTTGCCGCAAAATGCGGGCCAGCGGGCACACCCGGGTTTCATACAGATCGGCCACCCGCAGGGCGGAAGGATCCAGCTTGTTGCCGGTGCCCAGCGAACAGATAATGGGGGTGCCGGCGGCCCGGGCGGCTTCAATAAGCGCCAGTTTGCCGGTAACGGTATCGATGGCGTCTATTACGTAATCGTAGGAAGAAAAATCAAAATCGGCGGCGGTTTGGGGCAAAAAGAACACCGGCCGCGCCGTGACCCGGCAGGCGGGATGAATGGACAGCACCCGCTGGGCGGCGACTTGGGCCTTGTTTTGGCCCAGGGTCTGATGGGTGGCCAGCAGTTGCCGGTTCAGATTGGTGATCCCGATCTCGTCCGGGTCCACCAGTTCCAGCGCGCCAACGCCGCTGCGGGCCAGGGCTTCTACCGCGTAGCCGCCCACGCCCCCCAAACCGAACACCGCCACCCGGGCGGCGGCCAGCCGCTCCATAGCCGCGGGGCCGATCATGCGGGCGAGCCGCTCAAACTGGTCTTGCATGGCCTTTCCCTCCGGTTATCGCAGTGCCTGCGCCAATTCGCCCAGCACCGGTTCAAACTTAACGCCGTACCAATGGTCGGGGTCGCCCTGGGTGTTTTCGATGCATCGCACGGTGAAATCGGCGGCGATACGAGCCGCTTCATAGGCCGGCTTGCCCTGCATATAAGCCCCCACAAAGGCCGACGCGTACACGTCGCCGGTGCCGTGGCAGCCTTTTTCAATACGCTTGTGTTCATAATAGGCGTAGGCGCCGTTTTCAAACACCACCACGCCGGTGGTGGCCGGCCGGTAGCTCACGCCGGTCAAAATCACGGTTTTGGCGCCGGCCGCCGCCATTTTGGCAAGCAGCGCGTCAATATAGGCCCGGTCGTAGGTTTCCCGGTAGGGAGTATCGGTCAAATAGCAGGCCTCGGTTATGTTGGGCAGGGTGATGTCCGCTTCAAACACCAGTTGTTTCATGGCCTGCACAAAGGCGGCGTCAAAAGCGGGGTACAGCTTGCCGTTGTCCGCCATGGCGGGATCTACGATACGCAGGCCGCCGGGCTGCAGGCAGGTGGTGAAAATATCGCGCACCATATCAATTTGCCGGGTGGAACCCAAATAACCGGTATAAACCGCCTGAAAACGAAGCCCTTCCTTTTGCCAATGGGCGGCAATGGCGGGCATATCGTCGGTGAGATCCCGCACGGTGTAGCCGGTAAAACCGGCCGTATGGGTAGAAAGCACCGCCGAAGGCAAAATGGCGGTTTCCAGCCCGGCTGCCGACAAAATGGGCAGCGCCACCGTGAGAGAGCATTGGCCCACGCAGGAAATATCCTGAATGGTAAGAATGCGTTGATAAGACATAAGAACTCCTCCTTTATAGGGATAGTATAACACAATCGTGCCGGCCCCGCAAGACCCACGGCGCCGGCACATGCAAGAAAATAACGGTTTTTACTTGGCTGGCCCTCGGTAAAGACAATACGCCCCAAAAACGGACAAATCCGGCTCTCTTCGGCTTGTCGTCCTTATCGATGGGTCAGCCTTGGGCGATGGCCTGAAAACCCTTTTCCAGATCGGCCAGAATATCGTCGATATGCTCGGTGCCGATAGACAGCCGGATGGTGCTGGGGTAAATGCCCTGGGCTTCCAGTTCCTGCGCGGAAAGCTGAGAATGGGTGGTGGTGGCCGGGTGGATGACCAGGGATTTCACGTCCGCCACGTTGGCCAGCAGGCTGAAGATCTGGAGCGCGTCGATAAAGGCGTGGGCTTCCTTTTGGCCGCCTTTCACGTCAAAGGTGAAAATGGAGCCGCCCCCGTTGGGAAAATATTTTTGATACAGCGCGTGCTGGGGATGGTTGGGCAGCGAGGGGTGGTTGACTCGGGCCACCAGCGGATGGGCCGCCAGGTAGTCCACCACCTTGGCGGTGTTTTGGGCGTGCCGTTCCAGCCGCAAAGACAGGGTTTCAATGCCCTGCAGCAGCAAAAAGGCGTTAAAGGGCGAAATGGCGGCGCCCATATCCCGCAGCAAAATGGCGCGGATGTAGGTGACAAACGCGGCAGGGCCGGCGGCCTGCACAAAGGAAACCCCGTGATAGCTGGGGTTGGGGGCCGCAATGCCGGGATAGCGCTCGGGCGTCCAGGCAAAGGTGCCGCCGTCTACGATCACGCCCCCCAGGGTGGTGCCGTGGCCGCCCAAAAACTTGGTGGCGGAATGCACCACGATATCGGCGCCGTGTTCAATGGGCCGAATCAGGTAAGGGGTGCCGAAAGTGTTGTCGATCACCAGCGGCAGACCGTGGCGATGGGCAATGGCGGCCAGCGCGTCAATGTCCGGAATATCGCTGTTGGGGTTGCCCAGCGTTTCCAAAAAGATAGCTTTGGTTTCCGGCCGGATGGCGGCTTCAACCGCCGCCGTGTTGTGCACGTCCACAAAAGTGGTTTGTATGCCATATTGGGGCAGGGTGTGGGCCAGCAGATTATAACTGCCGCCGTAAATGGTTTGCTGGGCCACAATGTGTTCCCCCTGCCCCGCCAGCGCCTGAATGGTGTAGGTAATAGCCGCCGCGCCGGAGGCCACCGCCAGCGCCGCCACGCCGCCTTCCAGGGCGGCTACCCGTTTTTCCAGCACCTCCTGGGTGGAATTGGTGAGCCGGCCGTAAATATTGCCGGCGTCAGCCAAGCCGAACCGGGCAGCTGCATGAGCGGAATCGCGAAAAACGTAAGACGTGGTTTGATAAATGGGTACCGCGCGGGCGTCCGAAGCGGGGTCGGGCTGTTCCTGCCCCACATGCAGTTGCAGGGTTTCAAAGCGATATTGACTCATGATAATAACCTCTTTCTGTAAAAAATGGAAAAATGGAATGTGCCGTTTTGTTTGCTTCACATTCGCCCAAAGCGAAAATTGGCTCGCAGCAGGCGCACAAAAAGAAAAATCATGGTGGTTCTCTGCCTTTCACACGCTTCCCCGCCCCGTACGCCGCTTTTATTGATACGCCACCGGCAATCCACATGAAAGAGTCTGCCGGCGCGGCGGGCTGACAGGGGGAAGATTCAGGATGAAAGCAGTATAGCACGAAAAGCCTACCTTGTCAATAGGCAAAATAGGTTTTTTCGATATAAATCGGCCGGCAGCCGAAAAAAGCGCTGCCGGACCCGGTTTTTTGCGCGGTCGCCCACCATGTGGCAACCACAAGAGATCAATATTTCACAAATCGACTGAACACTCGCTTGCCCACCCGGTAAAGGGGGCCTTCAAACACCTTTTGGGCGGTTTTGAGATGGGCACGAACAGGCAAATGCTGAGGGCAATGCTGTTCGCACAAACCGCATCCCACGCAATTAGAAGCGCCGGTGGAATCCTGCCGCAGGGCGGTGCACATAAAGTAATCCTTTAGGCCGTTGAACTTATTGTCGTAATACCGCCGGTTATAGGCGGCAAAGATGCCGGGAATATCTACCCCATGGGGGCATGGCATACAATAACGGCACCCGGTGCAGGCAATGTGCCGTTTGCCGTTGATGGCCTGCTTGACCCGGCTGATCAGCGCCCGGTCGGCCGGGGTGAAGGCGCCGGGCACAGCGTCGGCCGCGACGGCGGCGTTTTGCCGCACCATGGCGGCGCTGTTCATGCCCGACAGCACACAGGTGACCTCCGGCTGATTCCACAGCCAGCGCAGAGCCCATTCGGCCGGCGACCGGCGGGGCGTATGGCGTTCCATTTGCCGCACGGCTTCCCGGGGCAGATCCCGCACCAGTTTGCCGCCCCGCAAGGGTTCCATGATCATCACCGGCAGGTCCTTGGCCGCCGCGTACCGCAACCCTTTTACCCCCGCCTGGGAATGCTCATCCAGATAATTATACTGGATCATGCAAAAATCCCAGTCGTATGCGTCCACCAGGCGGCAGAACATTTCGCTGTTGCCGTGGTAAGAAAAACCGATTTGCCCGATGGCGCCCGCCTGCTTTTGGGCCAGCAGCCAGTCGGCCACGCCCAAATCACACAGCCGCTGCCAGGTTTTCACGTCGGTGAGCATATGCATCAGGTAATAGTCCACCCGGTCGGTTTGCAAGCGTTCCAGCTGTTGGGCAAAATAACGGGGCGCGTCTTCCGGCTTTTTCAGCAAATAATGGGGCAGTTTGGTGGCAATATTGACCTTATCGCGCAGGTGGTTGCGGGCCAAAATGGTGCCCAGCGCCGCTTCGCTGCCGGGGTAGATATAGGCGGTATCAAAATAATTCACGCCTGCTTCCACCGCCGCCAGCACGGCTTCTTCGGCCTTGGGCAGGTTGATTGCGCCCGTGGCCGCCCGGGAAAAGCGCATGCAGCCAAATCCCAACACCGAAAGGGGGTTGCCCTGCTTATCGTTACGATATTGCACAAACGGCACCTTCTTTGTTCCATAATAAGCAAAGCCCAAAGCGATAGGCTTTGGGCTTTGCGATAGCTTGCGTTAGACCAGTTCAATAATGGCCATTTCCGCGGCGTCGCCGCGGCGGGGTCCGATTCTGGTGATGCGGGTGTAACCGCCGTTGCGGGAAGCATAAGCGGGGCCGATCTCTTCAAACAGTTTGCGAACCACGGTGGGCTTGGTGATGTAAGCCATCGCCTGCCGTTTAGAAGCAAGGGAGCTATCCTTGCCGATGGTGATATATTTTTCGGTCATGGCGCGCACTTCTTTGGCACGGGTAACGGTGGTTTCAATTTTACCGTTTTCCAGCAAATAGGTCACCATGCCGCGCAGCATTGCGTTTCTGCTATCGCTTTTTCTGCCGAGCTTTCTGGTACCGGGCATTGCAATTCACTCCTTTTCTCGCGTTGGCAAATTAAAGTTCTTCTTTTTTCAGGGTAAAGCCCAGGGTGGCAAGCTTGTTGATCACTTCTTCCAACGACTTGCGACCCAGGTTGCGGACCTTCATCATATCGTCTTCGGTCTTGTTGATCAAGTCCTCCACGTTGTTGATGCCGGCGCGTTTTAAGCAGTTGAAACTGCGCACCGAAAGATCCAACTCTTCAATGGTCATTTCCAGAACCTTTTCTTTGCCGGAATCACCTTTTTCAACCATAATGTCGGCGCCGGCGCCTTCGGCTGAAAGGTTAACAAACAGATTCAGGTGTTCTGTTATGATTTTAGCGGCAAGGGAAACCGCGTCTTCCGCGGAAATCGTTCCATTGGTCCAAACTTCCAGCGTAAGCTTGTCAAAGTCGGTGATTTGGCCCACGCGGGTGTTATCTACCGTGTAATTGACCTTGTTGACCGGGGTGTAGATGGAATCCATGGGGATAACGCCGATCACGTTCGTTTCTTGCTTGTTGCGGTCGGCCGGCACATAGCCGCGGCCCTTATCCAGCGTGAGCTCCATAAAGAAGTGCGCGTTTTCGGACAGGGTGGCAATGTGCATATCCGGATTGAGGATCTCCACTTCGCTGTCGGCCTTGATGTCGGCCGCCGTAACTTCGCAGGGACCTTCGGCTTCCACATACACGACCTTGGGACCGTCGCCATGGATTTTGGCGGTAAGGCCCTTCAAATTCAACACGATCTCGGTCACGTCTTCTTTCACACCGTCAATGGTGGAAAATTCGTGAACCACACCGTCAAACTTGACCGCCGTTGCGGCCACGCCGGGCAAAGAGGACAGCAACACGCGCCGCAGGCTGTTGCCGAGGGTGGTGCCGTATCCCCGTTCCAGGGGCTCAACCACGAAGCGGCCATAGGAACCGTCTGCTGTAAGTTCTTCGGTTTCTATTCTGGGCTTCTCAATTTCAATCATTCAGAACCCTCCTTATTTCAATGTGTCGCTTAATTAGCGATTTGCCAGATGATGGTCAGGCCTGGGATTACTTGCTGTAGAATTCGACGATCAGATGTTCTTCAATGGGGGCGTCGATCTGTTCGCGCGTAGGCAGGTTGACGATCTTGGCTTCCAGCGTATCGGCATTCACGCTGATCCATTCGGGCTTGGGACGGGCGGCGCCAGCTTCTACGACCGCTTTGATCTTTTCGCTGGCACGGCTGTGTTCGCTAATGGCGATCACGTCGCCGGCCTTTACCAGATAGGAGGGAATGTTGACTTTTTTGCCGTTTACGGTGTAGTGATTATGCAGCACCAGTTGGCGCGCTTCCGCACGGGAAGAAGCCCAACCGCAGCGATACACCACGTTATCCAGCCGGCTTTCCAACAAGCGCAGCAGGTTTTCACCGGTAACGCCGGTTTTGCGTTCGGCGATTTCAAAGTAGTGATGGAACTGACGTTCCAGCACACCGTAATACCGTCTTGCTTTTTGCTTCATGCGAAGCTGCAAGCCGTATTCAGACGCTTTTTTGCGGCTTTGGCCATGCTGACCGGGCGCATAGGCTCTGCGGTCCAGCGAGCATTTGCCGGAATAGCAGCGGTCGCCCTTTAAAAAGAGCTTTTGGCCTTCACGACGGCACAATTTGCAAACCGCACCAGTATATCTTGCCATATTGCTTACACCTCCAAATTAAACACGACGCCGTTTGGGCGGGCGGCAGCCGTTGTGGGGGATGGGCGTCACGTCTTTGATCATGGTGACTTCCAGCCCGGCGGCCTGCAGCGCGCGGATGGCAGCCTCACGGCCGGAGCCGGGGCCTTTAACGTATACTTCAACAAACTTCAAACCGTGTTCCATCGCGGCCTTGGCAGCGGTTTCGGCGGCGGTTTGAGCGGCAAAGGGCGTGGATTTGCGGGAGCCGCGGAAGCCCATTTCACCGGCGGACGCCCAGGAAATAGCGTTGCCGTTAACGTCGGAAATGGTGACGATGGTGTTGTTGAAGGTGGATTGGATATGGGCGGCGCCGCGTTCAATGTTTTTACGGTCGCGGCGACGGGTTGTGGTTTTTTTACCCTTAGTTGCCATATTAGTGTACCTCCTGCTTACTTCTTCTTGTTCGCAATCGTCTTGCGGGGACCTTTGCGGGTGCGGGCGTTGGTTTTGGAACGCTGGCCGCGCACGGGCAAGCCCTTGCGATGGCGAATGCCGCGATAGCAGCCGATTTCGATAAGCCGTTTAATGTCGAACGCCACGTCCCGACGCAGGTCGCCTTCCACGGTGACGTGATGGTCAATGTATTCACGCAGTTTGGCCACATCGTCTTCGGTCAGGTCCTTAACGCGGGTGTCGGGATTCACGCCGGTGGCCGCCAGAATATCGTTGGCGGTTTTGCGGCCGATGCCGTAAATATAGGTCAGTCCGATTTCTACCCGTTTTTCACGAGGCAGGTCTACACCTGAAATACGTGCCATTTGTACTTTGCACCTCCAAAATGTGTTGCAAGGATTAACCTTGACGCTGTTTGTGCTTCGGGTTTTCGCAAATGACCATGATGCGGCCTTTGCGCTTGATGATTTTGCATTTGTCGCAAATCTTTTTGACAGAAGGTCTGACTTTCATTGTTGTTACCTCCTAAGAATTTTGCCTTGCGGCTATTTGGATCGCCACGTGATTCTGCCCTTGGTCAGGTCGTATGGCGACATTTCGACCGTGACTTTGTCGCCCGGTAAGATCCGGATGAAATTCATGCGAAGCTTGCCGGAAATATGGGCGGTTATAACATGACCGTTGGGAAGCTCCACCTTAAAAACAGTGTTGGGCAGGGCTTCGCGCACGATTCCTTCAACTTCGATCATGTCTTGTTTTGACATTGAGTGCATCCTCCTCACATACCGGCTGCGCAGGCCGCGGGGTCGAGCCCCGCCAACGCCCGGCGCAACGCTCGGTTCGTGGACATTGAGCCGCTGTCTAATACGGTACCTGTCAGGCCAATGTGTTTCCGATTTTTTCGTTTGGGCCGCTCCAAAGGACGGTCTTTACCGTTACAGACCGTCACCGTGCGGTGATCAAAGCCGATCACGACCAAAAGTGAACCTTTATCGCGGCCGGCCCGGGAATACACCACCCGTCCTACGGTCAGTTCCATACCGGCGCCTCCTACGGGCGGGTCAAAATGACCGGACCGCCCGCCGTGATGGCGATGGTGTGTTCAAAATGCGCGGACAGTTTGCGGTCGAGCGTTTCGACCGTCCACCCGTCCGACAGCGTGCGAACGTTGGGTGTACCCATATTAATCATCGGTTCAATGGCTAATGTCATACCGGGGTTCAGTCGGATCCCATGGCCGGCGCGGCCATAATTGGGAACCTCGGGGTCTTCGTGGAGTTGTGTGCCTACTCCGTGGCCGACAAACTGCCGCACCACGGAAAAGCCCGCCGCCTCCGCGTGCTGCTGCACCGCAGCTGAAATATCGCCGATCCTGCCGCCGGACACGGCCGCTTCAATGCCCTTATACAGGGCCTGTTCGGTCACGTCCATCAGCCGCTGCGCCTCGGGGCTAACCGCACCGCAGGCGAAAGTGGCGGCATTGTCGCCGTTGTATCCGTGCAGGCGGGCGCCCAGGTCTATGCTGACGATGTCGCCTTCCCGCAGGATCACATGCTTGGAGGGGATGCCGTGGATCACCTGGTGATTCACGGAAATGCAGGCTGTGGCGGGGTAGCCGCCATACCCCAAAAAGTTGGGGGTGCCGCCGTGCTTCACAATATAATCATGGGCGATCTTATCGATCTCCCAGGTGGAAACACCCGGCTTTACGGCTTCGCCCGCTATTTGAAGCGCCTGGGCCGAAAGGGCGCAGGCCGCCTTCATGTAAGAAAGCTCCTGTGAGGTTTTAAGCGCGATCATACCAGATCCTCCACCGCCTTGAGCATTAAGGCTGTGGTGTCAGCCAGTTCTTCCTGCCCTTCCACCGTGCGGCGCAGGCCGCGGGCGGCGTAATAAGCCGAAAGAGGCGCGGTTTGTTCGTGGTAGACCCGCAGCCGCTCCCGAACGGTTTCGGGCGCGTCGTCCGCCCGCAGCACCAACCGGGTGCCGCAGTTGTCGCACACACCGTCGGTTTTGGGGGGATTGTAGGTCACATGATAGGAACTGCCGCAGCCGGGACAGGAGCGCCGACCGGCCATGCGGTTCACAATGGTTTCGTCCGCCAGCAGGATCTCTACCGCCGCGTCGATGCCCACGCCCATGGCGTCCAGCGCCTCGGCCTGGGGAATGGTGCGGGGAAAGCCATCCAAAATAAACCCTTTTGCACAATCGGGTTGGCTGAGCCGTTCTTTCACCAGGCCCACCACGATCTCGTCGGCCAGCAACTCGCCCCGATCAATAACAGCCTTGGCGGCTTTGCCCATTTCGGTTTGATTGCGAATGGCTTCGCGGATCATGTTGCCGGTGGAAATAGTGGGAATGCCGCAGCGTTCCCGCAGGATCTCCGCCTGGGTGCCTTTGCCGGCACCGGGAGGTCCGAACAAAATCAGTTTCACGGACGCAACCTCCTTTTTTTCGGGTCCGCCGGGTGGGGGCGCAGGGCCCCCACGTTACCGGCAGTGCCGCAGGCCGCCTGTTAGTCCAGGAAGCCCTTGTAATACCGCATCATCATTTGCGATTCGATCGACTTCACGGTATCCAGCGCAACGCCAACCAAAATCAGGATGGAGGTGCCGCCCAGAGAAACGTTCATGCCGCTTACCGAGCCCACCAGAATGGGCAGGGCCGCCATGATGCCCAGGAAGATGGCGCCAACCAGCGTGATTTTGGAAATGACTTTCTGAATAAAATCGGAGGTGGGACGACCGGGCCGAATGCCGGGGATCACGCCCGAATTTTTACGCAGATTGTTGGCCATTTCCACGGGGTTGTACTGAATGGTCACATAGAAATAGGAGAAGAAGACGATCATGCCCAGATACAGCACCACATAGAAGGGCTGCTGATAGGAGAACAGGTTCAAAATTTTGGTGAACCAGTTGGTGGTGTTGGGCATAAAGGCCAGGATGGTGCTGGGGATAGACAGGATGGAGCTGGCGAAGATGATGGGCAGAACGCCGGCCATGTTGACCTGAATGGGCAAATGGGAGTTCTGACCGCCATACATCTTGCGGCCCACCACTTTTTTGGCATACTGAATGGGAATGCGCCGTTCCGCCGCCGTCATATACACAATGAAGGCGATGATGGCCAGGAACACCACGCAGATGGCCAATACCGCCGGCCATTTGCCGGCCACGGCGTTGTAATACAACGTGCCGATGGCCCGGGGCCCGCGGGAGATGATACCTGCAAACAGGATGATGGAAATACCGTTACCAACGCCTTTTTCGTCGATCTGTTCGCCCATCCACATGATCAGCGCGGAACCGGCCGTGAAGCACAGCACAATGATGACCGCGGTGAAGATCTGCGCCACCACGCCGGTGCCTCTGCCATAAGACAGATAGCCGGCGCCGCTGTTGCGCAAATAGAAGTAATAGGCAATGCCCTGGATGAGGGCCAGAATAACGGTGGCGTAGCGGGTATACTTGGCGATCTTTTTGCGCCCTTCCTCACCCTCTTGCGAGATGCGTTCCAACGCCGGGATAGCCACCGTTAACAGCTGCATAATAATGGAGCTGTTGATGTAGGGCGTAACACCCATGGCGAAGATGGCGCCGTATTCCAGCGCGCCGCCGGTGAGGATGGACAGGTAGCTGAACAGGGTGGCACCACTGTCGCTGCCCGCCAGATCGGCGCTCAGCCGCGCCGCGTCAATAAACGGAGCGGGGATATAAGAGCCGATGCGGAACAGAATGATGATGAACAGGGTGAAGAAAATCTTTTTACGAAGATCGATGATCTTCCAACCGTTGCGAATTGTTTCAAACAGTTGCACCTTACATCACCTCAACCTTCCCGCCGGCAGCCTCGATTTTAGCTTTGGCTGACGCAGAGAAGGCAGCGGCCTTAACGGTCAGGGTTTTGCTAATTTCTCCATTTCCCAGCACTTTAATGCCGTCAAAGGTCTTTTTGACCAGGCCGGCCTCTTTCAGGGCTTGGGTGTCGACGACTGAGCCGTTTTCGAATTTGTCAAGATCTGCTACGTTTACGATCGCATAGCGCGTTGCGAAAATGTTGTTGAAGCCTCTTTTGGGGATTCGGCGCTGTAAGGGCATTTGGCCGCCTTCAAATCCGATGCGGACGCCGCCGCCGGAACGGGCTTTTTGACCCTTATGACCTTTACCCGCGGTTTTGCCCTGACCAGAAGCCGGGCCGCGACCAATGCGTTTGGACGCTTTGTTGGCACCGAAAGAGGGGGAAAGTTCATGCAGTTTCATAATACCTTGCACCTCCTTAGATTACGCTTCGGTTACTTGGACAAGGTGACTGATCTTGTTGATCTTGCCCTTGGTTTGGGCGTTGTCCGGCTGCACCGTGCTGTCGCCCAGCTTGTGAAGGCCCAGGGCCTCGGCATTGGCGATTTGCTTTTGGGTGGAGCCGATCAAACTTTTGACCAACGTGATTTTAAGGCTTGCAGCCTGTGCTTTTTTTGCCATGGTGCTGCCTCCTTAACCCAAAATGTCCTGAACGGTTTTGCCGCGGGTGGCGGCAACCTGTTCGGCGTTGCGCAGCGAAGCCAAACCCTGAATGGTGGCGCGCACCACGTTGCAGGGATTGTTGGACCGCAGCGCCTTGGTGCGGATGTCTTTAATACCCACCGTTTCCAGCACCGCACGGGCGGGGCCGCCGGCAATAACGCCGGTACCGGGGGCGGCGGGCTTAAGCAGCACGCGGCCGGCGCCGTAAGCACCGATCACTTCGTGGGGAATGGTGGTGCCACGCAAAGCAACCTTGATCAGGTTTTTCTTGGCGTCTTCAATGCCCTTGCGGATCGCTTCGGGCACTTCAGCCGCTTTGCCCAGGCCAAAGCCCACAATACCGTTGCCGTCACCCACAACGATGATGGCGGAGAACTTCATAACACGACCGCCCTTGACCGTTTTGGATACCCGGTTAATGGCGACCACACGTTCGGTCAGCTCCAAAGTGGAAGCATCAATCATATTAGCCATATTGGTTCTCCTCCTTCGTTAGAATTCCAGGCCGCCCTCGCGGGCGCCTTCGGCCAGAGCCTGCACGCGGCCGTGGTAAATGTTACCGCCGCGGTCAAACACGACCTTGGTGATGCCGGCGTCTTTGGCGCGCTGGGCGATGATTTCGCCCACTTTTTTGGCCGCCTCTTTGTTGCCGCCGTACATACCGAAGTCTTTTTCCTGGCTGGAAGCAGCTGCCAGGGTGACGCCCTTAACGTCGTCGATCACCTGCGCGCTGATGTTGGCAAGGGAGCGGAAAACACTCAAACGAGGGCATTCAGCAGTGCCGCTGATTTTGCCGCGCACTCTTTTATGACGGATGGCGCGGGCTTTTTTTGTATCAGGTCTGTTCACCATACTGCATTCACTCCTTTACCATTATGCGCCTTTACCGGCTTTGCCTTCCTTGCGGCGGACAACTTCGTCGGTATAGCGAATGCCTTTGCCCTTGTAGGGTTCGGGCGGTCTCTTTTTGCGCACTTCAGCCGCGAACTGACCCACAGCCTGTTTGTCAGCGCCAGAGATGATGATTTTGTTGGGATTGGGCACTTCGATGGAAATACCTTCGATTTCAGACACGGTCACCTGATGGGAATACCCCAGGTTCATAACCAGGTCTTTGCCCTGTTTGGCTACACGGTAGCCAACGCCTACCACGTCCAGCTCTTTGGAATAGCCTTTGTTCACGCCTTCGATCATGTTGGCGATGAGCGTGCGGGTGAGGCCGTGCAGAGAGCGATTGGTTTTTTCGTCGTCAGGCCGGGACACCGTGATTTCGGCGCCGTTGATTTCCACCGTAATGGGGGCGGGCACGGTGTGATGCAGGGTGCCTTTGGGACCTTTCACGGTTACCAGGGCGCCGTCCAGCTTCACTTCTACGCCGGCCGGGATCTCGATGGGTTTTTTACCGATTCTCGACATTTCTCACTGCACCCCCTTACCAGATAAAGGCCAACACTTCGCCGCCCACGTTTTCTTTGCGGGCAAGCTTGTCGGTCATAACACCTTTAGAGGTGGAGATAATGGCGATGCCGAGGCCTTTCATGACCTTGGGCAGGTCTTCACAGCTGGCGTAGATGCGAAGGCCGGGTTTGCTGACGCGACGCAGGCCGGTGATGGCCGGGGTCTTGCCGGCATTGTACTTAAGCGTAAGACGAATGACGCCTTGTTTACCGTCGTCGATCACCTGAAAGCTCTTAACATACCCTTCATCCACAAGGATCTGAGCGATCACTTTTTTCATGTTGGACGCGGGTACGTCCACCGTATCGTGCTTGGCGGAATTCGCGTTGCGGATCCGGGTGAGCATATCGGCAATGGTATCGGTGATTTGCATACCGTTTATCCTCCTTTAATCTTGCAATACTTTGGGGCGGGGGTTACCAGCTCGCCTTTTTCACGCCGGGAATCTGGCCCTTGTAAGCCAATTCACGGAAGCAGATACGGCAAATGCCGTACTTGCGAAGATAGGCATGAGGACGGCCGCAGATCTTACATCTGTTATATTCTCTGGTGGAGAATTTGGCAGGTCTGGATTGACTTACCTTTTTGGATGTTTTAGCCATAATACTTCCCTCCCCTTATTTCGCAAACGGAGCGCCCAGCAGCGACAGCAGCTCGCGGGCTTCTTCGTCGGTTTTGGCGGTGGTTACAAAGCAGATATCCATGCCGCGGATCTTGTCGATCTTATCGTAGCTGATTTCCGGGAAGATCAACTGTTCCTTCAGGCCCATGGAATAATTGCCGCGGCCGTCGAAGGAATTGGGGTTGATACCGCGGAAGTCGCGCACGCGGGGCAGGGCCACGTTGAACAGGCGGTCGATGAATTCATACATCCGTTCGCCGCGCAGGGTGACCTTGGCGCCGATGTTCATGCCTTCACGCAGTTTGAAGTTAGCCACAGACTTGCGGGCTTTGCACACCACGGGCTTTTGACCGGTGATCTGGGACAGGTCGGACACGATCGCGTCGATCACTTTAGCGTTGTCCTTGGCGTCGCCGGCAGCCACGTTGATGACCACTTTTTCGATCTTGGGGATCTGCATAACGCTCTTATAACCGAATTTGGTCATAAGGGCCGGAGCGGCGTCGTTTTTGTATTGTTCTTGCAATCTTGCCATTTGTTACGCCCTCCTTAAAAGATTTCCTTGCACTTGGCACACATGCGGTCCTTTTTGCCGTCTTCGTAAAACTTGGTAGCAATACGAGTGGGCTTGCCGCATTTGGGGCAAACGCAAACCACCTTGCAGGCGTGCATGGCGGCTTCCGCCTTTACCAAACCGGCGGGATCGCCCGGTTTGCGGGCCTTAACGTGCTTGGTTGCAATATTGCGGCCTTCCACGATCACTTTGCCTTCGGCGGGGCTGACTTCCAGCACTTTGCCGGTTTTGCCCTTATCTTTGCCGCTGAGGATCATGACCGTGTCGCCGGCTTTGATATGCATTTTTTTCATGTTGCGTACCTCCCTTAAAGCACTTCGGGCGCCAGGGACAGGATCTTAAGATAGTCCTTGTCGCGCAGCTCGCGGGCCACCGGTCCAAAAATACGGGTGCCTCTCGGGTTTTTGTCATCGCGAATGATAACGGCAGCATTTTCATCAAAACGAATGTAGGTGCCGTCGGCACGGTGCACGCCTTTGGCAGTGCGCACCACAACCGCTTTCACCACGTCGCCTTTTTTAACCATGCCGCCGGGTGCCGCCTTTTTCACGCTGGCGACCACCACGTCGCCGATGTTGGCGTACCTCCTGCCGGAACCGCCCAGAACGCGGATGCACATAAGCTCCTTCGCTCCGGTGTTATCGGCAACTTTGAGGTAACTCTGTTGTTGTATCACAGTGGCTTCCTCCTTTTGTTACTTCGCCTTCTCGATGATTTCCACCACGCGCCATCTCTTATCTTTGGAGAGGGGGCGGGTTTCCATGATCAGAACGCGGTCGCCGATGTTGCAGGCGTTTTCTTCATCGTGAGCTTTAAACTTCACGGTACGTTTTACGATCTTGTTGTAAAGCGGATGCTTCACGTTGTCCAGCACGGACACCACGACCGTTTTGTCCATTTTGTTGCTGGCGACCAGGCCAACACGGGTTTTACGCAAATTTCTTTCGCTCATCGTTAAACCTCCGTTCCCTTGGCCGCACGGATCTCATTGTCGCGCAAAACGGTTTTTACACGGGCAATGTCCTTTTTCACAGCCTTGATCCGCATGGGGTTTTCCAGCTGATTGATAGCCAGTTGGAACCGTAACCGGAAGAGCTCTTCCCGCAGGTTTTGCAGTTCCTTGTTCAGTTCAACGTCGCTTTTTTCACGATATTCAGATGCTCTCACAGTTACTCACCACCATTCTCTTTGGCAACAAATTTGCACTTGATGGGCAGCTTGTTGGCGGCCAGACGCATGGCTTCACGGGCCTGGCTTTCTTCAATGCCGCCGATTTCGAACATAACGCGGCCGGGCTTAACCACGGCCACCCAGTATTCGGGCGAACCTTTACCGGAACCCATGCGGGTTTCGGCGGGTTTTTCGGTAATGGGCTTGTCGGGGAAGATCTTGATCCACACCTGACCGGCACGTTTGGTGTAACGGGTCATGGCAATACGGGCGGCTTCGATCTGGTTGGAAGTGATCCAGGCCGGTTCGAGAGCCTGCAGGCCGTAATCGCCGTAGGTCACGGTGTTGCCCCGCAGGGATTTACCTTTCAGGCGTCCTCTGTGGACTCTGCGGTATTTCACACGTTTAGGCAGTAACATTAGCGGGCGCCTCCTTCTTTTTTGGCGGGAGCTTCTCTTCTCTCCCGACGGCGGGGCGCTTCGCCGTCCCGGGGTTGACGGGGCCGACGATCGTCCCGGCGGTCGCGACGGTCGTCACGACGGTCACCGCGGCGGTTGTCATGCAGCACTTCGCCGTTATACAGCCACACCTTAACGCCGATGCGGCCATAGGTGGTTTTGGCTTCGGCAAAGCCGTAGTCAATGTCGGCGCGCAGAGTCTGCAGCGGAATGGTGCCTTCATGGTAAGTTTCGGTGCGGGCGATTTCAGCGCCGCCCAAGCGGCCGGAAACCTGGATCTTAATGCCCTTGGCGCCGAACTTCATCGCGCGGCCGATGGACATTTTCATAGCGCGGCGGAAAGACGTACGTTTTTCCAACTGGGTGGCGACGCTTTCGGCCACCAGCTGCGCGTTCAGGTCGGGGTTGCGGATCTCAACGATGTTGAGGATGACCGGACGGCCCAGCCGTTTTTCAATGTCGGCACGCAGTTTGTCGATTTCGGCGCCGCCCTTGCCGATGATGATGCCGGGCTTGGCGCAGTGCACAAAAATGCGCACACGGGACGCGTCCCGTTCAATTTCGATTTTGGGTACGCCGGCAGGCTCAAGGAGCTTTAAGAGGTAATTGCGGAGCTTATAGTCCTCTACCAGGGTATCGCCGAACACGTTGTCCTTGGCGAACCAGCGGGAGTCCCAGTTTTTAATGACGCCCACGCGCAAACCGTGGGGATTCACTTTTTGTCCCATACTAAAATACCTCCTCCTTGATTATTCGGCTTCCGCCACAACCAGGGTGATGTGCGAAGTGCGTTTTAAAATGTGGAACGCACGGCCCTGGGCGCGGGGGCGGAACCGTTTAAGGGTGGGGCCGGGGGTGGCGAAGCATTGCGCCACAACCAGGTTTTTCCCATCCATGTTAAAGTTGTTTTCAGCGTTGGCAATGGCCGATTTGAGCAGCTTCTCAAGCGGTTCACACGCCGCTTTGGGCGTGTGGCGGAGAATCGCCATGGCCTTGTCGGTCGGCTGATTGCGGATCAGGTCCAGCACGATTTGCACCTTGCGGGGCGAAATGCGGACGTATTTCGCAGTTGCCTTAGCTTCCATAGTCGTTATTCTCCTTTCGCTTATTTGCCGTTATTGGTGGTTTTGGAACCGGCATGGCCCCGGAAGGTCCGGGTGGGGGCAAATTCGCCCAGCTTGTGGCCTACCATGTCTTCCGTTACATACACCGGAACGTGCTTGCGGCCGTCGTGCACCGCAAAGGTGTGGCCGACGAAGTCCGGGAAGATGGTGGAGGCGCGGCTCCAGGTTTTGAGGACGCGCTTTTCACCGGAAGCGTTCATTTCCTGAACTCGTTTGAGCAGGACCGGTTGAACAAAAGGTCCTTTTTTAACACTTCTACCCATTCTAATAGCTCCTTTCGTCCACTTACTTCGCGTTGCGGCGCTTCACGATCAGCTTGTCGGAAGCGTTGTGGTGTTTGCGGGTCTTGTAGCCCAGGGCGGGTTTGCCCCAAGGCGTGACCGGACCGGGACGACCGATGGGGGACTTGCCTTCACCACCGCCGTGGGGGTGGTCGCAGGGGTTCATAACCGAACCGCGCACGGTAGGCCGCCAACCCATGTGGCGTTTTTTACCGGCTTTGCCGATGTTCACGTTAACATGGTCGATGTTGCCCACCTGGCCGATGGTGGCCATGCAGTTGATGGGCACATACCGCATTTCGCCGGAGGGCAGCCGCAGCAGCGCGTATTTGCTGCCTTCTTTACCCATCAGCTGAGCCATGCAGCCGCCGGCGCGCGCCAGCTGAGCGCCTTTGCCGGGATACAGTTCCACGTTGTGGATAAAGGTACCGGTAGGAATGGCGGACAGGGGCAGGGCGTTGCCGGGCACGATGTCGGCGCCTTCGCCGCTTACCACGGTGTCGCCCACCTTCAGGCCCAAGGGCGCGATGATGTAGCGTTTTTCGCCGTCTTCATATTGCAGCAGGGCGATGTTGGCGGTGCGGTTGGGATCGTATTCGATGGTTTTGACCTGCGCGGGCATTTGGGCCTTATCGCGCTTAAAGTCGATCACACGATACTTTCTGCGGTTGCCGCCGCCGTGATGGCGAACGGTGATGCGGCCGTAGGAATTGCGGCCGGAATGCTTCTTCAAAGGCGCCAGCAGGCTGCGTTCGGGCGCTACCTTGGAAAGTTCGGAATAATCCACAACCGACATGCCGCGGCGGCCGGGCGTTGTGGGTTTGTAATGCTTAATAGCCATGTGTCTTCACTCTCCTTCTTACATCATGCCTTCGAAGAATTCGATGGTCTTGGAATCGGCGGTGAGGGTGACCACGGCCTTTTTCCAGGACGCGGTGTAGCCTTCAAACCGGCCGTAGCGGCGCTGTTGGCCCCGCATGTGAATGGTGTTGACCTTGGCGACCTTTACTTTGAACAGTTCTTCCACCGCCTGGGCGATCTCGATTTTGTTCGCGTCTTTGGCCACTTTAAAGGTGAATTTCTTTTGATCGCGGGCGCCCGCCATGCTCTTTTCGGTCACGACCGGCGCGAGGATGATATCCTGAGCAGCTTTACTCATTTCGCGTATACCTCCTCAAGTTTTTCCACCGCATCCTTCACGATGACCATGCTGTCAGCGTTGAGGATGTCGTAAGTGTTGATGGTGTTTACACCCGAAACGGTAACGCCTTCAATATTGCGGGCGCTGTTCACCAGCACGGGGTTGGCGTCGGCCAGCACCAGCAGCGTCTTTTTAGCGGCGCCGATATTGGCCAGGGTTTCCACCACGGTTTTGGTTTTATAGGTTTCCAGCGTTAACGCGTCCAGCACAATAAAGGCTTCGTTGGCAACTTTGTCAGACAGGGCAGACAGGATAGCCAGCTTGCGGACCTTTTTGTTCATGCTCAGCCGATAGTCGCGGGGCTTGGGCGCAAAGGCGATACCGCCGTGGGTCCACTGCACCGCGCGGGTGGAGCCTTGCCGGGCGTGGCCGGTGCCTTTTTGCCGCCAGGGCTTTTTGCCGCCGCCGGCGACTTCGGCACGGGTAAGAGCCGATTGAGTGCCTTGGCGTTGGTTGGCCAGATAGTTGACCACCGCCAGGTGCATGGCCTGTTCGTTGGGTTCGATCCCGAACACGGAATCCTTCAGTTCGATTTCGCCGGTCTTTTTGCCGGACATATCGAGAACTTGTACCTTAGGCATGTGTTACTCTCTCCTTCCCTTACGCTTTCACACTGTCGGCGATCATAACAATACCGCCCTTGGGGCCGGGGATGGCGCCTTTGATGGCGATGATATTGTTTTCCGCGTCGATTTTAACGATTTCCAGGTTTTGCACGGTTACCCGTTCGCAGCCCAGCCGACCGGCGCCCTTGGTGCCTTTGAACACCCGGGAGGGGGAAGAGCAGGCGCCTTGCGAACCGGGATGCCGGTGCACAGGGCCGGTACCGTGGGTTTCTTTCAGCCGGGCAAAGTTCCAGCGTTTGATAACGCCGGCGGTGCCTTTACCTTTGCTGACGCCTACCACGTCTACCGCTTCGCCGACTTCGAACACGTCGGCTTTAATGATGTCGCCCACGTTGGCATCGCCGTCCAGCCGGAATTCCCGCAGGACTTTTTTGGGCGCCACGTCGTTCTTTTTGAAATGACCGGCCATGGGTTTGTTGACCTTGCTGGCTTTGATTTCGCCAAAACCGTACTGGAAGGCCTTATAGCCGTCGTTTTCCACGGTTTTCACCTGGGTCACCACACAGGGACCGGCTTCCACCGCCGTTACGGGGATAACGTTGCCCCGCTGGTCAAAAAGTTGGGTCATGCCAAGCTTTTTACCGATGATTGCTTTTTTCATATTCTTATCCTCCTATGGTTATTGGTTAGCGGGACGCGTTCACGGTACGCGCCGGCCAACGTGACCTCTCGCAAGCGAAAGACCGAAGTTTACAGTTTGATTTCGATCTCTACGCCGGCAGGGAGTTCAAGGCCCATGAGTGCTTCCACCGTTTTGTTAGACGGCCGAAGAATGTCGATCAGACGTTTGTGGGTGCGCATTTCGAACTGTTCGCGGGAATCTTTGTACTTATGCACCGCGCGCAAAATGGTCACGATCTCTTTTTCGGTGGGCAGCGGCACGGGGCCCGAAACGCGAGCGCCGGTGCGCTTGGCGGTCTCTACGATCTTCTCCGCCGATTGATCCACCAGCTTGTGGTCATACCCTTTGAGTCTGATTCTGATTTTTTCCTTTGCTGCCATGTGAATGTCGCCTCCTTAAGATGTGGCCGCGGCAGAGCGTGTTGCTTTGTTTTGTACCGCGGTCAAGTTGGCGGGCTGCGTTTGGCTTTTCGCAAAATCGAACACCGATCCGTGTGTTCCGCGCCGATCCATCGAAAAACCGAAATTGCCTTTTGCACAAGGTCAATTCCGGGATAGCCAAAACGCTTTTGCGCGGCGGGGCCGCGCACAGTGTAACTGTCGCCCGGTTTCAAATCGGACATACTCCGCGATAATTCCCTGCCTCGGCGGGCAGCCACCTATCGCATCAACGCATATCTGCACTTTTGCGCATACCTGCACATCATGCTTGGGTATCATACCACACCCCGCAGGGAAATGCAAGCATTTTTTTGGCGGAAAATCCACTTTTTTTCGGGTTTTTTTGCACGCTTGTGCCCCGGCCGCACCAATACCACAAGATATGGAAAAACCGCCCCGAGAGGCGGCTCCTTACATTTATAATATATATAAGAGCGAAAACGGCAAAAAAGCACGCGCATGAGATTTCTCCACTCCTGCGCCTCGGCGATCTCCGCTCATCGCCCTGCCGTGGCCGGCAGGTCTCACCGCTCCGATGCCTCGGCT
>CADBNN010000029.1 GCA_902796075.1 Oscillospiraceae bacterium | reverse complement strand
TTTGCCCGCTCGTTCCCCAACAGACCAATCTTTGAAAGGATCGGCTGCGGTATTCGTACAGATTGGCAATAACGCCTTCGAAAGAGCGGTAATACGGGTTATCCGGCTCTGCTATAAGCATATCCTGCCTGAGCATCAGCAGTTTTTCCGCCTGACTTTCGGAAATCGGTCCGTCAATCAGCGTAACAAAATCAATATCGCTCCATCCTTGCCGAAAATCATTCAATACCACACTTCCGTATAACCACGCGCCGTAAACATGTCCGTCTGCTCTTGCATCGATTTCATGCATCATCTTTTTAATCGCCTGAAGCATAGTTCGCCTCCAAACGCCGATTTGTCAATTTGATTCCATATTTTGCTTAGCAGTTCTGCAGGACGATACCAGCATCACACGAATTGATGTGCATTGATCGTTCAAAGATGTAAAAACGGTATCATTGATATATCCTGTCCGACATAGCAGCTCAAGCCAATAGCCGGTCTCACTTGCTTCTTTTAGAGCAATTTCCAGCTTGGAGATAAAGTCCTTTTTACCCTGAGCATAATTCGCTTCGTATATATTCGCGCCGATTGAGGTACCGGAACGGCCGATCTGATTGGAAATAACGGATTCGTGTTTTGCTTTCAGGTCTTTGACGAGATTTATGATTTGGACTGAGAAATTCATAGAGAGATCACGCAGTTTTGATTCAGACACAGTATCGCCTCCTTCTTGTTTATAATACCAAATGAGATCAGAATTGTAAAGTGATGTTTGCGCCGACGGCGCAAGTGATGCAGTTTGCTTTGCAAACAGTGATGTATTGCGGCTGTGCCGCAAAGTGATGTGATGTGTTCCGCTTTTAACGCGCCGAAGGCGCACATCACGCACGAAGTGCACATCACTTGCGAAGCAAACATCACGTTCCGCGAGAGCGGAACACATCGTTCAAAAAAACGCCTTTTGTCGGTAGACAAAAGACGTTTTTTTGCTGGCTGCGGAACTAGGATTTGAACCCAGACAAACAGAGTCAGAGTCTGCCGTGCTACCCTTACAC
The DNA here is from genome assembly GCA_902796075.1 of Oscillospiraceae bacterium. GTDB lineage: Bacteria > Bacillota > Clostridia > Oscillospirales > Acutalibacteraceae > UMGS1484. The sequence goes on along the minus strand of CADBNN010000029.1, from coordinate 34,953 downwards.
AATTCCGCATCAATTTGCCCTATTATTATACCGAATATTTCATAAAAGTCAAGGGGGTTTTACAAAAAAAGCGAAAAAGCGGGCGGGGGCGGATAATTCTTTTGACTTTTGCCCGGCAGGTCGTTATAATGGGAGTGAAATCAACACGGGAGGCAATCGTTTATGAATTCTGCATTATGGAAAACCGGCCACCCCAGCCAGTTATACGGGGTGGAGGAATCGCGCCTGGTGGGCGGCAAGGCCGACGGCATGCGCCTGCTGACCATGCGCAACGGCAAGGGGATCACCCTCACCCTGCAGCCCGACCGGTGTTTAGACCCGTCCCGGCTGGAATACAAGGGCGTGAATCTCAGCTTCTTTTCGCCCTGCGGCTATGCCGCGCCGGCCTATTATGATCAGGAAAACTTTTTGCGCACTTTTCCCGCCGGCTTAATGACCACCTGCGGCCTGCAAAACGTGGGGGCGCCCTGCGAAGACGAAGGCCAGGCCTGCGTGACTCACGGGCGCATTTCTCACACCCCCTGCGAAAACCTGCAATATGACGCCGACTACACCCGTGACGACGGGGCGGTGACCGCGGCCGGCCGCATGCGGCAGGCGGTGATTTTCGGTGAAAAGCTGGAACTGTATCGCCGGGTGACCCTGGCGCAGGACAACACCGTGACCTTTCACGACGTGGTGACCAACATGGGGGGCGAACGCCAGCCGCTGATGGTGCTGTACCACATCAACATGGGCCACCCCCTGCTGGACGAAGGGCTGGAACTGATGGTGCCGGCGCTGGCCACCCGCGGGCGGGACCCCCGGGCGGACGAAGGCTTGGCCGAATGGCGGCAGTTCCCCGCGCCCCAGGCCGGGTTTGCCGAACAGTGCTATTACCACGATATTGCCCGGCAGGGCGACTGGCGGGGTGTGGCGGTGTTCAATCCCCGGCTGGGACTGGGTCTGCGCATCGACTATTCCGCCGAAACGCTGGATTATTTTACCCAGTGGAAAATGTGCGGCGTGAACGATTACGTGCTGGGGCTGGAACCGGGCAACTGCCATGTGGAAGGCCGGGCCAAAATGCGGGCCGACGGCCGCCTGCGGTATCTGGAACCGGGCGAAAGCGCCGCCTTTACCGTGCGTTTCACCGTGTTTGAAGCCGCCGCTGCCGACGCGGTGCGGCGCGATTTGATGGGCCGGATAGAATAATCATAAGGGGTCGGAGGAAGCGGCTTATGGAAACAACGGCCCGTTTGGTGCTGATGAGCGACTTGCACGACTGCCATATCGACTGGTACGGCGTGCCGACGGCCGAGCGGATGGAACGGCTTGTGAGCCAATACCGTGCCTATGCCACCGCCTGCCCGGTGGACCATATCATGATGCTGGGAGACTATTCGCTGGACTTTTGGCAATGGGACGTGAAGGGCAGCTGGCTGCGCGAAGGCGTAAGCAACACCCGGCATTTTGTGCGCACCTACGCCGACCGGCTGGGCACGCCGTATACCATGATCCCCGGCAACCACGAGCAGTACGGCGAGGCGCTGTTTTATGAAATGACCGGCTGCCACCGCCGCGCCAGCCTGTCGGTTGGCGGCGCCGCCTTTATTCTGGCCGACAGCTTCGGGCGAGATCTGGACCCCCGTGAACACAGCGACGGCACCTATGCGCCGATGGATGTGGCCTGGATCCGGGCGGAAATGGAGCGGTATCCCGGTAAACGTGTGTTTTTGTGCGCCCACTTTTTTGACCTGGAGCGCGAAAGCGAAGCCTTTGCGCGGCTGGTGCGGGAAGAAGACCGCATTGTAGGGCTGTTTCAAGGCCATACCCACCGGTGCGATGTGGTGCCGCTGGGGCCGGCATACGGCGGCAAGCCGCTGGTGCAAACGGGCCAGTTTTCTTACAGCCACGCAACGGGGCATCCCGGCAACGGGTTTTGGGGCTGGCGGGAACTGATCCTCACCCCAACCGGCGCGGTCACGCACTATTATACCCCCGCCAACGACTGCGTCATAGACGGGGCGGTCTATCATCACGCCGCCGGCCGGCAAGACGCATTTACGTGGCGTTTTTAATCTCATACAAAACCCGGGCGGTCAGTTGCAAAAACCGACCGCCCGTTCTTTTTTTACCGTTCGCCGGTTATGGCGGCTGCCAGCGGCCCGATGGCCTGCATGGCCCGGGCCAGGGCGTCCCGCCGTTCTTCCGGGGTGGTGCCGGTGCCGTCGGCCAGCAGTTCATACACGTGGGCTACGCCCATAAAGCGCATCATATCGCTTACATAATTGACCCCCTTGTTCAGCACCGGCCGTAACAGCAGCGGCAGGCGTCCGCCCGACGCCTGCACATAAACAAAACTGCGTTCCCGGTCGTTGAGCAGGCCGTGGGGCTTTTCGTCGGTGAAGGCGATGGTTTTGCCGTTGAGGATGATGCAGTCTAAATACTGCTTCACCACCGCCGGAAAGGACAAACTCCACATGGGGGCGGCCAGCACCACCCAATCGGCCGCCACAAATTGATCGCACAGCCCTTGAATGCAGGCGGCGTCTTCCCGGTCGCCGGGGGGCAGGGTGCCCACCACTTCCGGCCCCGCCAGGGTGTTGCGCCCCGCCAGCAGCGCCGGCCGGGGCACCGGCAAACGCGTGGCGTACAGATCCAGGGTTTCGGTTTGCACCGGCGCACGTTCTGCCAGCGCCCGTACCAGCGCGGCCCCCACCGTTTTGCTGGCCGAATCCGGTTCGGGCTTGGCGTTGGCTGTGATATACAATAATTTTTTCATACTTGCGCCTCCTTTTACCGGTAGTATGGCTCCAAGGCGCTCGCAACATACAAAAAACAGCCGAAGGATTTCTCCTTCGGCTGTTTGGGGTTTAAGGGGGATTATTTGCTCAGTTCCACCAGATGATCGTACTTCTTCTTGGCGTCTTCTTCCGCGGTAGCGAACAATTGCGCCGCCTTTTCGGGGAAGGAACGTTCCAGCGCGGTGTAGCGCACTTCACCGTGAATAAAGTCGGAGTAGGACTCGGTGGGGGCTTTGGAATCCAGCGTAAAGGGATTTTGGCCCGCTTCGGCCCTGCGGGGATCGAACCGGAAGTTGTGCCAGTAACCGGCCTGTACCGCTTTCTTTTCTTCCAGCTGGCTAATGCCCATGCCGCCGCGAATGCCGTGGTTGATGCAGGGCGCGTAGGCAATGATGATGGAGGGGCCGTGATAGCTTTCCGCTTCGTGGAAGGCTTTCAGGCACTGGTTCATGTCGGCGCCCATGGCCACCTGCGCCACATACACATAGCCGTAGCTCATGGCGATGGCGGCAAGGTCTTTCTTTTTCACCTTTTTGCCGGCGGCGGCAAATTGGGCCACCGCGCCGGTGGGCGTGGACTTGGAGGCCTGGCCGCCAGTGTTGGAATACACTTCGGTATCGAACACCAGAATGTTCACGTCTTCGCCCGAAGCGATCACGTGATCCAGTCCGCCAAAGCCGATATCGTAAGCCCAGCCGTCGCCGCCCAGGATCCAGATGGATTTTTTGGCCAGGTAGTCGGCGTTTTCGGTTACGAACTTATAGGCGTCGCAGTCGCAGGGATTCTTTTTCAGAGCGGCTTTCAGCGCTTCGGCGGCGGGGGCGTTTTCTTTGCCGTCGTCCATGGTATCCAGCCAGGCCTGCGCGGCTTCCCGCACGGCTTTTGCTTTGTGATTTTCGGCCAGGAACTGTACGTTTTTGGCCAGCCGTTCCCGCAGGGTCTTGTTGGCCAGCATCATGCCGTAGCCGTATTCGGCGTTGTCTTCAAACAGCGAGTTGGCCCAGGCGGGACCCTTGCCTTCGGCGTTTACCGTGTAAGGCGTGGAGGGAGCCGAGCCGCCCCAAATGGAGGAACAACCGGTGGCGTTGGCAATGTACATACGGTCGCCGAACAGTTGGGTGGCCAGCTTGGCATAAGGCGTTTCGCCGCAGCCGGCGCAGGCGCCCGAGAACTCAAGCAGCGGCTGACGGAACTGGCTGCCCTTAACGGTGGTGGCGGCAAACTTGGCGGCCACTTCTTCTTTCTTGGGCAGTTTTTGGCCGTAAGCAAAGGCCTGCTGTTTCTTAAGCTGCGTATCCAGCGGATTCATTTCCAGGGCTTTGTTGCCCTTCATGCCGGGGCAAACCTGGGCGCACACGCCGCAGCCGGTGCAATCCAGCACCGAAACGGTCATGGCAAACTTCATGCCGGGCAGGCCGGTCATATCCTTCATGGGCATATCCTTGGGGGCCTTGGCGGCTTCCTTTTCGGTGAGGGCCACGGGACGGATCACGGCGTGGGGGCAAGCGTAAGCGCAGAAGTTGCACTGAATGCAGTTTTCGGGGATCCAGGTGGGCACGTCCACGGCGATGCCGCGTTTTTCCAGGGCGGCGGAGCCCAGCGGCACGGTGCCGTCGGCCATATCCACAAAGGTGGAAACCGGCAGGGTATCGCCCTTTTGGGCGTTCACGGGCATCAGCACGTTTTTGGCGTAGGTCACCAGCGCGTCGCTGCCCTGCAGTTTGGCTTCGGCCTTGGCTTTGTCTTCGGCGGTCTTCCAGGCGGCGGGCACGTTCACTTTGGTAAAGCCGTCAATCCCCTTTTCAATGGCGGCGTGGTTCATGGCCACCACTTTTTCACCCTTTTTGCCGTAGGACTTGGTGGCGGCGTCCTTCATCAGCTGCACGGCCTTGGCTTTGGGAATAATGCCCGACAAAGCGAAGAAAGCGGCTTGCAGAATGGTGTTGGTGCGCCCGCCCAAACCCAGTTCTTTGGCAATGTGGGTGGCGTCGATGGTATAGAACTGCACGTTGTTTTTGGCGATGTAGCGTTTCATATCGGCCGGCAAATGCTTGTCCAGCTCTTTTTCGTTCCAGGAGCAGTTCAGCAGGAAGGTGCCGCCCTTTTTGATGTCGCTCACCATGTCGTACTTATCCACGTACGAGGGATTGTGGCAGGCCACAAAGTCCGCCTGGTTGATCAGGTAGGTGGACTTGATGGGCTTTTTGCCGAAGCGCAGGTGCGAAACGGTAACGCCGCCGGATTTTTTGGAATCGTAAGAGAAATACCCCTGGGCGAACATGTTGGTGTTATCGCCGATGATCTTGATGGAGTTTTTGTTGGCGCCCACGGTGCCGTCGGAGCCCAGGCCCCAGAATTTGCAGGAGTGGGTGCCGGCGGGGGTGGTGTCCACCGCGGCCTTGACTTTCAGCGACAGGTTGGTCACGTCGTCTTCAATGCCGATGGTGAAGCGTTTTTTGGCGCCCCGGGCTTTCATATTGTCATACACGGCGATGATCTGGGCGGGGGTGGTGTCCTTAGAGCCCAAACCGTAGCGGCCGGTGTAAAGGGGCGTGGCGGCAAAGGCGCTGTCCCGCAGGGCGGCGGCCACGTCTAAATACAGAGGCTCGCCCAGCGAACCGGGTTCTTTGGTACGATCCAGCACCGAAATGAACTTGGCGGTTTTGGGAATGGCGGCCAGCAGGTGTTTGGCCGAGAAGGGACGGTAGAGATGGACCTTGACCAAACCGACTTTTTGGCCGGCGGCGTTCAGGTAATCCACCGTTTCTTCAATGGTGTCGCACACCGAACCCATGGCGATGATGACCTTTTCGGCATCCCGCGCGCCGTGGTACTCAAACAGTTTATATTTGGTGCCCAACTTGGCGTTGACGGCTTTCATATAATCTTCCACAATGCCTACGATGCGTTCGTAGTAACCGTTGGAAGCTTCCCGCGCCTGGAAGAAGATATCCGGGTTTTGGGCGGTGCCGCGCTGCACCGGATGTTCCGGGTTGAGCGAGCGGCGACGGAAGGCGTTCACCGCGTCCCAATCCAGCATTTCGCCCAGGTCTTTATAGTCCCAAACGGCGATTTTCTGAATTTCGTGGGAGGTGCGGAAACCGTCAAAGAAATGCAAAAACGGCACCCGGCCTTTAATGGCCGAAAGATGGGCTACCGCGCCCAGGTCCATAACTTCCTGGGGATTGTTGGAGCACAGCATGGCATAACCGGTTTGGCGGCAGGCGTAAATATCCGAATGGTCGCCGAAGATGGACAGCGCGTGGCTGGCCACCGCACGGGCCGAAACATGGATAACGCCGGGCAGCAGTTCGCCGGCCATTTTGTACATGTTGGGGATCATGAGCAGCAAACCCTGGGAAGCGGTGTAGGTGGTGGTGAGGGCGCCGGCCGCCAAAGAGCCGTGCACAGCGCCGGCCGCGCCGGCTTCCGATTGCATTTCGGCTACTCTGACTTCCTGACCGAACAGGTTTTTCTGTCCGGCGGCGGCCATTTTGTCGGTTTCTTCCGCCATGTTGGAAGAGGGGGTGATGGGGTAGATGGCCGCTACGTCGGTAAAGGCGTACGAAACGTGCGCCGCCGCCGAGTTACCGTCCATCGTTTTGGTTTTTCTGGGCATTGTATGATCGTCCTTTCTGCAAAGAATAGATTCCACAACCCCTATCATACCATTTTTTCTTAATAATGTAAATAAGTTTTTTCACCGTTTTGGCAAAAAAATCGCCGCCGCCCCGGCAAAAGCGGGCGGCGGACCTTCAGACAAAGCGGGTTTGTATGATTTTTTCGCACTCGGCGGGGGTGTAATCCCAGGCGTCCATGTGGGCGCCGGTGAAGAAATACTTGCCCCGGCGGGGGGCTTCGGGGGCGGAAAAGGCGTTCACGATAATGAGCTTCACCTTCATTTTTTCGGGGATCAGATTTTTGATGAACACCGCCGCCTGCTGGCCGGGGGACACCCCTTCTTTGGGTTCGGCCAGCCCCGCCAGATTGGGGGTGAGTTCCACAAAACAGCCGTAGGATTCCACCGTGCGGATAAGCCCCGCCACCGTTTCGCCGGGGCGGAACAGATCGGCGTTTTGCTGCCAGGTGCCCAGCAGTTCTTTGTGGGTCAGGCTCACCCGGCCGTCGGGCAGGCGGGCCTTCACCACCGCCCGGGCGGCGTCGCCCACCGCAAACCGGTCGGCCGGGTGGGCAATGCGCGAAACCGAAATGCAGTCTATGGGAATCAGCGAAGGCAGGCCGCAGCCTATGTCGCAAAAAGCGCCAAAGGGCTCCAGGTGGGTAATGCGCACGTCTATCACGTCGCCGGGGCGCAGGGCGTCCACATATTCCCGGCGGCAGCGGTCCTGAGCCGCCCGGCGGGACAACAGCGCCAGCGGCCGGCCGGTTTCGTCAATGGTGATCTGCCGCACCACAAAGCACACCGGCCGGTTTACCCGGGCGATGAGGGCAATATCCCGCACGCGGCCGTCTTCCATGCCCAGGGCCCCTTCCTCCCGGGGGATCAGCCCCCGTCCGCAGGGCAGATCCACCCACAAATTGTGGGCGGCGTCACACAAACTGGCCCGGGCTTCCAAAATGGTTTGGGCGGCCATGGCTTCCCGCATGCCGGCCGGGGTGGCAAGGGCTTTTTGGTTGGCGGGGGTCTCCCACAGGGTTCCTTCGGGCAGATAATTCATAGCGGTTCCTTCCGTTTCTTGGGTTTTTGTTTTATGTGTATGCGCCGCCGGGGCGGAACATGCCGGGGCCCCGGTCCGTTTCCGCTTGGGGGCCGGTTTTGCCGGAGAAAGCGTGAAATAACCGTTGCAACACGGGCGAAAATATGGTATAATACTATGAATAATTGCGGGACGCAAAAGGGGTGACGGCATGAACGTACAAGTCGGCGACCGGGTGCAGATGAAAAAAAAGCACGCCTGCGGCGGCAGCGTGTTCACCGTGACCCGCGTGGGGATGGATTTTAAGATCCGCTGCGAGACCTGTGGGCACGAGATCATGCTGCCCCGGCGCCAGTGTGAAAAAGCCATTAAAAAACTGCTGTCCGGCGGTTCGGAGGATGCCTGATGTTTGAAAAACTCAACGAAGTAGCCAAGCGATATGACGCGATCTCCTTGCAGCTGCAAGACCCGGCTGTGGCGGGGGATCAGCAGCAATATAAAACCCTGATGAAAGAATACAAGACCCTCACGCCGGTGGTGGAAACATTCCGGGCGTATGAGCAGGCCAAAGCCCGGCAGGAGGAAGCCAAGGAACTGCTGTCGGCCGGCGATAAAGAATTAAAAGAACTGGCGGAAGAAGAACTGGCCGAAACCAAAGAAGAGATCGAACGGCTCAGCGAAGAACTGAAGATCCTGCTGCTGCCCAAGGACCCTAACGACGACCGGAACGTGATCGTGGAGATCCGGGGCGGCGCCGGCGGGGAAGAGGCCGCCCTGTTTGCCGGGGTGCTGTTTCGCATGTATTCCATGTACGCCGAAGCCCGCCGGTGGAAAATTGAACTGGTAAGCGAAAACGCCACCGAACTGGGGGGCTATAAAGAGGTCAGTTTTATGATAGAAGGGGAGGGCGCCTATTCCCGCTTGAAGTTTGAAAGCGGCGTGCACCGGGTGCAGCGGGTGCCCGAAACCGAAACCCAGGGCCGCATCCACACCTCCACCGTTACGGTGGCGGTGCTGCCCGAAGCCGAAGACGTGGAGATCGAAATCAACCCTGCCGATCTGCAGATCGATACCTTCCGCTCCTCCGGCGCCGGCGGCCAGCATATCAACAAAACCGAATCGGCTATTCGCATCACCCACCTGCCCACCGGGCTTATTGTGGAATGCCAGGACGAACGCAGCCAGCACAAAAACCGGGAAAAAGCCATGAAGGTGCTGCGCTCCCGGCTGTATGAGCAGAAGCAGGCCGAACAGGCCGACCAGATCGCCTCTCAGCGGCGCAGCCAAGTGGGCACCGGCGACCGGTCGGAACGCATTCGCACCTATAACTATCCCCAGGGCCGGGTGAGCGACCACCGTATCGGCCTGACCCTGTATAAACTGGAACAGATCCTCAACGGAGATCTGGACGAGATCATAGACGCGCTGATCACCGCCCAACGGGCCGCGCAGCTGCAAGGGGAGGAATAACCGATGGCCAATCAAATCATTGTGGACGCGCTGGGCGGCGACAACGCCCCCCTGTGCAACCTGCAGGGCGCGGCCGACGCCGTGGCCGAACTGGGCGTGGGCGTGACCCTGGTGGGACCCGAACAGCAACTGCGGGCGCTGGCCGAACAGCAGGGTATTTCGCTGGCGGGCATCACCTTTGTGCAGGCCGACCGGGGCATGGACATGCACCTGCCCCCCACTGAAATATTAAAAGCCCAGCGGGACTGTTCTATGGGCGTGGCGCTGGATCTGTTGGCCGCCGGCAAGGGGGACGGGCTGGTTTCGGCCGGTTCCACCGGCGCGCTGGTGGTGGGCGCCACCCTGATCGTGGGGCGCATTAAAGGCGTAAAACGGCCTGCCATCGCCACGCTGGTGCCCACGCCGGGCGATCCCTATTTGCTGGTGGATTCGGGCGCCAACGCCGAATGCCGCCCCGAAATGCTGATGGATTTTGCCGTGATGGGCGACCGGTATATGCGTCTGGTGCGCGGCGTGGCCTCTCCCCGCATCGGCCTGCTTAACGTGGGCACCGAAGATACCAAAGGCGACGCCCTGCGGCAGGAAACCTACCGGCTGCTGCAAGCGTCGGGGCTCAACTTCATCGGCAACGTGGAAGGCCGGGACGTGCCCGGCGGCGCCTGCGACGTGCTGGTGACCGACGGCTTTGCCGGCAACGTGGTGTTAAAGCTCACCGAAGGGGCGGGGGCCGCTTTTGTGGGCATGCTCAAAACCGCGTTTTATCAAAACCTTAAAACCAAACTGGGGGCGCTGCTGGTCAAAAACAGCTTGCGGCCCTTAAAGAGTATGATGGACTATTCCGCCGAGGGCGGCGCCCCCTTGTTGGGCGTGAAAGCGCCGGTGGTGAAGGCCCACGGCAGTTCCAACGCCGTGGCCGTTAAAAACGCCATTCGCCAGGCCGACCGGTTTGCGGGCGCCGGGCTTATCGACGCCATCAATCAGGCGGTGGCCGCCGGAAAGGGGACAGGTGAAGCATGACCCAACTGGAACACGTGATCGGTTACACGTTTCAACAGCCGGCCTATTTGCAGCAGGCGCTCACCCATTCTTCCTTTGCCCATGAAAAAAAGCAGCCCGCGCTGTGCAACGAACGGCTGGAATTTTTAGGGGATTCGGTGCTTTCGGTGGTGGTGGCCGACTATTTATTCCATCACTTTCCCCACCTGCCGGAAGGAGAACTCACCCGCATCCGGGCGGCTTCGGTGTGCGAAAAAGCCCTGTTCGGCTTTGCCACCCAAATCGGGTTGGGGGACTATTTGCTGCTTTCCAAGGGGGAACAGCACACCGGCGGGCGCACCCGGCCGTCTATTCTGGCCGACGCCTTTGAAGCGCTCATCGCCGCCATTTATCTGGACGGCGGGCTGGAGCCGGCCCGCACCTTTGTGCTGACCTACGTGGTGCCCACGCTGGACGCTCACCGCACGGCGGCGTTTAAGGATTACAAAACCATGCTGCAAGAAGTCATTCAGCAAAATCCCGAAGACCGGCTGACCTATTTGCTGGTGGAAGAAAGCGGCCCCGACCACGACAAGCTGTTTCGCTATGAGGTGCGCATCAATTCCAATCTGGTGGGCACCGGCGCCGGCCGCAGCAAAAAAGAGGCCGAACAGGCCGCCGCCCGCGAGGCGCTGCGGCTGATGGGGCTGGAAGAGACCCCTGCCAAATCGTAACAGGAGAGAACGCTTCATGTTTTTAAAATCTCTGGAAGCCCAGGGCTTCAAATCCTTCCCGGACAAAACCCTGCTTACCTTTGAAAAGGGCATCACCGGCGTGGTGGGCCCCAACGGCAGCGGCAAAAGCAATATTTCCGACGCCATTCGCTGGGTGCTGGGCGAACAGTCCAACAAACAGCTGCGGGGCGAAAAAAGCGAAGACGTGATTTTTAACGGCACCGCCACCCGCAAGCCCCAGGGCATGGCCCAGGTCACCCTGTGCCTGGATAACACCGACCGGGCGCTGGCCTGCGACAGCGACGAGGTGTACATCACCCGCCGCTACTACCGCTCGGGCGAAAGCGAATATTGCATCAACCGCGCCACCGTGCGGCTCAAAGACGTAAACGAACTGTTTATGGATACCGGCCTGGGACGGGACGGCTATTCCATGATCGGCCAGGGCAAGATCAGCGATATCGTGTCCCGCCGGTCGGAAGAGCGCCGGGATATGTTTGAAGAAGCGGCGGGCATTTCCCGCTACCGCTATCGCAAGCAGGAGGCCGAACGCAAGCTGAAAGCGGCCGAAGAAAACCTGGTGCGCCTGCGGGACATTATGAACGAACTGGAAGAACGGGTTGGCCCCCTGGCCGAACAAAGCAAAAAAGCCACCCGCTTTTTGGAATATTCGGGCGAAGCCAAGCAGCTGGAGATCGGGCTGTGGCTGCGCTCTTTGTCGCAATTTCAAGATAAGTTATACCGCCAGCAGCAAAAAACCGACCTGGCGCAGGCGCAGTATGCCGACGTGGAACGGCAGATCGCCCAGGTGCGCGCCCAGGCCGAAGCCGCCGCCGACCGGGCCCGGCTGCTCACCGTGCAAATGGACGCCGCCCGCCGGGACGCCGCCGCTATGGAAGAGGAAGCCGCCCGGCTGGACGGTCAGGCCGACGTGGCCGAAAACACCCTGTTCCATAATAATGAAAACATCAACCGCCTGCAGGGTGAGATCGCCGGCGCCGACACCAGCCATCAGGCGCTGGACCGCCAGCGGGAAGAAAACGCCCGCCTGCTGGGTGAAAAAGAGGCCGCGCTGGCCGCCAAACGGCAGGTGTTGGAACAGTCGGCCGCCGCGCTGGAACAACTGCTGGCCGAAATGCAGACCAATACCGGTGAAGCCGACGCGCTCAACCGGCAGCTGAGCCGGCTCAACGAACAAATGGCGGGCAGTCAAATGCAAAACGCCACCGCCCTTTCGTCGGCGGGGGAACTGCACCAGCGCGACGACGCCGTGCAGCAGGCCTTTGCCGCCCAGCAAACCCGTTTGCAGGAACTCACCGGGGAAGAAAAAGCTCTGCAAGAGGACCTGACCCGGTGCGAAGAGCAGGTCGCCGCCTGTGAAAACCGGCTGAAAGGCTGCGCCATGCTGTTGGCCGCCGGAGAGGAAAAAACCGAAGCCATCAAGCAAAAGGCGGACGAGCTGACACTGGAAGCCCAGTCTAAAAAACGGCGGGCAGCCCTGCTGGAGGAACTGGAAAATTCGCTGGAAGGCTTTAACCAAACGGTAAGGCGGGTTTCGGCCGAAGGCAAAAACGGCACCCTGCAGGGCATTCGGGGGCCGGTTTCCCGGCTCATCACCGTGCCCGACCAATACGCCACCGCCATTGAAGTGGCGCTGGGCGGCGCGGTGCAGCATATTGTGACAGCCACCGAGCAGGACGCCAAGCGGGCCATCGCCTTCTTAAAAAAAGAAAAGGCCGGCCGGGCAACCTTTTTGCCCATCAACACCGTGAAGCCCCGCACGTTTAAGGAAACGGGGCTGGCCGACTGCGCCGGTTACGTGGGCATGGCCGACAGTCTGGTCACCTGCGACGCGCCCTATCGCGATATCGTGTCTTCCCTGCTGGGGGGCATTGCCGTGGCGGAAGATCTGGACAGCGCCGCGGCCATCGGCAAGCGGTACGGCTATCGTTTCCGGGTGGTCACACTGGACGGTCAGATGGTCAACACCGGCGGCTCCCTCACGGGCGGTTCCTTCAACCGGGCCGCGGGCTTGCTGTCCCGCCGGGGCGAGATCCAGCAGATCCGGGCGGACGCCCAAAAAACCGAACAGCAGGCGGCCCGGCATATGGAAGACTACCGCCAGGCGCTGGCCGACCTGAACGCCCGCCGGGCGGAACAGGAAGCCATCCGTTCGGAAATGGCCACCGCCAATGAAGATAAGATCCGGGTGCTGGCCGAAGCCAAGCACAACGCCGACCAGTTGGCCGAAAGCCGCCAGGCGGTGGAACAGCTGCAGGCCGAACAGGCCGCCGCCGCCCGCCGGTTGGAAGAACTGAAAAAGCAGGCCGGCGACGCCGATACCCTCATAGCCGCTTTGCGGCAGCAGATCGCCGCGGCCGAAGCTAAGCGTCTGCAAACCGAACAAACCGCCGCCGCCCTGCAGGCCCGGCGGGAACAACTGGGCGAACAAAACGCCGTGGTGCGGGCCGAACTGGCCGCCCTGGAAACCGAAAAGAACGCCGCCCAGGCCGGGTTGGACGCGGTGCGCGCCCGGCAGGAGGACGCGGCGGGCCATCGCCGCACGCTGGAAGAACAGCTGGCCGCCCTGCAAAACGCCAACACTTCCTGGCAGCAGCGGCAGGCGGAACTGAAACAGCAGGCCGAAGCCATGCGGGCCAAGGCCAAAGCCGTCAACGAATCGGTAGAACAAATGAGCGGGCAGCGGGCCGCGGCCGAAACCGAACAGTCCGCCCTTACCGGGCAGGAACGGGAACTCACCGCCCAGCGGGAAAACCTGTCGGCCGAGCGGGTGCGGCTGGAAGAACGTCAGCAGTCTATGACCGCCGAGCGGGATCAGATCATTGCCAAACTGTTCGACCAGTATGAACTCACCCTCACCCAGGCCCAGGCGCTGAACATAGAAATTGAAGACCCCACCGCCGCCGGCAAACGCCTGCACGAATTAAAGGGCAAGATCCGCGCCCTGGGCAACGTGAACGTGGCGGCCATTGAAGAATACGCCCTGGTGAAAGAGCGGTATGAATTTATGACCGCCCAAATGAACGACGTGGAAACCGCCAAGCAGGAACTGGAACGGCTCATTCAACAGCTCACCGGCAGCATGCAAACCGCTTTTATCGAAAAGTTCAACGAGATCAACGCCCATTTTTCGGGCACCTTTGTGGAACTGTTCGGCGGTGGCACCGCCCGGCTGGAACTGACCGACCCGCTGGACGTGCTCACTTCCGGCATTGAGATCAAGGTGCAGCCCCCCGGCAAAAACGTGGCCAGCATCGAACAGCTTTCGGGCGGTGAAAAATCCATTGTGGCCCTGGCCATCTATTTTGCCATGATGAAGGTGGCGCCCCCGCCCTTCTGTATGCTGGACGAGGTGGAATCGGCGCTGGACGAGGTGAACGTAGACCGGTTTGCCCGCTATTTGCGGGGCATGAGCGAACGCTCCCAGTTTATTGTGGTCACTCACCGGCGGGGCACCATGGAAGAAGCCGACGTGCTGTATGGCGTTACCATGCAGGAAAAAGGCGTTTCCAAACTGTTAAAAATGAACGTGAAAGAAGCCGACGCCGTTTTGGCCGGCAAGTAAAGGAAGCATACCATGGGATTTTTCGGAAAAATCACGGCGGGGCTCAAAAAAACCCGCGAATCACTGGCCGGCGCTATCGACGGCATGCTGTCCGCCTTTACCAAGGTGGACGAGGAACTGTTTGAGGAACTGGAAGAGATCCTGATAATGGGCGATATGGGCATGCTCACCGCCCGCTTTGTGTGCGACCGCCTGCGGGAAACGGTGAAGGCCCGCCGCATTACCGACCCTGCCGCCGTGAAGGACGTGCTGCGGGAGATCGTGGCGGAAATATTGGGCGACGATCAGGCGCTGGACCTGGCCACCAAGCCTTCGGTCATCGTGATGATCGGGGTGAACGGCGCAGGCAAAACCACCACCGTGGGCAAACTGGCCCATAACCTGCGGGCGCAGGGCAAGACGGTGCTGCTGGGCGCCGCCGACACCTTCCGGGCCGCCGCCATTGAACAACTGGGCGTGTGGGCCGACCGGGCGGGGGTGGATATGATCCGCCAGGCCGAAGGCTCCGACCCGGCCGCCGTGGTGTTCGATACCATTTCGGCTGCCAAAGCCCGGGGCGCCGACGTGGTGCTGTGCGACACCGCCGGCCGCCTGCACAACAAAAAGAACTTAATGGACGAATTGAGCAAGATCTCCCGTGTGATCGACCGGGAACTGCCCAACGCCAGCCGGGAGACCCTGCTGGTGCTGGACGCCACCACCGGCCAAAACGCCCTGAATCAGGCCCGGGAATTTGCGGCCGCCGCCGGCATCACCGGCATTGTGCTCACCAAGCTGGACGGCACCGCCAAAGGCGGAGTGATCGTGGCCATCAAGCAGGAACTGGGCATTCCCGTTAAACTGGTGGGCGTGGGCGAAGGCATCGACGATCTGATGCCCTTCGATCCGCAGGAATTTGCCGCGGGGTTGCTGTGATGGAACAAAAAACCTTTGTGATCGCCACCGGCAACGCCAAAAAGCTGGCCGAACTGGCCCGCATTCTGGCGCCGCTGGGCATAAAAGCCGCTTCTCCGGCGCAACTGGGCTTTACATTGCCCGACGTAGCCGAAACCGGCGTTACCTTTGAAGAAAACGCCTATCTGAAAGCGGCCGCCGCCTGTCGCACCACCGGTCTGCCCGCCGTGGCGGACGATTCCGGCTTATGTGTAGACGCGCTGGACGGCGCGCCGGGGGTGTATTCCGCTCGCTACGCGGGGCCGGGTGCCACCGACCGGCAGTTATATGAAAAACTGCTGGCCGCCATGCAAGCCGTGCCAAACGACCGGCGCACCGCCCGGTTTGTGTGCGCCGTGTGCTGTGTGTGGCCGGATGGCCGCACCCTTACCGTGCGGGGGGAATGCGAAGGGGTGATCGGCCGCGCCCCCGTGGGCGAAGGCGGCTTTGGGTATGACCCCGTGTTTATGGTGGGCAGCCAAAGCTACGCCCAAATGTCCGCCGCCGAAAAGGACGCCGTGAGCCACCGGGGCAAAGCCCTGCGGGCGCTGCAGGCCGCTTTGCGTGAAACAAAATAGCATAACGCACCCGGGGGTCTCGCCGCCCGGGCAAAATAAAACAAGCTGAGAATGACCGGCATGCAATCGCCGTGGTTTTCTCAGCTTGTTTGTTTTTTTAATCGCCCGTTGTTTATCCGTTTTGAGGCGGGGCGCGCAGAACGCTCACCGCGTTGGGGGCGGCCAGCAGGCGGCCGTGTTCCCGCAAGGCGGCCAGCCGGGCGGGGTCGGCGGGCAGGGCGCTGCCGTATTCCAGCAGGGCGCCGCCCGCCCGGGCGGCCAACACCAAATAATATTGCCCGTCCCGTTCATACAGTTCACTGGGGGGCGCGTCGGGCGGCAGGGTGGCCACCGCCGCCAGCAGGGCTTCGCTGGAAGCAAAAGCGTACACGCCCGGCGGCTCGGCCCCTTCGCCGGGGGCGGGCTGGGTAAAATAGATCAAACACCCCCGCCCCGGGGCAGGGAACACCTCTATCATCAGCCGCCCCGGCTGGCGGGTAAAGCCGGTGATTCGGGCCGCGCCCCGCAGCAGGGTGCGCAGCATCTCCCGTGTGCGGCGGTCGGCGTAATCCAACCGTTCATAGGTCAGCCCGAAGCGGGCCAACTCCCGGGCGGTGAGTTCCACCCGCAGGGCGTCTGTTGATTCCATTTGAATTTGCATGCCGGCCACACGCCTTTCACAGGGTTTGTAATACCAGTGTATTAAAGGGACGGGCCGTGTGCAAGTGGTGTTTTGCTGGAAATTTTGCGCCGCCGCAAAAAAGCCGAAAGCCACGGGTTAAGGCGAGGCTTTCGGCCGGTGTTATGAAACGATCGACGTTTGGTACAGATCCACGTAGCTGTAAAGGGAAAAGGCGCCCATATCCCGGTCGTACCGCAGGTCCTGGCACCCCACCCCCACCACGGGGATGTTGAACTGCATATCCATCAAATGGCGGCTCAGGCGGGTATAGATCTCGTAGCAGCTGATGCCGTTGCCGGTTTGGGGCACGTGCACGTCCACGCGCAGGCGCACGGCCACCGTGTGGTTATACAGCAGCACCGGCACTTCGCCGGCGGCTTCGTCCACCTGGGAATACACCGGCGGCACGTCCTTTTCTTCCATGGTTTTAACCGAAAAGGACACCACCGGCCGGGTGAGGGGCGAAGCCTTTACCGTGCCCGGAAAGGCGCACACGAATTTTACGTCGCTGAACGCAGGCAGATTGGCAAAATACAGCCGCAGGTTTTTTAACAGCGTATCCAGCGCTACCAAGGGCTACACCTCCTCTACCTTCAGCCGCAAAATGGCCCACATATAAATGGTTTCGTTGGAAAGGCGAACCGCTTCGGCGTGAGAAAAATAATAGGCCTGGCCGTTCATGCGCAGCAGGGCGCCGGCGGGCAGGTCGGTCACGTCTACCGAACCGGGGCCGACGTATAAATAGTAAGACTGGTCGGTATAACCCACCCGGGTGCGGGTGCCTTCCAAATACATTTTGTTTTTATACCGCAGCGGCTGCACAAAAGCCCGGTAGGGCCGCCCCACGGTAGTGCCGTCGGGCGAAAGGGACACTTCGCAGCCATATCGCCCCAGCAGGGTGTTCACAGCGCCGGTGTTGATCATTCCCAACCCACTCCCATCAGCCACATATCGTCGCCGCACAAATGCTTGACCGACTGCACCGCCTCTTCGCACAAAGCCCGGGCGGCTTCGATGCGGGCGGTGGCGTTTTCGGCGATTTTCACGTCGCCGGCCGCAAAGGTGGCGGTGGTTTCCAGCGAAGCGGTGCGCAGCACGTATTTATAGTAAGCCATGGCGCCGGCGGCGTAGCACAGGGCGGTTTGGTTGGCCGCCAGGTCTACTCCCGGGCGCACACGGCCGAACAGGCAGGCGGTGGACCAGTGGCAAAGAGGAAGCCAGGTTCTGGCTTCCTCTTTGGTCATGCCGGTCAAAGTAATGAACGCCTGCCAAACCAACATAACGTCCATAGGCGGCACCTTACGCCGAAAGGGCGACCTTTTTGACGGCTTCGGGGAAAATGGGGGAGAAGCCGGCAATGGTGGTAATGGCGGCCCGTTCCAGCTGCCGGTCGATCAAACGGTCGTGGTCCACGGTCACGTCCTGCGCCACCACCATTTCCAGGGCGTAGTTTTTATCAAAGCCCACAATGGTGCCGTCGGGCAGGTCGGAGCTTTTGAGCATGCGGGCGCCCAGGGGAGAGCTGAGGGCGCCGGTGCCGGCAAAGTTCACGCCCGTTTCGGGATTTTGGAACTGGCTGAGCCCCAGCATGGCGGCGATCATATCGGGGGAAGCGATCATGGTGTTGAGGGCATAAGGATCCATCGCGTTCCACAGGGCGATAAAATCGTTGTACGTCAGGCTGTTGCCCACGCCGGCAACGGCGGTGGCGTTGGCGGCCAGCACGCCCACGGCGTCGGCAAACTGCTGGCGGGCGATGTAGGCGCCGATCTGCTTGAGGGTAACGGTGAACAGGTCCAGCCGCTGGAATTTGAGCGCTTCATAAGAAGCCACCAGCATGCGGCCCCGCTTTTTGAGCTGCACCAGGGTTTCGCGGGTGCTCACGGCGGTTTCGGGAATGGCGGCGCCTTCGTTCACCTGCTGCAGGGCTTTGGCGGTGTTGCTGATGTCGCTCACAATGCTGCGGTAATCCATGCCGTCAATGTGGGTAACGGTGGCCACCACGTCGGGCAGCAGATTTTGTTCGGTAATGCCGGCGGCCACCGCGCGGGAAATAAATTCCGGGAACAGGGCGGCCGAATCGGCGGTGGAAAAGAATTTGGCGATCACGTCCGAACGGTCGCCCGCCACCTTGATGTCAAAGCGTTTGAGCTGACGCTGATAGGCGTCCAGCCCGTTCAGCGGCGTGTCCTTATAGTTTTCGGAAGGGTCCAGTTGTTCCAACGCGGCGGTAATGCCGCCGGGCACGTTATACATGCCTTTTTCCAGTTTAATGGTTTCGTATCCCATGGTTCAGAATACTCCTTTCTTAAATCAAAAATGGTTCGCACGCAGGCTGCTGTGCGCTTTGGGCCGGCTGTGCCGGTTCCAGTTGCGACCGGGGCGGAAACAGCCCGTTGAGCTGCTTGGTAAATGCGTCTTTCACGGCACACAAGTCCTCATACCCCAGAGGGGCCAGCATTTTTTGCAGCAACGCGGGGTCCATGTCCGCCTGGGCCAAACCGCCCAGCCGGGCCACCTCTTTCACCAGGGCGTCCCGGTGGCGGCGGCCGTCTTCGGCCTGGGTCTGCAGGGTTTGCACGTAATCGGCCAGGGCGGCGGCCTCTTTGGCCGTGAGGGTGACCGATTTGCCTTCTTGCAGGCTTTTCACAATGGTTTGGGGTTGCAAAACATTCTCTCCTTTCCCGGCGCCGCCGTAGGCTTTTACCACCCCGGCCGCCGGTTGCGCGGGCACCGCCACAAAACTCCATTCGTATGCGTCGGTGGGATGGTCCAGCACGTGGCAGCACACCCGGTCGGCGCCGTTGGTGTGATATACACTGCCTTTGCGGTGTTCACAGCGGTCGTGCTTCACGTCCGCGCCGCAAATCGAGCATACCACCCGATCTACCGCGCAGCCCACACTGACCTCTTTTTTGATGCCCGAATCGATCTCCATAATCAAAGCCTTGTTCTTTTCGGTCACGGGCATATAGGCCCGCGCTTTTAAGCGCACATAGGGTCGGCCGTCGTGAGTGGTTTGCCCGCCCGGCTTTTCCACCTCGCAGGAAAAAATGCGCGCCACCTGGTCGCGCCCTTTCATGGAATGGTCGAAAATGCCCGTTTTGCCCACAAACAGCGTTTGCATGGCGCTTAGCGCGTTTTCGCTGAACCGCTCGAAGTCCCGGTCGATGTCGTTATCGCACAACACCACGGAAAACACAAAAACTTCGTCGGCAGACAGTGTTCTGCGGGACAGGCGGTTGATGGCCGCCAGTTCCTGTTGGTTGGGGATGCCGCTGGCATCTGAAATAAATCCTTCTTTCATGCGCGTTGCTCCTTCCACTGCTGTTCCAGCAGA
The DNA here is from genome assembly GCA_902796075.1 of Oscillospiraceae bacterium. GTDB lineage: Bacteria > Bacillota > Clostridia > Oscillospirales > Acutalibacteraceae > UMGS1484. Next base: position 15,232 of record CADBNN010000029.1, on the reverse strand, counting down.
TTGGTTTTCATGCGCAGGTAGGCCGCGTTGGCCGTCGCCACCTCATCCTGCAGCGAAATATCGTCCCACACCACCCGGCAGGGCAGGTTGGCGCCCTGCAGGCGCAGCCACAGCCCGGCGATTTTTTGAATAACGGGGGTGAGCTGGCGGCGATAGTTCCACAGTTCGGTGGTGAGCATATCGGTTTGTTGGGCGGCCATGCGTTCCGAAGTGCTCCAGGACAGGCCCAGAATAAAGGGCGGCAGGCCGGTTTTGGCCACGATCTGTTCCAGCATCTGGCGCACCGGCACCTGGGTGTCCAGCGCCTGATTGTCGGCGCCTATCACTTTAATGTCCACGTCACCCACGGCAATAAAATCGCTCACCCGGCCGGACCGGTCATCCCGCATGGCGGTGCGCCACGCCTGGGCGATCTGCATGGCTCGGTCTTTGGCCGAACCCCGGTCGGCGGCGTCGCCGGCGGGGCGGTAGGTCACGGCAAAACGCAGGTTGCCCAGCCGTTCAAAATTCACCCCGATGGTGTTGTAGATCTTAAGCAAAATGCCGGTTACAAAGGGCAGCCCCTTTAACAGGGAATTGCCGGTGACCTGGCCGGGTTTGGGGTCCAGCGCGCTGTACACCAGCAGCTCCGGGTAGGGCGCGGGCACCGGGCCGTTGGGGGTTTGCAGGCACACTTGCCCCGCCCCGTGCAGCGGGTCCCGCAGGATCTCCAGCCCCTGCAGGGGCACGTTGTGCAGCGAATGCACGCCCCCGCCGTCGGCGGTAGGCAGCACTTCCCCCACGGCGGTGCCGTAGGTGAGCAGTTGATCCAGATACCGCCGGATGAAGGTGTCCAGCCCGTAGCCGCCGCCGCTTACCGGCACCGCAAGGGCAAAATCGTTCAGGGCGGTTTGCAGGGCGGGGTCGTCGCAGGCCAAGGTGAACCCGCCGGTGAGGGCCACGATCTTGCCGATGGCGGCGTCTACCAGCGGTACCGCTTCCCGAATGGCGTCATATAGCGCCGCTTCGCCCTTGCCCAGCGGCACATACCGGTCCAGCACGGAAAAAGGGTGGGTCACCGTGCGGCCGGTTTGCAGCAGGGCGGGGCTTTCGGGGGCGGGCTTGCGTTTAAAAAACACAGGTTTCTTCATAGTTCTCCTTTCCAAGATCGTCCGTTTCCTCCCGGTCGGCGGCGAGCACGTATAACTCATCACCGCCGCCGTGAAGCACCGTGGCAACAAAATACCGGATGTCGTCCATGGCGTGATCATTCTCTTTGACAGGCTGATCCCGAACCGCATGATCGTCCCATCGGTACAGAGCAAATTCCCGGATGGTGTCGGCACAGCACCGGTCGATCTTTACAGTTCCCTCTCGCAGCGCGTCGGCCACCCGGCGTATGCCGTCGGTCACCTGGTTAACGGCCGGTATCACGCGGAAACGGCCGTGGCGGCGAATGCAGGTCATAAACGACGCCGCCGACGGATCGCACACCACGGCGCTCACCGGCAGGTCGCCGGCCAGCGCTTCCAGCGCGCGGTAATATTCTTCGTCGGTTTTTTGGGCGCCTTCGCGCTTTGAGGAATAATAGTATTCGCGCATACGGTACCACACGCCGCCCCGGTGCCCCCACAGGCCAAAGGAGGCAGGGTTCACGGTGCCGTAATCGCAGGATATATAGTAACGGTCGCAGGTCGCCGGCGCGGTGCACAGGTGTTCCTGCTCCGAGAAAAAGGGATACACCAGCCCTTCGGCCGCCACCCATTCCCCCAGCACGAACCGCCGGTAAAACACGCCGCTGTACAGCGTTTCATACCGGCGGCGCACGTCGGCGGACAGGGAGGGGTTGTCCGCCATGGTGAAGTGCAGCACCAGGGCGTTTTTGGCGGCGGCCTTTTGGATCCATTCGGTATAAAACCAATGGTGGGGATGGCTGGGGTTGCAGTTGAACCAAAACCGGGAGCCGGTCACCGAGCAGCGGGCCAGCGCCTGTTCCACAAAGGAACGGGGCATAAGGGCCACTTCATCCAGCAGCACGCCGGCCAGGGTCATGCCCTGAATGAGCGCGGCGGAGGATTCGTCCCGTCCGCCGAAAAAATAAAACCGGTTGCGCTGCCGGCCGGCCCACACGTCCATATAGTTTTGGCTTTGTTTGATTTGTACCTGAAACCCCAGCCGGGAAAGCTGTTCGCACAGCGGATGAATGATGTTCCGCTTCAGGGCGGTCACGGTTTTGCCGCACAGGGCAAAGTCCTGCCCGCAAAAGGCCGCGAACGCCCAGAAAATAAAGGAAAGTGACATGCAAAGCGTTTTGCCGGACCGCACGGCACCGTCGCATATCAGGGCGTCGTATGAATGGGTCCCGCTTTCCCGGCACCACCAGGTGAAAACTTGCATTTGTTTGGCCGAAAAGGGGGCGAAGGTCACGTAAGATCCGCTCCCTTCAGCCGCCGGGCGCCTTCGGTCAGCGCCTGGTAAAAGGGCAGGGCGTCCTGCCGGTCGGCTTCGCCCGCCGCCAGCAGCTGCTCCAGCGCCTTCAGCCGGTCAAAAAACTTAATTTCCATGCCGCCCCCCTTGGGGCGCTTGATTTCGGCCACCATAAACAGATCCATGGCCTCCAGTTCTTCGGGGGCGGGGGGCGCGTCCATCCACAGCAGACGCACCGCGTCGGCCGCGCTGCCGAAGGCCACCCGGCGCAAACCTTCCTGTCCGTCGGGGGCGTGTTGAGCGCACAGGGCTTTTATGGCCCGGCGCACGTCGGGCTGTTCCAGCAGCTTCAGCCCCCACCGTTCCGGCCGCATGTGATAGCCCGCCCGGGCGGCCGCTTCACGCGGGTTGCCGGTTTGGGCGTAAAAGCGGCAAAACCGCTGTTCTTTTTCGTTCATTGGCATCATCCTTTCACCCATAGCGCGCCAAAAACAAAAAAGTTGCACGTTTGCGTGCAACTTTTGCAAAAAAAAATAAAAAAATTTCGCCCCGGATCACCGGCCGGCACAAGATATAGCCCTCTTTGGCGCCGCAACCACAATTTTTTAGGAAAGAGGCAAAAAATTGCGTTTTTTCGCGCAAAAAATGCTTGACCTTTCGGGTCGGATATGCTATAGTAACTATACCTCTCCGAGGGTCTTTTTTTTGTGCGGTTTTTCATCGCCGTGGCGACACACGGTACAGATTGGGCATCTTGATGAAGCGCCCCGCAAACCAAAGCGCCGCGGAAGAGGGAGGATCTTTCTTTCGGTTGGTTCGCCGGCCGGGAGAAGGGCAAATTCCGATAATCAGGAGGTGCCATGATGAGAGTAAAAATTACTATGGCATGCACAGAGTGCAAACAACGCAATTACGACACCGTCAAGAACAAAAAGAACGATCCCGATCGTCTTGAGATGAACAAGTATTGCAGATTTTGCAGGAAGCACACACTCCACCGGGAAACCAAGTAGGAGGGAAACGCAATGAAAGTATTACGAGATTGCCTGCGGATACTGGCCGTTTTGCTGGCCGTGTTCACCGTGGTTGCGTTCTTCTTCCCCTTTGCGCAGGTGGTAACGACTGGCGGCGCGCAGGCTGACCTGCCGGGCGTCAAGATCGCCCTGGGCGGCGATATGTCCGATGAACTGGGCAGCGGCGCCGTGCTGTTCAAGTCGGGGTACTTCTTCGGTTCGTTCTTCCTGGCCATTGTTACGGCCATTGGCATGGCATTGGGCTACTTCAGCAAGAAAAAGGGCTGGAACGGCCTGGCGCTGGTCACCGGGATCATCAACGCGATCCTGCTGATCGTGTTCATCGCCAGCCGTCCCTCGGCATACGTAGACCTGGGCCGCATTGCCGGCACGGCGAGCTATACCATGTGGTTCACGCTGGCTGTGTGCGCGGGCATTGCCGCTGTGGTGATCTGCGTGCTGGGCATTTTGGTGAAAGACGCCCTTTATGTGAAAGAGCACGGCGGCCTTACCATCCCCAAGCGGATCTTCAAATTCCTGCGGGAATACAAGTCCGAACTGGGCAAAGTGGTGTGGCCCACCGGCAAAAGCGTGGTTAATAACACGCTGGTCGTGCTGGCTGTGTGCGCATTCGCCCTGTTGCTGATCTGGCTGGTAGACATGGGTCTGTACGAATTGTTCAAGCTGGTTTTCGGCACCGGCGCGTAAGCTCGTTTCCGAACTGACGGGAAAGGAGTTGTGCCGCGATGGCTGAAGCAAAATGGTATGTTATCCACACCTACGCGGGCTACGAAAACAAAGTGGCCAGCAACCTGGAAAAACTGGTGGAAAACCGGAAAATGCATGATCTGATCCATGAGATCCGGGTGCCCACCGAAACCGTGGTGGAAATTAAGGATAACAAGAAAAAAGAAGTGGAAAGAAAGATCTTTCCCGGCTATGTTATGGTCAAAATGATCGTGACGGACGATTCCTGGTATGTGGTGCGCAACGTGCGCGGCTGCACGGGATTCGTGGGCCCGGCCAGCAAGCCGGTGCCGCTTACCGACGACGAAGTGCGCCGCATGGGTGTTGAAACCAAAACGGTGGAACTTTCCTATCGCGTGGGCGACAACGTCAAGATCGTAGACGGTCCGTTGACCGGCTTTACCGGCATAGTGGACGAGATCGACCTGGTGGCCAACCAGGTAAAAATCACCATTTCCATGTTTGGCCGCGAAACACCGGTGGAACTGGAACTGGATCAGGTAGAACCTGAAGCGTAACCAAATTGGTAAAAAAGGCGGCAGGTGCCGCTTGAGATAAGGAAAGAACCTCTTTCCTTATTGTGGGAGGAACGGACATGTGAGCCGTTCCGCCTTTACCACGATATTTCGGAGGTGCTAAACAATGGCTCAAAAAGTAACGGGCTACATCAAACTCCAAATCCCTGCCGGCAAGGCGACCCCCGCCCCCCCGGTAGGTCCGGCGCTCGGTCAGCACGGCGTGAACATTATGGCGTTCACCAAAGAATTCAACGAGCGCACGAAGAACGACATCGGGCTGATCATCCCGGTGGTTATCACGGTCTATGCCGACCGTTCCTTCACCTTTGTTACCAAAACGCCCCCCGCGGCCGTGCTTATTAAAAAAGCCTGCGGCCTTGAAAAAGCGTCCGGCGTACCCAACAAAACAAAGGTTGCCAAGATCACCAGCGAACAAATTCGCAAAATCGCCGAACAGAAAATGCCCGACCTGAATGCCGCTACCATCGAAACTGCCATGAGCATGATCGCTGGTACCGCGCGCAGCATGGGCGTAGAAGTCGTCGACTAAACAGTGTTCCGGGGGGATCGTTCGATCCCCGGGTGGGAGGAATTTTCCGCTTAACCACTTATGCAGGAGGATTATTATGAAACACGGTAAAAAGTATATTGAAAGCAGCAAGCTTTATGATAAAGCCCAGCTGTTTGACGCGCCGGAGGCGTTGGCGTTAGCCGTTAAAACCACCACGGCGAAATTTGATGAAACGGTAGAGATCCACGTTCGTTTGGGTGTAGACTCCCGCCATGCCGACCAACAGGTCCGCGGCGCGGTGGTGCTGCCCAACGGTACCGGTAAAAACGTGCGTGTGGCTGTTTTCGCCAAGGGCGATAACGTAAAAGCCGCCGAGGACGCCGGCGCCGACATCGTGGGCGCCGAAGAACTGGCCGCCCGCATTCAAAACGAAGGCTTTATGGACTTTGACGTGGTCATCGCCACCCCCGACATGATGGGTGTTGTGGGTCGTTTGGGTAAGGTGCTGGGCCCCCGCGGCTTAATGCCCAACCCCAAGGCCGGCACCGTCACGCCCGACGTGGCCCGCGCCATCACCGAAGCCAAAGCCGGTAAGATCGAATACCGTCTTGACAAAACCAACATCATCCATTGCCCCATCGGCAAAGTGTCCTTCGGCGCCGAAAAGCTGCAGGAAAACTTTGATACCCTCATGGGCGCGATCGTGAAGGCCAAACCCGCGGCGGCCAAAGGCCAGTACGTTAAGTCCTGCGTCATCGCCACCACCATGGGCCCCGGCATTCGCATCAACCCCGCAAAATTCCAGTAATTTTGCATTTTGTGCTTGACAAACCCTTTTGGGTGTGTTAGTATAACTAAGCTGTTCTAAAGACAGCAGGTGTTTCGTTTTTTCAGAAACATAATGGCTGTGCCGCCTGCCGAGGAATGGATCTTCACACCATGGCAATGCTGTGGAACTTGTGTTGTTTCAGCCTTCCTCGCGCGGCGGGGAAGGCTTTTTTATGTGGGGCTTTGCCCCGTTGAATCAGGAGGTGAATCAGTTTGCCCAGTGAAAAGATTTTGGAACAAAAGAAAGAGTTGGTTGCCGAACTGACCGATCAACTGTCTAAGGCTTGCGCCGGCGTTATCGTAGACTATAAAGGTATTACCGTTACGGATGATACCAAACTGCGTAAAAGCCTGCGGGAAGCAGGGGTGGATTACCGCGTGGTGAAAAACACCTATCTGCGCTTCGCCTTCAACAACATCGGCCTGGAGGGGCTGGATCATGTGCTGGAAGGCACCACCGCCGTGGCGTTTAGCCACAGTGATGAACTGGCCGCCGCCAAAGTGCTGTGCAAGTATGCCGAAACCAACAAAGACTTTACCATCAAGGCCGGTTTTTCGGAAGGAAAACCGCTTGACGCCGAAACGGTGCTCGCACTTTCTAAGGTGCCCGGCAAGGAAGATCTGCTCTCCATGCTGGCTGGCAGCTTAAGCCAGATCATCGCCGGCTTCGCCCGCGCCATTAACGCGGTGGCCGAACAAAAAGGCGGCGCTCCCGCTGCCGAACCTGCCGCCGAAGCGTAAGCCAGGCGCAACCGGGCCGGAACGTATAGCCGGCATCTTAAAAAATGAACATTTGGAGGTAAAAAATCATGTCTGAAAAGATTACTGCCATCATCGACGCCGTTAAAGAAATGACGGTTCTGGAACTCAACGAACTGGTAAAAGCCATTGAAGAAGAATTCGGCGTATCCGCTGCTGCTCCCGTGGCCGTGGTGGGCGGTGCCGCTCCGGCTGCCGCTGCCGAAGAAAAGACCGAATTTGATGTGATCCTGGCCGAAGTCGGCGCTGAAAAGATCAAGGTCATCAAGGTCGTGCGCGAAATCACCGGTCTGGGCCTGGGCGACGCCAAGGCGCTGGTAGACGGTGCTCCCAAAGCCGTTAAAGAAGGCGCTTCCAAGGAAGAAGCCGAAGAAATCAAAGGCAAACTGGAAGAAGTCGGCGCCAAAGTCGAACTCAAATAAGTTGCTTTTGCCAACAAAGCCCCGCTCCGGGATGCCTGCGATAAAGCAGGTGTCCCGGATTTTTGTATTCGTCCTCTGGATTCGTTCGGATTGTACTGCAAATTTACGCAAAACCAACGCAAAAGCGCTTTTGACAACCCGCGGTCATCAAAAGCGCGTTTTGCTCGGCGAGGCGGGAGCGATCCCCGCCTCGTGAGTTTATCGGTTATTCTTTTGTTCGTTTCACCCATTCATCCCAGCGCGGATCGGCTTTGATTTCTTTTTCGACCGCCGAATAATCGGGATTGCACCAGAAAGGCCAGTCATCGGGTAATTTCCGGGCAACGCCGGCAAAACAACTTGGTGTCGGCGCAGGCGAATCAACCACAAAACTAATGAGCGGAGCCGTATATCTGTGCACGGACGTTTCGATAAAACGCTCCAATTCTTTTGCGTGGTACAGGGCTTTGTCAAGCGATTCAAACGCCTCGTCGTGACAAGCGCGCTCCCATTGCAGCCTTGAAAGATAGAGGTACAGTTTTATCAGCATATCGTTGCATTTCCCGTAATTTCCGTCGTCGCAGATCAGATCGAAAAGGGCGATCGCACCCTCGACTTTCTTCATCGGCACGTCGCTTTCGAAGTTTTTGCGGTTGGAAATAAGGTTGTAAATAAGTTGTTCTGAGAATTCACGTGCGGTATGCAAAAGGAATTCGCTCGTGTAACGCGCGTTCAGTTGGCCGTCAGTCGCTTCTGTCAGCAAATAATCGCGGCATTTCTGAAGGTCCGGCATACTGCGAAAAAACGCATGACAAAGTGTGTTATGTGCCGCTCAATGATAACGACGTAGCGGGCATCGTGTTTTCGGTGGGCGCAGGTTTCTTCCATTATTTTACCGAAAATATTTAAAAAATGCGTATCAGTCTATTGCCTATGCCAATAACTGAATAATAGCAGACGTTGTTAAATCATCACAAAAGGATCGGGTCGCAAGACCCGATCCTTTTCTTTCTTTCTTATGCTTTACGCTTTCTCCTCCGCCAGGCGTTGGGCCAGGTCGGCAATGCGGCCCACGGCGTTGGGGGCAAACCGCTGCCAGGCGGCCTGCATGCGGGCGCGCACGGCGGGGTTTTCCAACTGCTGCAGGGCCCGCACTGTTTCGCCGGGGCGGCCGTCGGTAGCCACGCTCAGCCCCCAGCGGGCAAACAGCTTGCGGTTGGCGGTTTCGCACCCGGGAATGGGCGCCAAATGCACCAGCGGCACCCGGGCCACCGCCGCTTCGGTAGAAGACAAGCCGCCCGGCTTGGTCAAAAACGCGCGGCTCAGGTGCAAATAATCGGCCATGCGGTCGGTGGCGCGCATCAGCACCACCTGGGGCACCCCGTCATATTGCTTTTGCAGGGCGTTAAACAGCGATTTGTTATTGCCGCACAGCACGATCACCGCCTGGTCGGCGCGGTCGTTGAACCAGCCCACCAGCTCGTTGAGCGCCCGCCGCATGTGGCCGGCACCCATACTGCCGCCCGAAAGCAGATAATACTGTCTGTTCGGGTCTAAGCCCAGTTCGCGCGCCAGCGCTGCCCGGTCCAAGTCGGGCCGGGGCGCAAAGGCCCGGTCCACCGGAATGCCCAGGGGCGCTAACCGGTCGGCCGGCAGTCCCCGCCCGGCAAATTCGCCCCGCAGGGTGGGGTGGGAGATCACATACCGGTCGCATTCAATATTTTCGGTAAAGGGAATGCAGGTGTAATCGGTGGCCACAAATACCGTGGGCGGCAAGGGGAACCCTTTGCGTCGTAGGCGGGTGAGCATTTCACCCGGATACAAATGAGTGGTCAAAATCACGTCAAACCGGTGGCGTTCCAGATATCGCTGCAAATAGCCCGCCCCGTGCATGTTGGCGATGTATACCGGCGAAGGGCCGGGTATGCGCCGCACCACGTTGGCTGCCTGATAGGCCGCGCCGAATAAATGGGGCGTTTTTTGGGCAACCGCCACATAAAAGCCGCCCACCTTTTGATCCAGGCGGCGGCCGTAAATCGAAAAAGGATCCAGCAGGGTGGCGTTGTGCCCCCTGCGTTTTAATTCGGCCTGCATGGCCTTGGCCGCGGCGTTGTGTCCGCCGCCGGTAGAACAAGAAAGAATCAGCGCATCCATAACAATTTCACCTGTCCGGGTTGGGTTTCGTGGCAGCCGAAGCGCAAGTGGGCGTTCACCAGCAAAGCGATCAGCAAAAAGCCCGCCAGCGCCGGGGGATCGGTTCGCACCAGCAGCACCACAGCCGCCAGCGCCGCTACCCGGTAGGTCCACAGGGTGCGGGCGGCGTGGGGATCGATGCGTACCACCACCGAAAAGAAAACAAACACGGCCGCTAAAATCAGCAGGGGCGTGGCCCGGGGCAGCAGCCCCAGCAGGCAGCCAAAGGAAACCGCAATGCCTTTGCCGCCCTGCCAGTTGTAAAAAATGGGCAGAATGTGACCCGCCACCGGCGCCGCCAGCACGGGCGCCAGCCACCAGCCGGGCAGCCCGCCGCACACCACGTGGGCGTATAAAAACACCGGGGCAAAGCCCTTGAGCAGGTCTCCCAGCAGCGTGAGCGTGCCGCACCAAAAGCCGCCGCCCGCATAGGCGTTAAAGGTGCCGGGGTTGCCGTCCGGCCCGGCCTGGGTCACGTCTACGTGAAAGGCGGCGCCGAACACGCGGGCAAACAGCACACTGCCGGCCAAATAACCCAGCGCGGTAAAAATAAGCCCCCATAACATACGCTCCGCCTCCTTTTTCTCGACACATTTCGCCCTTTCATTATAGCCCCCAACCCCTGCAAAGTCAAGCCCGCGGTCAAGGATATGCCCCCGCCAAACCAAAACCCGGCCGGGTAATACCAAAGAAGTAAAAAAGAAGGCTGAAGGCAGCGGTGCTGTCTTCAGCCTTGTTGCTGGGCGACTTTGAGTGGCGGGCGCTGGTAAGAGGATTAACGAATACCGCAAGCCGGGCATACGATGGCAAATTTAGACTTTTTATTCAATCTCTTATTTGTCTTTTCATCGAAGCTGCGATATCATTAATTGCAGCTTTATAAAACATATCGTAGGTATCACCCGCATCAAGATTAATGCCGCAGGTTTCGACAGTCACACCGCAATCCTTCAACGCAAACTGCTTTATTCTGTTAGAAGACTGATAAGGCTCATAGAAGACGATTTGCCCGCAGCCTGCTTTTTCCCGTAGCCGTCTGCCGAGCAGCCACCAGAGATCAAATTCAGAAAAATCCATCCCCAAACCCAGCATATACACATCGCCCAAAAGGAAATAATCCACCCAGGATTCAAACCGCAGTTCCTGTCGATGATTTTGGTAAGCGTTCCCGCGTTTTTCATTATGCATCAGAATTCTGTGAATATATCTGGCATATTCGTCGTGAGATAAGATCAAAGAACTCGGGCAGCGGAGTTCCCCGTGGATATGCCAAATATCCGGGCGTCCCACTTCCATACGGTTAAAGGTGTGCAGCAGATACTTTGTGTCTGGCTTTTTTCCGGTGGTAGCTGCATAATTTCTTTTTGAAACTGTAGTCAGCTTCGGATACCGAGCGTTCAGAGCTGCTTCCAGTTCGTATGTATAATTCGTGGTAAGAACAGCGTCAAAGGGCAAATGCAAAAGCTCTCGGATATTCACATTTTCCGGGTAGCCTTCTTTTTTCAGTATATCTATGTATTTCCTGTGGCGTTCCTGATCTTTCGTTACGGATGTTGCCAAAGTCAAAACCGTATTCGGCACAACAAATCTTCTCTTACCATCGCTACCTGTTTCCTCATAACGGGAAACATCTACGTTTTCTCTGCTGACTTTTTTAATCAAATTCGGCCAAGAGCCAGAGGTTTCATAGGTCAATCCATTACCCATCACTAAAATCTTAGGCCTAACTTCATCTAAGTTGAAGGTTGCGGCTTGTTCTGTTTTCATCGGCTTCTCCTTTCAATGACATATGATTGATTGATTATTCACGGCTTCAGACTGATCCACATAGCGGGACGGACGGAGATTTCAACGTCTTCGACAGGGGCACCTCGGATATAGATGGAGCCGTCATATTCGACACTGGCAGCGGTGAAAGAATAATAGCCGGGCGACCGCAGCCACCACCAGCAATTGATGCCATAGTTGGTGTCGGTAACTGCTCCCTGCGCTTTCGCATAATCTGTCGGAATGCATTTTCTCGCATAATTTGAATTAAAATATTTGTTTACCTCAGTAATGCTGAGAAGGAACACCTTGTCAGTTGTGCTGTTGCCCGGCGACGTGTTATACTCCGGGTTTTTGTATGCTAACACTCCGGTACGGATAATACGGTTTTTTTCATCTGCACTGAACGCGGTATTAATAAACGTTCCGTTTAACCATCTGCGAAGAGAACAAGTTTCCCAAGTTACAGCCGTTTTAGATGTGTTATACGGCTGACAATCAAGTGCGTATTTGCTTATTACAAGTACCTTTTCACTGTCTTTTGCAAGTGCAAGCCACTCGATCGGTTCGGGCGAACCGTTCTTTTTTTGGATATAACTGCCAAAAAGGATTGTATTTGTTTTACCCTGCTTAAAAGGAATCAAACTTGCCATAGGATAGATTTGATTAACCTTTATCGCTATATCCGGATCGTTCAGGTAGATATTCAGGGCTTCTTCATAAGTGTATTCGATGCTCGCGGAAGCCCGTGCGCGCTCGATTTGAGCTTCCAAGTCGGCGGCGCTGTTTCTCGCCTCGTTGAGATCACGATCGATATCGCTAACGTTTAAATAATGACCTATGGCGTTTTGTTGCTGACTTATCTGTTTGGCGAGTTCTTGTTTCTTTGGCAAAAGAGCAGCAAGCGCTTCTTTGATTTGCTTTTTCTCCTTACCGGCGAACAGGCCAAGTTGCGATTGCCGTTCGACAAGCTTGTTTTCTTGCGCAATTACTCCATCCATTTCGCTTTGAAGCGTTTGTATTTGCGCTTGCGTTGAGCCGAAAACGCTTGAAATCCGTTCAAGATATCCGATCCTCTCTTTCGCCGATGTTAGTTGTTCTGCAAGAGTGGGCTCGTTATTTTGTGTTTCACCTTTTTTCAAAGCGTTTACGATTGTCTCTATTCTTCGCTTGGCTGCTTCTGCTTTTTTAATGGCTTCTTTGCGGCAAATTTCCGCCTTTTCCAAACACTGCTCGGCAAGCGCGTCGGCGTCTTTAAACCCGGGAATAGATTGGAAGTCCTTTGCTGCGGATTTGTATGCTCTTTCGCTGTTCGCGGTTTTCATGGTTTTTACTGCGCGCTTATAAATCCCCGTCAGCCGCGCGGTTTCGTTGCGCTCGTTGATATGGACGATATATCCGTTCAGCGCGGCGGAAAGCGCCTCGTCGCCGAAGCGCACGGCTTTTTGAAAGTTCGACCGGTCGTCAAACGGCTGTTTGCAATCCTTCAGTTCTTCCTGCTTGCGCACCTTCAGTTCCGCCATCAATTTGCCCAAATACGCCTGCGCGTTTTCGGGGTCCTGGTCCAGCACCTTTTCGCAATACGCGTCGGCTTCTTTCCAGTCGCTGTCTTCCAAAAACATAAACGCGCGTTTGAGCAGCGGCGCCACGTTGGCGTTGGCGGCGGCGTCTACAACGACCGTTTCCTTCACCACCGCTTTCGGCTCGTCTGTTGTTACGATCTTCTTGATCCCGCGGATGAGATCCTGCATGAAGCCGAGCTTCGACATATCCTGCGCCTGAAGATGAGAAAATTCGTCCGGCAGGTCGTAGGGATCCATATCCTTGTAGGCGGGGATGAGGATCTTTTTGCCGCCGCTCTTTTTCACGAGCGCGAGGTAGCGGCTCCATTCATTTTTCACCCACACGGCATTGAAATGCTCGGGTTTCGTTCCAAGCACGACCATCACCTTGGCGCTGTTCAGCGCGGCGAATATGTAAGGCTCATACGCTGTGCCGAGCTTATCCTCCAGCGTGATGCGGGCAAAGAAGACCTTGAATCCCTCTTGCACGAGCTGGTGATACAAGTCGTTTGCAAGCACGCTGTCGGGCGTGCGGCGGCCGTTGTTGTCGGTTTCTTTGTAGCAGATAAAAACGTCGAACGGCTCTTCCTTTTGCGAAATGGCGAGGATGCCTTTTTGAATTTCGTTGATGGCAGCAGCCTCGTCTTCGTAAAGGGTGCGCTGGTAGACGTCCGCGTGCTGCAGGGCGGATTTGTAGTTGTCGTCGTCGAAGATCGAGGTAAACTGAGCGCGGTTGACCGTCGGCACCCGCTTGCGTGTCGCCGGATCCTCCACGTATTCGATACCGTACTGACAAAGCACCAGTGACCAGTACGCTTCCGCATCGGTCGTGTCCTCCGTCAGGATCTGCTCGTATATCGCCGCCGCTTTGTCGAATTCATTATTCCGGCGGAAATGGTTCGCCCGGTCGTAAAGATTCGCCCGGCGGTCGTCGTCCAGACGCGGCAGAGTCTGTTTCGTGCCGCAGCTGTCGCATACGCCGACTGTCGCACCCTGTTCGAATTCTATCGTGCCGCCGCACATTTTACACTTGAATATGGACATAATTACTCCCCTTCTTTATAAGCTTTACACTTTTTGTTCTCGCAAGCCATAATGCCGTTTTCTAATATAAACGGATGATTCTTTTTCATCCTTCGAATACGTTTTGCCTCGTTGTATAACAGCCTTGTGTATTCCAGACCTTTTTCTGCAAGTGATTCGCTTTCTTGAATTCTACCGCTGTACTTTATCTCGTCTTTATAGAGTCCATGAACAATTCTGTTTCTTTTGTCGATCCACTTTTTCAGCACTCCTTTTTCTGTAAAAAACGTCAACGGAAGCTTTGACTTAGTAAATATCGCGACATTATCACAGCGATATTTGCGCAAGCAATCGATCCGAGAACCGATCATAATATCTTTCCGGCATTTACAATCCTTTCCACACGGAAAGCCAAGCACGCCGCAAATCACTTCAAGCCGCGATTCAATCGCTGCGTATTCCATTATGATCGCTTCAAAATAAAAGCCGTTTTGAATGGCAGATTCACACCTGTCAAAAAAATCGGTGTGCATTTTAACTTGTTTATTCTCTGATTCTGTCATAAATAACAACTGTTCAAAACGATTTTACTTCAACACTTTGCACTTCTTATTCCTATCGCCGACAAGAATAACGATTTCATCCGCAATCTCTTTTGCCTTTTCCGCATCATCCGCGCCGGGGGTGGTGAGCCGGCGCGGAGAAATCATTTCAGCCGATTTAAGAATCCAGACTGATCCACATAGCGGGGCGGACGGCGGCAGCACTAGCGCTGTAAACGCCGTCACCGTAGTAAGTGACGGTGCCGTCGCTACGGATACTGGTAGCGAAGTGAGAACGGTAGCCTGGCGTCCGCAGCCACCACCTGCAAGCGGCTCTGCCACCTGTTTTATCACTGTCGACTGTCCATGCTCCTTGAGCTATTGCATAATCTGTCGGAGCGCATTTTCTCGCTTCATCTGATTTGAAATATTTGTTTGCTTCTGTGATACTAAGGAGGAACACTTTGTCGGTCGTGTTATTGCCGGGTGATGTGTTATACGACGGGTTCTTGTCCGCGGTAACCGTTGAACTGGCTATCATTTTTTGATGATCCGCACTAAATGCAGCATCACAAAACGTTCCGTTTAACCATGTTCTTAACGTGCACTTTTCCCATGCAGTATCTATATATTTGCTGTTGTAATTCTGACAATCTAATGCATATTGGCTTATAACGAGCGCTTTATTGCCTTTTACGGCAAGAACCTTCCACTCGATTTCTTCTTTTCCGTTTTTGGTGTGGTTGTCTTGCTCGTATAAACCAAATTTAATAGTGGATCCAGCCTTGACGTTTGTCAAACCCGCTTTTTGCTTCAAGAACAAGCATTCAGCCGCTTTGTCGGCGCTGTCTTTGTAATTCAGTCCATTTAACAGTATATATGCCGCTTCGTAATCGCCGGAATCAATCAGTGCCACCGCTCTGTCGTACTTACTTGATGCGATTGCATCGCTGTTTCCGATT
>CADBNN010000028.1 GCA_902796075.1 Oscillospiraceae bacterium | reverse complement strand
GAATATCACTGCGAAGCAATATAACTCGACCGAAGGTCGAATATAACTCGTTCCGAAGGAACGAATATAGTTGAAAAAAGCACTTGCGAAAGCAAGTGCTTTTTTCTGTGTTATAAGGTCGGAATTGATGCAAAAGCAAGACGCTTATCCGATTGGTTTAACTTTAATGATTTTTCTGCCGTTACATAAAACCTCTCTCATAACAGTATCATCCGGGAAAGGCAGTTCGGTACAGAGGTCAAAGTGCAGTTCTGTTTTTACTCTTTTTCCAAACAGTTCATCAATATAACAACCAAATAGTTCAGCCATAGTAGGTAAAAGGGTTATGTCTGGGGCGGCTTTTGCATTTTCCCATTTTGAAACCGCTTGAAAAGTTACTCCCAATGTGTTAGCGAGATCTTCCTGTGTTAATCCTAGATTCTTACGAAATTTCTGAATATTAGTAGCTAAAATATCAATTGTGTTGTCCATTTAATCACCTTCTTTGTTGATAATAATTAAAGCAGATAGCAATAAATAAATCAATAAATGATAAGTTGATTTATTTCAACCCAAGGTTGAAATAAAATCGAAACTTGATGTATCAATAATAATATTTTAGCAGTTTATCTTCATGAAACACAATAAACGAACCGTGCAGTATCGCTATTTAACGCTTTTGTTATAACTTGATAAATGCGAATTTAATCCGAAAAAGTGGATACTATTCGCGATTGTTAAGATTATCTTTTGTTGTGTTGATCGAAGCGATAAGCATGCGGCGGATGGTGCCGCATTGATTGTATAGTTCTTTCGCGGATTCTCTGTCGATTATTTCGGACTTTATAAACACTTCAAGCCAGTATTCCGTTTCATAACATTCTTTTAACGCTATTTGAAATTTTGCAATAAAATCCGTCTTTCCGTGAGCGTAATTCGCTTCGTGTATATTCGCGCCGATGCTTGTTGCCGATCGTTCAAGTTGATTGACAAGTGAATAATGGCCTTTTATTTTCTCGCATAGTTTAACGACTTTTACGGAAAAATCAACCGATAAATCGCGGAGTTTGGATTCAGACATGGCGACGATCCTTTCTTTTCAGTGAAATATTTTGCCTGACGGCAAAATGTGAAATAACAGCTTCGCCGTTGTGAAATATTCGGCTTACATCCGAATGTGAAATGAAATTTTCCCACTTTCGTGAAGCGAAAATTTCACACGCATCAGCGTATTTCACGTGCCGCAGGCACATTTCACTTGCCCGAAGGGCAAATTTCGTTGAAAAAACCTCGTCGTAAGACGAGGTTTTTTCATGGAGGTACCTCCCGGATTTGAACCGGGGCATGGAAGTTTTGCAGACTTCTGCCTTACCTCTTGGCTAAGGTACCTTATAAGAAAAGCGCCTGCCCGCGTGGGCAGGCGTTTTAATTGGAGCGGAATACGAGGCTCGAACTCGCTACCTCCACCTTGGCAAGGTGGCGCTCTACCAGATGAGCTAATTCCGCAAATGGTGCCTCCGATCGGAATCGAACCAATGACACGGGGATTTTCAGTCCCCTGCTCTACCGACTGAGCTACAGAGGCAAATATGGCGACCTGGATGGGGCTCGAACCCACGACCTCTAGCGTGACAGGCTAGCGTTCTAACCAGCTGAACTACCAGGCCATTTTGGTGGGGGCAACAGGACTCGAACCTGTGACCCCCTGCTTGTAAGGCAGGTGCTCTAACCAGCTGAGCTATGCTCCCATCGGACGGTGCCGACCAATGCCGGCGAAGTGTATTATAGTATAAACGGGGGCGTTTGTCAACACTTTTTTGCATTTTTTCCAAAAAAGATCAAGGCTGAGTCAGCAGCTGCGTCAGCATGGTATAGCGCAGCGATTTAACGTGATTATGCACCATGCGGGCCACTGCCTCATCGGTTCCCACCAGTACCAAAAGCCGTTTGGCACGGGTAACGCCGGTATACAGCAAATTGCGATAACTCAACTTTTCAGGAATGCCCACCGTGGGTATCACAACACATTCATATTCGCTGCCCTGGCTTTTATGCACCGTGATGGCGTAGGCCTGGTCAAGATCGTCTGCATCCACAGCAGAATAAATCGCCGTGCGATCGTCGAATCGCACGCTCAACGTGCCGCTGACGCGGTCGATGGAAACCAGCGTACCGATATCGCCGTTAAAAACGCCGCTTCCCTGCTGACCGTCGCGGCCGGTCCACACAATGTCGTAATTGTTGCGCACCTGCATCACCTTATCGCCTTCCCGCAGGCGGCAGCGTTTATTCGCTAATTCCTGCTTGCCGAAGGCAGGTGGATTCAGCGCCTCGCTCAGTAACGCGTTCATGCGCACCGAACCGGTCTCTCCCACCCGGGAGGGACACAGCAACTGAATATCGACCAACGGGTCCAGGCCGTAAGCCGCCGGCAGGCGCGCCGTGCACAGTTCCGTTAACACGCGGGCCGCCCGCACCGGGTTGCCTTCATGCACCACAAAAAAATCGCCGTTTCGGTCGCCCGGTTCCGGCAACTGGCCCTGCACGATGCGGTGCGCGTTGGTAATAATACGGCTCTCCATGGCTTGGCGAAATATTTCGGTAAGGCGCACCACCGGCACCACGCCGGACGCAATAATATCACCCAGCACGTTGCCGGCGCCCACGGCAGGCAGCTGATTTTCATCTCCCACCATAATCAGCCGACAGCCCAACCGCATGGCTTTTAACAACGCTGCAAACAGCGTCACGTCCACCATGGAAAGCTCATCCACAATAATGGCGTCGGCTGCCAGCGGATTCTGTTCATTGCGGGCAAAAACCGAACGGTCCCGTTCATCCCGCGCAGCTTCCAGCAGGCGGTGCATGGTTTTGGCTTCCCGCCCGGTCAAATCGGTCATGCGTTTGGCCGCACGGCCGGTAGGCGCCGTGAGCATTATTTCCATGTTTTGCTGTTCCAGCAACGTAATGATTGCCTTAATGGTTGTGGTTTTACCCGTGCCGGGGCCGCCGGTCAACACCAGCACACCGGCAGAAAGGGCTTGGGTAATAGCCTCTCGCTGGCGGTCGGCATAGTGAATGCCGTTGGCCGATTCAATGGCGTCTATACGTTCCGGCAAAGCCACAATGGAAGCCGGCGGGAATTGCAGCATCATGCGCATGCGTCCGGCAATATAGGATTCATCGTCAAACAAGCTTGGCAAGGCCAAAAAAGCCGTTTTGCCCCGCATGGCACGCATCATGCGTTTGGCTTCACAAAGTCTCTCCACGGCCATATAAGCCGCATCCTCGTTCACGTCAAGCATCCGGGCGGCCACCTGGCAGACTTTATCTTCCGGCAAACAAGTGTGACCGTTGGCGCTGTTGTGCCGCAGCACGTGCAGCACGCCGCTTTCCACCCGGTCATCCGCGTCGGGCAAAACGCCCAATGCAGTCGCCAAAGCGTCCGCCCGGTCAAAGCTAAAGCCCACCTTCGGTTCGCACAGCAAATAAGGGTTTGCCTCAACCCGTTCCACCGCGCCGGCGCCCAGTTCCTTCATAATGCGCAAGCTTTCCACCGGTGTAAAACCAAAAGAAGAAAACCGAAGCATCAGTGCGCGCATACCGAATTGAGCCGCAAACAAAGCGCCTATCTCACGGGCTTTTCGCAGTGAAATACCTTTGATCTGTGCCAATCGGTCCGGTTCTTTTTCCAAAACCTCAAGGGTGTTTTCACCGAACAGATCAACGATTTTGGCGGCTGTCGCCGGGCCGATGCCCTTCACGGCGCCGGACGACAAATAAGTCAAAATCGCGTCGGCCGTTTGAGGCCGCACGATTTCCATGGCGTGTACTTCAAACTGTTCACCATAGGTTTTGTGGGTAACAAACCGGCCCCGCAAAGTCACATGGTCGCCCGCCGCAGCGCCCGGCATGGAGCCAACCGCGGTGATCAGCCGCTCCTGCGCGGTCAGTTGCAGCACCGTATAGCCGTTTTGCGGGTTTTGAAAGGTAACAGCTTGCACCGTGCCGTTAAGTTCGATCCATGCGTCCTGCATCGACTCCATGCTGTTCCCTCCCTTTTTTATATCGCATGTGTTTTATTGTGTTCTCCGGCGGAATTGCCGCAAACGCTGTTAGCCAACTCTTCCGGGTCAAACAGCACAACGTGCCAATTGCGGCAAACGTCAGCCGCGTGTTGCCGCCGGTCAGCCGAAAGGCCGCAATCCACAGCCGCCATCCGCACGCTGTCGGCAAACCCGCCGGCATAAAGATGTTCCCGCGCGCTTTGCAGGCGGGTGTTAACAGAAGCATCGTCAAACAGCGGCACCAACAGCAACAAGGCGCCTTTTTCCGGCCGCGTCAGCCACAGTATCATGCGCGACAACAACCGTGAAAGGCCATATAAAGCCAAAAGCAAAGCAAGCACTAACAATATGGTTTTCACACAGAACACGCCCTTCTCGCCATGGTGATACCATTTTATGAAGAGCAGCTGAAAAGGTGCCGTTATTCCAGCAGCAACGTTACGATCTGTTTGGGCGCAACCGCCAGGGTCAGTTGGTCGCGTCCTGCGTAATGCCGGGCTTTTTCCGCCATGGTGGTACAAAAGATCTTGCCCGCCGCCGTAACTTGCAGCGTAGTAGTCTCCTCGGTATAATTCAGCGCACGAAGAACCAGTCCACTGCCGTTTTCGGCTTTTTTAAAGGCGGTTACCATCACGCCCCGGCCGTTGATTTGAATGGCGGAACGGTCAGACTCCATCGCCACCTGTTCATACGCATCCGGCACATAAAACAATTCGGCCAGCTCGCTGTCCTGCACGCAGGGACGCCCGCCGGTAAATTTGCGTGTATCACAGCAAGTGCACACTGCCAGCAGCGGTGCGCGGAACGCTTGCGCCATGCCGGGCAGATCCGCCTCTTCCCACGTGCCTGCATAAGGCGCCAACGCCACACGGCCTTCTATGGTACGCAGGCATTGACCGCCGGGGGTCTTCCATTGGCGCGATGGGCTTGCGTTGATGCCGCCGGTTGCCCGCACCAACGTGAACGCCAGGCAAGAGCCGTTCATATGCTCATATTCATGGGCGCCTTCCGTTAAAACGCCAAATCCGGCCGTTTCGTTTTGCAGCGTTGCAAACGAAGTGTTGGCCAAGGTTTTGGTTTCGGTTTGGGCAAAATGAAAATCGTCTCCGTGAGTCACTACGTCAAAAGGAATATCCGCCGTGCTGACAGCCGAAGCAATGTCGGTTTGCACCAACAAACGCAAGCGATGCCAGCAAGCGTTGTTTTGCACCTTGTAAGCAACCCGCGCAAACGGCTCCCCTTTGGTGAGCGAAATCGTAAGCGTAACAGGATTAGAAACCGTTTTTTCCGACCTGGCCGAACGTTCAAAATCATAGGTTTCAGGCAAAACGAAATCATACACGATCTCAGCCGTTTGCCGCAAGGGCGTGTTTTCGGTCAAGCGCACCCGGGTCACGCAGTCGTCGGCCAACAACGGCTGGTCGCCGCCCCGCACAAAGCAATAGGAATCGCCCCGATCGGCCCGGTCTTCCAAATGCACACAATCCCGCACCGTGCGGCCGTTCATGGTCAGATCCACTTTGCCGTCGGGCGCAATCGCAATGCTCATATACTCATTTTTCAGTTCGCAGGACTCATGCTGCGGCGCGGGTGAAACCGTAACAACGCCGGGCGCGTTGCGCAAGGTAAAGGTTTTAAAAGCATAGGGCTCCACACGGCCCACGTCCACCAAGGCCGTATAACGCTTTACATCTAACGTGCCGGGCAAATTGATGGGGCTGAACACGTCAAACCGTTCTTCCTGCGCATCCAGCACCGTAAAGGGCGTATGTTGGCCGTCAGCGTCCGTGATTACAAAATTGTCGAATCCATCGCTTGCCAAAAAGGTAAGATCCGCCTGCACGGCGCCGGTGAGCGGAAATGCCAGCGTGTTAGCTACCGTCAACACATATTCGTCTTGCCTGCCCTTGCGACTGGCGGCGGTGTGATCGGCGGCCGCCTGCATGGCACGGTGCAGCAGTTCATCGCCAAATTCAAAGAATTCCTCATAGCGGTTCTCCATATGCCGGTGCACCTCATCCCGGCTGCACCCGCAAATGGAATCATGGGGATGATTGCGCATCAGGTTTTTCCACATATACCGCAAATGATCGGTCGGCGTAACGCCTCGCATTCCGGCCCGTTCCATCATGCAATACAGCGGCTCCAGCCGGTTTTCCAACAGTGCTTGCGCCCGCACGTTTGCCACCTTTAAATAATGACGGGAAGAAAGTGTGCCTTTCAAGATCTCCCGGTCGGCGCCCCGGCGCAATTCGCCCTTATGCACCGGCAATGCCACTTGATGCCGGTCAATGTATTGTTGTACGTCCCGCACGTAATCATCCATATGGTATTGCAAGATCGCCTGCCCGGCCGGCAGTTTTTGCTGCAATTTATCCAGGATCGGCAGCAGATCGCCCTGGGGCTCCAAATGGTCCACGCCGTTCATCAACAGCAAATAGGGAGTAAACGTCCATTCGTTGGCATAGTTTTTTTCAATGCTTTGCAAAAATTTCAGCGCCCGTTCGCTGTCGGCCGAAAACCGTTGCGCATTGTTATACCAATGGCGCATATGGATCGCCAGCAAACGGGTGCCGTCTGCCCCTTCCCAAATAAACTCGGTGGGCGACGGTTTGCGCGCCATACCGCCGTTTCCGTCCGGCTCATATTCGCTGAAACCGCGGCCAAACACAAAGTTGTCTAAGCCAAAATCATGCAAGATCTGGGGCAACTGCGAAATATTACCAAATTGATCGGGCGCGTAGCCGATTTGTCCCTTGGCGCCGAATTCAGCGCACAATTTGTCACCTTCCAGCAGATTGCGCACCGTTGCTTCACCGCTGGTCAAATAAAAATCGTTTTCCAAATACCAGGGGCCAACCACCATGCGCCGCTGTTGAATGAACTGACGTAACAGCGCACGTTTTTCCGGCCGCACGGCAAGATAATCTTCCAGCACGACCGTTTGCGCGTCCATATGAAACACAAAAGACGGCTGTTCTTGCAGAATCACCAGCAAATGATCAACAAGATCCACCAACCGCTGGCGGAAAACTTCAAGCGGCGCATACCATTCCCGGTCCCAATGGGTGTGGGAGACTACACAAAAGACTTTTTGCTGCTGTTTCATAACGGGTTTCCCCTTTTCATAAAAAATAAGATCCGCGGCCGCCGGAACATCCGACAGCCCGAATCAAACGTAACTGCGATAAACGGCAACCACTTTGCCCAACAGCATAACCTGTTGTGCCACAATGGGGGCAAAATCAGGATTTTCCGGCTGCAGCACCACACGGTCGGCTTCTTTAAAAAACCGCTTCACGGTGGCCTCATCGTCTAACAGCGCCACCACGATCTCGCCGTTTTCCGCTGTTTGGCACTGGCGGCAAATCACGGTATCCCCATTCAAAATGCCGGCGTTTTTCATGCTGTCGCCCACCACGCGCAGAGCAAACAAATCGCCTTCACCCATCAACTGCGCCGGAACGGGAATATAATCTTCAATGTGTTCCACCGCTGTAATAGGCACGCCGGCCGCCACCCGACCCACCAAGGGGATCAGGCTTGCCGCCCGTTCGGTAACGCCTACCGAACGGGCCAGCCCGTTTTGCCGGCTGATTTTGCCTTCCTGCTCTAATGCCAGCAAATGCGCATGCACACCGGAAGGTGATTTCAGTCCGCACGCGGCGGCAATTTCGCGCACCGTGGGAAAAGAACTGCCCGCACATTGGCGCAAATACTCATAAATCTTGTCCCGCGTGGCCTGTCCGTTTCGCGGCATAAAACCACCTCCCTGCTAATATAAACGATCGTTAATGCAGTTGTTTTTCTACAATGGCGGGCAAAGCGGCGATCACATTGTTCACTTTATCGATCTCCTTACCGCCGGCCATGGCGCTGTCGGGTCTGCCGCCGCCTTTGCCGCCCAGCATTTCGGCCGCAGCGCGCACAATATTGCCCGCGTGAGCGCCGGCACTCACGGCGTCTTTGCCGCAAGCGCAGCACAAGGTAACGCTGCCCTTTTCCTGATTCACCATCATCAGCAACGCAACCATAGTGCTGTTGGCGTCACGAGCCTGGTCGCAAGCGGCGCGTAAAGCATCCGCATCGTCAACCTGCAGCACGCCTGCCACAACCGAAACGGAACCAACGGCAACGGCGCCGCCGAGCAGCGCATCCATCTGCCCGCCGGCCAACTGACTTTGCAAACGTTGGATCTCCCGATCCTTTTCTTTGATTTCGGCGGTAACAGCCCTGGCTTTTTCAGCCAGTTCCGCCACGCCGGCGCCCGATTTTAGCACGCCGGCTACCGTGTGCAGACCCTGCTCATATTCATGAAGCAATTCCATCACTTTTTCGCCGGTCACCGCTTCGATCCGGCGCACACCGGCCGCCACCGAGCTTTCCGATACAATATGGAACAGGCCGATGTGAGACGTGTTGGCAACATGGGTGCCGCCGCAAAATTCGATCGAAACGTCGCCGCAGCGCACCACACGCACCACGTCGCCGTATTTTTCACCAAATAAAGCCATTGCGCCCAGCGTTTTGGCTTCGTCAATGGGCATTTCGCGCACGTCAACCGGCAACGCGCTTAAAATAAAGCCGTTGACCGTGTTTTCCACCGTTTGCAGTTCCTCGGGCGTAAGCGCGGAAAAATGGGTGAAATCGAACCGCATGCGATCCCGATCGACCAGCTGCCCGGCCTGCTGCACGTGCGTGCCCAGCACCTGGCGCAGCGCCGCCTGCAGCAAGTGCGCCGAAGTATGGTTGCGCGCCGTTGCGGCGCGGCATTTTTGACAAACCTGCAAATCGGCCGCCTGATTCAACGCCAATTCGCCTTCTATCACCTTGCCGGTGTGCAAATACACGCCTTCGTGGTTTTTCGTTGTATTTTCAACCTTCAAAACGCCGGTTTCGGTTTTGATTTTGCCGCGGTCGCCCACCTGTCCGCCGCTTTCAGCGTAAAACGGCGTTTCGGCCACCGCAACAGTCACTTCCTGCCCCTTCACAGCCATGCCGGCCTTTTCACCGGCGCTCACGATCGCAAGCACAGACGATTGGGCAGTCAAGGTTTCATATCCGACAAATGTGGTAGCGGGAATCCCTTCAAACAAGTTTTCTCCGCCGGCCCAGGCGTCGGCGCCGGCATTTTTACGGGCGTCGCGAGCCCGTTTGCGCTGGGCGGTCATCAATTCTTTAAAGGCTTCTTCGTCAACCGAAAGACCTTTTTCCTCCACAATATCCTTAGTCAGGTCAAGCGGGAAACCGTAGGTATCGTATAAACGGAAGGCGTCTTCGCCGGAAATGCGACCGTTTTGCGCCGCTTTCATCAATTCTTCCACCATTTGCAGGCCCTGGTCGATGGTGCGGCCGAAGCTTTCTTCTTCCACCGCGATCAGCTTTTGAATAAAAGCTTGCTTTTCAACCAGGTCCGGATAAGCGGAAGCGTTTTCCTGGATCACGGTAGCCGCCACTTCCGAAAGGAAGGGATGATCAATACCCAGCAACCGGCCATGGCGGGCGGCCCGCCGCAGCAAACGGCGCAGCACGTAGCCGCGGCCCTCGTTAGAAGGCATAACACCGTCGCCGATCATCATGGTGGTGGAACGGATGTGGTCGGTGATGACCCGCAGAGAAATATCGGTTTGTTCGTTTTGCTTATACGGCACGCCGGCAATGCGGCTGATGTGCTTCATAATGTTTTGCACGGTGTCCACTTCAAACA
Source organism: Oscillospiraceae bacterium (assembly GCA_902796075.1). Lineage (GTDB taxonomy): Bacteria > Bacillota > Clostridia > Oscillospirales > Acutalibacteraceae > UMGS1484. The sequence goes on along the minus strand of CADBNN010000028.1, from coordinate 2,118 downwards.
GGTTGTCCACGCCCTGCATCACGCAAGCCAGCCGTTCCAGGCCCATGCCGGTATCGATATTGGGATGGTCCAGCGGCGTGTAGGTGCCTTTGCCATCAGAATCAAACTGGGTGAACACCAGGTTCCAGATCTCCACATACCGGTCGCAATCACAGCCCAGCGCACAGGTCGGTTTGCCGCAGGAATACTGTTCGCCCCGGTCAAAATGCAGTTCCGAGCAAGGGCCGCAAGGGCCGGAGCCATGCTCCCAGAAGTTGTCTTCCTTGCCCATGCGCACGATCCGGTCAGGTGAAACGCCCACTTCTTTGGTCCAAATATCAAAGGCTTCGTCATCGTCCTGATAAATGGTGACCCACAGCCGATCGACAGGCAGTTCCAGCACTTTGGTGAAAAACTCCCACGCCCAGGCGGTCGCTTCATGCTTAAAATAATCGCCGAAAGAGAAGTTGCCCAGCATTTCAAAATAAGTGCCGTGGCGAGCGGTTTTGCCCACGTTTTCAATATCCGGCGTGCGAATGCACTTTTGGCAAGTGGTCACCCGTTTTCTGGGCGGCGTTACCTCGCCGGTAAAGTATTTTTTCATAGGCGCCATGCCCGAATTGATGAGCAGCAGCGATTTGTCGTTTTGCGGGATCAGCGAAAAGCTGGGCAGCCGCAAATGGCCTTTGCTTTCAAAAAAAGATAAGTACTTTTCACGCAGTTCGTTCAAACCGGTCCATTCCATAATATTGTTCCCTCTTTATAACAATAGTTATTGGTATTATACAAGAAATCCGCCCGTTTGTCAACGAAACGGACGGATTTTTCCCATAAAAACGCGGGAATTATTCTGCCGGTGTATCAAGGATTTCATACATCAGCTTGGCATCGTCTTTGCCGGCAAATTCATTTACCGCCAGCACCCGGAACGTAACAGGCCGCTGGCCCAATGAAAGGGTGAACACCTCGCCGGGTTTCACTTCGTAAGACGCGCGCACCGGATGCCCGTTCAAGGTCACACGGCCGGCGTCGCACGCTTCGTTCGCAACCGTGCGGCGCTTGATGATGCGTGATACTTTCAGATATTTGTCCAAACGCACAATAATGCACTCCTAAAAAAACCGGCGGGCAAAGCCCGCCGGGAACGATATGGTTTGACTTATTTGTCAACAGCGTCTTTCAGAGCTTTGCCGGCTTTGAAGGCGGGCAGTTTGGCAGCGGGGATCTTAATGGTTTCTTTGGTGCGGGGATTCAAGCCGGTACGGGCGCCACGAGCGCGCACTTCAAAAGTACCGAAGCCTACCAGTTGCACTTTGTCGCCTTTTTTCAGAGCTTTGGTGATCGTTTCGATCACAGCGGCAACAGCTTTGTCAGCGTCCTTCTTGGACAGTTCGGCTTTTTCTGCAACGGCAGCAATGAGTTCAGTTTTGTTCATGATTTGTTCCTCCGTTTTAATGTATTTATTGATTCAACGGCATTACTGCCGAGAATTCCGTCTTTTTACTTCGTCCCACAACACATCCAGCGTTTCAAGCGAAGCAGTTTTCATTTCAATGCCCCGTTCCCGTGCCAGTTCTTCCACCTGGGCAAATCGGGCAATAAATTTATCGGTAGCGGCCTGCAGCGCCTGCTCGCTATCCACCTTATAAAACCGGGCGGCGTTAACAACGGCAAACAGCAAATCGCCCAATTCTTCTTGTCTGTGATCCGCATCAGTACCGATCAACTCTTCGGTCTCTTCCCTGATTTTGTCCAGCGCGCCGTCTACCGTCGGCCAATCAAAGCCGGCCTTGGCGGCCCGTTTCTGCACCTTTTGGGCGCGCATCAGCGCCGGAAAAGCCATCGGTACGCTTTGCAGGGTTTGGGTATATGTCTCCTGTTGCTTGCTGCGCCGTTTCACTGCTTCCCAACTGTCAAGCGCCTGCTCGCCGTTTTCGGCGCTCACGGCGCCAAACACATGGGGATGCCGTTCCACCAATTTAAAGCAAACGTCATGCACCACGTCGTCAAACGTAAACCGGCCGATCTCCTGCTCCATTTGGGCGTGCATCACTACCTGCAGCAGCACGTCGCCCAGTTCTTCGCGCAAATTGTCGGTATCCTTCCGATCAATAGCGTCAACGACTTCATAGGTTTCTT
>CADBNN010000027.1 GCA_902796075.1 Oscillospiraceae bacterium | reverse complement strand
TGCCCTCCCTGTGTAAGGGAGGGTGGCGCGGCGCAGCCGCGACGGGAGGGTTGTTGAAAAAAGATAACAAGAGATTCCTCGGCTGCGCTCGGGATGACAGACTACAGTTTTGTCATTTCGACCGAGCGCCGCGAGTGGAGAAATCTCAATCCCTCGCCTCTTGCCTTGCACGCATGAAAATGGGAAAATCGGTTTTATGTAAACTAAAACCGCCTAATTTCGGGCGGTTTTTCAATTTCACCCGTGCAAAACGAGGAAGACGGAGAAAATAAGGGGCGGAGCTCATTTATCCGAGGGTGGGCGATTCCACGCTCACGGGGCCGATCCCAAACCCGCGATTCCCATGAATTGTTCCATCGCCCCTTCGTATTGCACGCATGAAAACGCGAAAAGCGGATTTATGTAAACCAAAAGCGCCTAATTTCGGGCGGTTTTTTGATTTCACCCGTGCAAAACGTAGAGGCGAAAAAGACTATTTACGCGGTAGAAATATGCTGAGTGAGGCCGCATCTTGCCGAAGTGGCGCATAAAGAAAACGCACTTCTCCCACAACCCCTCCGGTTTGGCGGCTTGCGCCCCCAAACCACCTCCCCTTGCACAGGGGAGGCGTACAGCCCGCAGCGTGTTTGCATTTTTTCATCTAACAAAATCACATCAGGCCTGCGCGCCTTTTACCCCGCCCGGGGTTTGGGGGGACGGGATTCGCTGATCCATTGTGCGGGGTGAGATTTGGGCACAAATCCTTCCACGGGCACCCAGTCATATTCGGCAAAATAACGGATGGCCGGCTCGTCAAAGATCGGCTCGCGCAGGTGGGCCTTTTTATAGGCCGCGTATTGCCGTATCACGTTTTCGGCGTCGGGGATCTCGCGGCGCAGGGCCTCCTGCTGGCCGGGGGTGAGAGACACGTTTTTTGGCAGCGGTGGGGCCGGCTGTTCGCTATTTTTCTCGTTTTTAGGCGGCTCCGGCGGGGTTTGTTCGCTTTTTTGTCCGCTTTTGTGTTCGCTGTTTTGCCCGCTTATTTGTTCGGCTTCGGCTTGCGGCTGGGGCGCGGGTTTGGGGTCCCACCGGGCTTTGGCCCCTTTTACCGCCAGTTCGTGCCGCTTGCAGGACGCTTCCAGCGTGGGCGCGATAAGCCCGAAGATCACCCCGGCCATGCCTTCCAAATGGGGCTCGGCGCCTTCGTAGGCGTAATCGCACACCGCCTGCAGCAGCGCCGCCTGCTGTTCGGCGGGCAGGGTTTTCATGGCGTCGTAATAGCTTTTATAAAACACAAAACCGTTTCGCATGGGCTTTTTTCCTCGCTTGTTTGTTTTCTATAGGGCTGTTTTTGGCAAAAAGTTGCACGCCCACGTGCAACTTTGGCAAAAAAAATTAAAAAATTACAGAAAAAGGCGGTCTTGCCCCCCTTTGTGAGGGGGCAAGCCGCCTCTTGGTATCGGTATTTTTCTTGTTCTTGTTCTTCGTCTTGTTCTTATTCTTATTATTTGCATGCATGCCCGGGCATAATGCCGTGGCATATCGCGTTTTTTATTTGACAGACGCCCCGTTCCGTGTTACACTATATATTCAAGGGCAAAGCCCGATCATCCGAGAGGAGTCATACCAATGAACGAAAAATTTTACATCACCACCGCCATTGCTTACGCGTCGCGCAAGCCCCACGTGGGCAACACCTACGACATTGTGCTGGCCGATATGATCGCCCGCTACAAGCGCATGATGGGCTTTGACGTGTATTTTATGACCGGCTCGGACGAACACGGCCAAAAAATTGAAGAATACGCCAAGCAGAAGGGCGTGGCCCCCAAGGCTTACGTGGACGAGACCGCCGCCACCATCCGCCGGGTGTGGGACTGCCTGAACGTGACCTACGACCGGTTTATTCGCACCACCGACGCCGACCATGAAGCCGCCGTGGCCGCCATTTTCAAAAAACTGTACGATCAGGGCGACATTTACAAAGGCGAATACGCCGGCAAATATTGTGTGCCCTGCGAATCCTTCTTCACCGCCTCCCAACTGGTAGACGGCAAATGCCCCGACTGCGGGCGGGACGTGATAGACGCCAAGGAAGAAGCCTATTTTTTGCGGTTGAGCAAGTATCAGGACCGGCTGATGGCCTATTATGAGCAAAATCCCGATTTCTTCCGGCCCGAATCCCGCCGCGCCGAAATGATCAACAACTTCCTCAAGCCCGGTCTGGCCGACTTGTGCGTGTCCCGGTCGTCCTTCAAATGGGGCATTCCCGTCACCTTCGACCCCGACCACGTGATCTACGTGTGGATCGACGCGCTGTCGAACTACATCACCGGCCTGGGGTATCATCCCGACGGCTCCGGCGACCTGTATAAGCATTACTGGCCGGCCGACCTGCACGTGATCGGCAAAGACATTGTGCGCTTCCACACCGTGTACTGGCCCATTATTCTGATGGCCTTGGGCGAGCCGCTGCCCAAGCAGGTGCTGGGGCACCCCTGGCTGCTGTCCGGTGAGGATAAAATGAGCAAATCCAAAGGCAACGTGCTGTATGCCGACGAGCTGGCGGAACGCTACGGTACCGACGCGGTGCGCCACTATCTGCTGTCTCAGATCCCCTTTGCGCAAGACGGCACCATTACCATTGAAAATTTTGTGAACGTGTATAACGCCGACCTGGCCAACACCCTGGGCAATCTGGTAAACCGCACGGTGGCCATGGCGGGCAAATATTTCGGCGGCAAGGTGAGCCGCCCCGCCGCCCCGCCCGCCGGGGTGGACGCCGACCTGACCGCCACCGCCCGGGAAACGGTAGATCGGTATGTGGCCCTGATGGACGAATACCGCAACGCCGACGCGGCCGCCGCCGTGTTCAACCTGGCCAAGCGGTGCAACAAGTATATTGACGAGACCGCCCCCTGGGCTCTGGCCAAAAACGAGGCCGACCGCCCCCGGCTGGAAGCGGTGCTGTATTATTTGCTGGACAACATTCGCCTGCTGAGCGTGCTGTTAACGCCCTTCCTGCCCGAAACCGCCCAAAAGATCGCCTGCCAGCTGGGGCTGGCCGATCACACGGCCCGGCAGGAGGAACTGGCGGTGAACGCCCTGGCGGGGTATGCCGTGGGGACGCCGGAGGTGCTGTTTGCCCGGCTGGACGCCGAAAAGGAACCGGCCGCCTGGGCCGCGGCCCACGCGCCGGCGGAACATCCCGCCCCCAAGGCCGAAAACGTGGTAACAATAGACCAGATCGGCATAGAAGATTTTGCCAAGGTGGAACTGCGGGTGGCCGAAGTGACCGCCTGCGAGCCGGTGCCCAAGGCCGACAAGCTGTTGAAGCTCACCCTTAACGACGGCAGCGGCGTGCCCCGCACGGTGGCGTCGGGCATCGCCCGCTATTATACCCCCGACCAACTGGTGGGGCGCCACGTGATCGTGGTGGCCAACTTAAAACCCGCTGTGCTGCGGGGGGTGGAAAGCCGGGGCATGATTCTGGCCGCCGATAACGGCGATACCGTTTCGGTGATTTTTGCCGACGACGTACAGCCCGGCAGCAAGGTGCGGTAGTCCCCGTAAGGAGCGACTTTTATGATCTTCGATTCTCACGCCCATTACGACAGCGAAGCTTTCGATCCCGACCGGGAAACCCTGCTGGCCGACGTACTGCCCGCCGCCGGTGTGGCGCGGGTGGTCAACTGCGGCAGTGACGAAGCCACCTCCCGCTTTTCGCTGGCGTTGGCCGAACAATACGATTATATTTACGCCGCCTGCGGGGTGCATCCTCACGAAGCGCAGGCATCCGGCCGGTTCAGCGAAACGCCGCTGCTGCCTTTGCTTGCCCACCCCAAATGCGTGGCGGTGGGGGAGATCGGGCTGGATTACCATTATGATTTTTCCCCCCGCGATTTGCAAAAAGAATGGTTTGAAGGGCAGATTTTGCTGGCCAACCGCCTCCACAAGCCCGTTATCGTCCACGACCGGGAAGCCCACGCCGACACCTGGCAACTGCTGGCCCGCCATCGGCCGGCCGGGGTGGTGCATTGCTTTTCGGGCAGTGTGGAAATGGCCCGGGACGTGCTCAACGCCGGGCTGTATATCGGCCTGGGGGGCGCCGTTACCTTTAAAAACGCCCGGGTGCCGGTGGAAGTGGCTCGCTTTGTGCCGCTGGACCGGCTGCTGCTGGAAACCGATTGCCCCTACATGACCCCCGTGCCCCATCGGGGCCGGCGCAACGATTCCACGCTCATCCCCCTTATTGCCGCGCGCATCGCCGCCGTGAAGCAAACCGACGAACAAACGGTGCTGGCCGCCGCCGCCCAAAACGCGGCCCGGCTGTTTGGCGTGCCGCTGTAAACAACGCGGCGATCTATGATTGAAACGGGCGAAGAGGGCTTTTGCAAAGAAGCGCCTCCTTCCCGGTTGATCCATCCGATCCGCAAAAAAAGAAAGGGCGAAAAATCCTTATGTCATTTGCACAACACAGAGCCAGACTGTATGAAACGCTGGCGGAAAATACCCTGGTGGTCGCCTATGCCGGCATTCCCGTGCATACCAATGAAGACGCGTATTATGATTTCACGGTCAACAGCCAGTTCTTTTATTTAACGGGGCTGGAACGGGAAAACACGGCCTTTTTGGCCTACAAATCGGCCGATTCTACCCGTGAGATGCTGTTTATTGAACAGCCGGACCCGCTGGCCGAACGCTGGACCGGCAAAATGCCCACCAAAGAAGAAGTCCGGGCCGTTAGCGAAGTGGAAGACGTGCGCTATACGGACAGCCTGGAAAACGCGATCGGCAGCATACTGAGCCGGTGCCGCGTGGAGCGGGCGTATTTTGATTTGTACCGCTGTCGGATGAACGATCTGCCGGACTATAACGCGGTGATGGCGCAGCGGTTCGGGCAGGCTTATCCCCACGTGGCGCTCAAAGACCTGCGCGAAGCCTGCGCGCCGCTGAGAGAGCGCAAGGACGCCCAAGAGGTGGAACGCATCCGCAAGGCGCTGGATATTACCCGCCGGGGGCTGGAATATGTGATGAAAAACCTGAAGCCGGGCATGATGGAATATCAGGTGCAGGCGGATTTTGAGTATACCTGCAAACGGTTAGGGGCAAAGCGCCAGGCCTTTCCCACCATTGCCGGCTCCGGCATAAACGGCTGCATGATGCATTACGAAACCAACCATTGCGAAGTGCAAAACGGCTCGCTGATTTTGCTGGACCTGGGCGCGCGGTATGAAAATTACAGCAGCGATATCACCCGCACCTATCCGGCCAACGGCAAGTTCAGCCCGCGCCAGCGCGAGATCTACGAACTGGTATTAAAGGCGAACCGGGCGGTGGCCGCCGCCGCCAAACCGGGCGTAAGCCTGAAAGAATTGAACGATATCGCCCGGCAGACCTTGGGCGAAGGCCTGGTGGCCATGGGCATGATCCACGACGCTTCTGAAGTGGGCCGGTATTATATGCACAGCGTCAGCCACCCCATGGGGATCGACGTGCACGACGTTTCGCTGGCGGGCGACGTGCTGCAGCCCGGCTGGGTCATCACCGACGAACCGGGCCTGTATATCGATGAAGAGGCCATCGGCATCCGCATCGAAGACGATCTCCTCATCACCGAAAACGGCTGCGAAGTCCTGTCAAAGGATATCATCAAAGATCCGGACGCCATCGAAGCATTCATGGCGTAATACATACGAAAAACCCGCTGTGGCAGGTAAACGTATTCATAGAAAACCGCCCAATATCGGGCGGTTTTTTGGTTGCACCCGTGAAAGACGTAGAGGCGGAAAACAATAATAGGGGCGGTCACCATGTGGTAGCAGTTAAGCACCGGCGTTTTGCCGGGAGCGGCGGGTGCGGATCAATCTCGTGAAGACAACCCCTCCGGTTTGGGAGCTTGCGCCCCCAAACCACCTCCCCTTGCACAGGGGAGGCATACAGCGCGTAGCGGACTTGCGGATTGCCCTCCCTGTGTAAGGGAGGGTGGCGCGGCGCAGCCGCGACGGGAGGGTTGTTGAAAAAATGATGACAAGAGATCCCTCG
>CADBNN010000026.1 GCA_902796075.1 Oscillospiraceae bacterium | reverse complement strand
ATGATATATTGCTCCTTCGTCGCAATATGATATAATATCCGTTCCTTCATACGCCAAAGGCGTATATCATCCGCGTCAGCGGATATCATACCGGAGGTATATCACCCGTTCCGATGAGGAACGGATATCATTGAAAGAGACCTGATTTGGTAAACAAATCAGGTCTCTTTCATGGCTGGGATGGCTGGATTCGAACCAGCGCAATGACGGAGTCAAAGTCCGTTGCCTTACCGCTTGGCGACATCCCAATATGGGGTGGGTGATGGGTCTCGAACCCACGACCTCCAGAGCCACAATCTGGCACTCTAGCCAACTGAGCTACACCCACCATTTATAATCGGCAAAGTGCATTATACCATATTTTTGGATTTTTGCAAGCTTTTTTTCATTTTTTATGGAAAAAATGTTGTTTTGGGGCAGATCAAAAATAATGCTTTACCTTTGGGGCGGTTCGTGCTACAATAAAAACACGAAATAATTATGGGAGGACTACCGTTATGGCACAACTGAAAGGAACCAAAACCGAACAAAATTTAATGCAGGCCTTCGCCGGCGAAAGCCAGGCCCGCAACAAGTACACCTACTTTGCTTCCAAAGCCAAAAAGGAAGGTTACCAGCAAATCGCGGCGGTGTTTGAGGAAACGGCCGCCAACGAAAAAGAACACGCCAAGATCTGGTTTAAGCTGCTCAACGGCGGCGCTGTGGGGTCCACCGTGGAAAATCTGCAAGCGGCGGCGGCCGGCGAAAACGAAGAATGGACCGATATGTACGCCCGCATGGCAAAAGAAGCCAAAGAAGAAGGCTTTGACGACATTGCCAAGCTGTTTGAACTGGTGGGCGGCATTGAAAAGGAACACGAAGAACGCTACCGCAAACTGCTGAAAAACATTGAAGACGGCACCGTGTTTAAAAAGAACGAAAAGACCGTGTGGATCTGCCGCAACTGCGGCCACATTGTGGACGCGGCCGAAGCGCCCGAAAAATGCCCGGTGTGCGATCATCCGCAAGCCTATTTTGAACTGCGGGTCATCAATTATTAACGGCAAACGCCAACGCGGCGGCTTTCTCCCCCGGGAGGAAGCCGTCGTTTTTGGTAGCGCGACAAGTTTTTCTTTCTTTCGTCCGGCAAATGGTGTATAATGGACAAAATACCCGGCATACCATTCGTTTACAAGGGAGGCAACCTGCATGTGGAAAGTGTGGCACGCCCGGGCGCGCAAGCTGGCGGCGATCTTTTTCGGTTATCCGGTTTCGGCCTTTGCGGGGCAATCGGCCTTTTTCTTTATTATTTCCGCCTTTCCCTTCACCATGCTGCTCATCACCCTGATCGGTTTTATTCCCGGGCTGGAGCAGTTGGCCCTGGGCGCCGAATTCACCCGCATTATGCCCGACTGGTTCAGCGAATTTGTGGAAAAGATCTTTACCGAGATATACAACGGCCGCAACCCGGCGCTGATCTCGGTGGCGGCGGTTTCTACCCTGCTGGCAGCTTCTAAAGGGTTTATTTCCCTGATTCAAGGGCTTAACGTGGTGTATGGCATTAAAGAAAAGCGCAACTATTTTGCCGTGCGGGGCATGGCGGTGGTGTGCACGCTCACCATGATGGTGGCCATGGTGCTCACCCTGATCTTGCTGGTGTTTGGCGACAGCCTGGCCGCTCTGGTGGCGAACCTTTGGCCGGCGCTGGCCAAAACCGCCATTGTGATCATCAGTTTTCGGGTGGCGGTGATCTTTATTCTGCTCACCGCTCTGTTCACCGCCATTTATCTGGCCGCCCCCAACCGGCGCTCATCGGTGCGGGCGGAACTGCCCGGAGCCGCGCTGGCCGCGGTGGGATGGATCGGCTTTTCCTTTTTATACGCGCTGTACATCCGCCACGTGAACACCTACACCTACGGCAGTTTGACCGCCGCGGTGCTCATTATGCTGTGGCTGTACGCCTGTTTGTATATTGTGTTTGTGGGGGGCGAGGTAAACCGCTATTGGCAAAGCCACCGCCCGCCGGAAAAAAGGAGTGAATAATTATGTTCAAAGAGATCGACGTACGCGCTCTGAACGAAAACCCGGTGGAAATGATAGACGGCCGCTGGCTGCTGCTGACCGCCGGCGACCGCAACGGTTATAACATGATGACCGCTTCGTGGGGCATGCTGGGCGAACTGTGGAACAAGGACGTGGCCACCGTGTTTGTGCGGCCCCAGCGGTACACCTATACCTTTATGGAAGCCCAGCCCTATTTCACCGTAACGGTGCTGCCCGACAGCATGAAGCAAAAAGTGCACGGCATTTGCGGCAGCCAAAGCGGGCGGGATATCGACAAAACCGCCGCCACCGGCCTGACCCCCGTGTTTGATCCCCACGGCGTATACTTTGAACAAGCCGAGATCGTGCTGGTGTGCCGCAAGCTGTATGCCGACGACCTGCGGCCCGAAAAATTTGTGGATACCGCCATTATCGAGCAATGCTACCGGGGGGATTTTCACCGGGTGTATGTGGGCGAAATTGAAAAAGTGCTGGTGAAAGCATAACGCAAAAAAAGAAAACCCGGAACGACAGAGGTTGGGAGTCGTTCCGGGTTTTGTGTTACATCATTAGGCGTTGGCCTTCAGTTTGAGGGCGAGTGCCGATTTGCGATGAGCGGCGGTATTCTTATGAATGATACCTTTAGCGGCCGCCTTATCGATGGTCTTCACCGCGTTGCGCACCACGTCTTCTTTATTATCCGCCGACGTTTCGATAGCCGCGTTAGCCTTTTTGATGGCGGTTTTTAACGCCGAATTATAGGCCTTGTTGCGAGCGGTACGAACAGCCGTGATTTTAACACGCTTTTCAGCCGATTTGATATTGGGCATTCTTACACCTCCCCAAGTAAAGTATTTATGATAAGTGACTATAGTATAATACCACCCTGTCCCGAAAAATGCAAGGGGTTTTTTGCATTTTTCGGATATTTTTCTGTTTGGGCCCCATACTATTGCCAAAGCAAGGAGGCAGTTGATATGGGAATTCGCACCGACTTAGCGGTGGAACGGCGAGAAATGGCCGCCGATGGCTGTGAAGGCGTGACCAGTGAAGAATTGAGCGTGGGCAGTGCCCGCATTACCCGCATTGCGGTGACCAGCCCGGCGGGCGCGGCGGCGGTGGGCAAGCCCATGGGCCGGTATGTGACCGTTGAGGTGCCGCCTTTTTTCGACGAAACGGCGGCGGACGACACACGCCGTTCGGCCATTACCGTGGAACTGAGCCGTATGCTGCCGCCCGAAGGCCCCATTTTGGTGGCGGGGCTTGGCAACAGCGACATCACCCCCGACGCCCTTGGGCCCAAAACCGCCGAAAGCATTTTAGCGACCCGCCATGTGAGCGAAAGTCTGGCCCAAGCCCTGGGGTTGGGCCCGCTGCGGCCGGTTTCGGTGATAGCGCCGGGCGTGCTGGGCAAAACCGGTATTGAAACAGCCGAAATCATTCGCGGCGTGGTGACCCAGGTGCAGCCGGCAGCAGTGATCGTGATAGACGCCCTGGCCTCTCGCCGGCTGGCGCGGCTGGGCTGTACCGTGCAAATTGCCGACACGGGCATTACCCCCGGCTCGGGCGTGGGCAACGCCCGCCGGGCCATAGACCAAACGGTGCTGGGGGTGCCGGTGATCGCCGTGGGGGTGCCCACGGTGGTGGACGCCGCCACCCTGGCAGCCGACCTGCTGGGCGGCGAAACCGCCCCGGAAAACGCCGGCGGCGACCAGCCGCCCATGATGGTGACGCCCCGTGAGATAGACACGGTGATAACCCACGCGGCCGATTTGGTAGCGCTGGCCATCAACTGCGCCCTGCATCCCAAGCTGGATCCCGATCTGCTGATGGAACTGGTATAACTGCCGCCCGCCCGGCATACACATAACCGGGAGATGATGGTGTGAAACAATGGGGCAAACGGGCGGCGGCTGTGGTGGCTTTGGCGGTGGCCGCGACGCTGGCGGTGCACTATGCCGCCGGATTGGGGCTGGCCTTGCGCAAGGCGGCGGCCTTTTCGGCCGCCTTTTGGCTGACCGACGCGGGCCTGGCCCGTTCGGTTTCGGCCCCCGAAAGCGCCCCGCCGGCGCCGTCGGAATCGGCGGTCTCCTCTGCCCCGCCGGCGGTTGCCAGCAGCGCCGTTTCGGCTGTGGAACCTGCATCGCAAACCGCGCCGGCCGGCACCCGCGCCGGGTCCGTAAAAACCGTAAATTTTTCTCTTTCATCCGCCAATTTAACGGCCGGCGGCGTACATATCAGCAACAAAACCGACCTAAAGCCCGACGTGGCCGCTTATTTGCAGCAGGGGCTTCCCTTTACGCTGACCGACACCGACCAGCCCCAGGTGCTGATTGTTCACACCCATGCCACCGAAGCCTTTACCCAGGGGGATAACGGCTATTACACCACCGCGGACCGCACCCGCAACACCGACAACACCCAAAACGTGGTGCAGGTGGGCGAAGTGATGGCCCGGGTGCTGAACGAAGCGGGCATTGTGACCATTAACGACGCCACCCAGCACGACCACCCTTATTACAACGGCGCTTATACCCGCAGCGCCGAAACCATTCGCCGGTATCTGGCACAATATCCCTCTATTAAAGTGGTGATAGACGGCCACCGGGATGCCATTGGCACCGAAGAAGAAAAAATAAAGCCCACCGCTACGGTGAACGGCCGCAAAGCCGCCCAGGTAATGGTGCTGGCCGGCTGCCAGACCGGCACGGTGGAAGGCTACCCCGACTGGGAAGAGAATTTTCGGTTTTGTTTGCAGCTGCAAAAACGTCTGGAAGCCGATTATCCCGGCCTGGCACGCCCTTTGTGTCTGAAGGCGGTGAAATATAACTTTGACCTGTTGAACGGTTCTATTTTGCTGGAGATCGGCACCGACGCCAACACCCTGGCCGAAGCCGAATGGACCGCCGAACTGGTAGGGCGTGCGCTGGTGAAAGTATTAAAGCCGCAATAAACGAACAGTTCCCATTATTGCAAGTAATGGGAACTGTTTGTTTGATCTTACTGTTATTCAATGTGGAGAAAATCGGAAAAGCCGGTAACGTCGAAAATTTCCTGAATGGTTTCGTTCACATGTTTCACCGTCATAGGGCCTTGAGGGGCCATGCGTTTTTGGGCCGAAAGCAACACCCGCAGGCCGGCGGAGGAAATATATTCCAGCCCGGTCAAATCGAAGGTAAGCGCGGTAATGCCGGCGATATTTTCATTCAGGCAGGCTTCCAGTGCGGGCGCGGTAACGGTATCCAGTCGGCCTTCCAGCGCCAGGGTAAGTTGGGAATCTTGTTTGATTTTTTGAATGTTCATATTGACAATCTCCTTCCAGATCATTTGATAATAGCCCTTGACTGACCCGCGAAAAGGACAACACGCCTGACGAACCGCAAAACGCGGCGCTTATCGGTTTGTCGACCTGTCCGTGATTCAAGCATTGGGCCGTTAAAATAATTTGGTAATGGTCAGCACGTTGCTGTCTTCCTGCCGGGCGTAGGTCATATCGTCCATGGTTTTTTTCACCAGAAAAATGCCCAGGCCGCCGATCGCCCGTTCCTCCGCCGACAGGGTCACGTCCGGGTCCACCTTGGCCAGCGGATCGTATGGCTTGCCCTGATCGATAAACGTGAGGGCGACGCCGGCGGGTTGCTGCAACAAGGCAAGCCTCAGGGTAGCCTTGCCGGTTTGGGGCGCGTAGGCGTAACGGGCAATATTGCTGAACAGTTCATCAATGGCCACATCCAACTGCAGTTGGGCTTTCATGGGGCAATCGGCCTGTTCCAGCAGATCGTTCACCCAGTCGGTCACCGCGGGAATATTTTCCAGCACGGCGTCTACCGTGATCTCATGGATATCGTTCATGCGTTCTCCCCCTTTTTGCCTTTATATTCCACGCACAGCATGGTCAAGTCGTCAAACTGCGGCGCGGTGTCCACGAAGGTGGCTACCGCCCCGTTGACCGATTCCAGCACGTCCTTGGTGGTTTGGTCTTGTGCCTGGCGCAAAGCTTCCAGCATACGGTCGGTGCCAAACAAGGTTTGTTCGGCATTGGTGGCTTCGGCAACGCCGTCGGTATACAAAAACAGTTTGGCGCCGGGCGCCATGGTGAACTGGTATTCGTTGTAGCGCATACCGTCCATGCCGCCGATGACGAAACCGTGCTTGTCTTTTATCAGTTCAAAATCGCCGTCCGGCTGTTTTAACACCGGGTATTCGTGTCCGGCGTTGGCGGCGGTGAGCACGCCGGTGTTCAGGTCTAAAATGCCCAGCCACACGGTTACGAACATTTCTTCCCGGTTGTTTTGGCAAATTTGGCTGTTCACCATTTCCAGCACCTGCTTGGGGCTGCGGCCGGTCATGGTGTAATTCTGCACCAGAATTTTAGAAACCATCATAAACAGCGCCGCCGGAATGCCTTTGCCGGAAACGTCGGCCATCACCAAAGCCAGGTGATCGTCGTCCACCAAAAAGAAGTCGTAAAAATCGCCCCCCACCTCTTTGGCGGGATTCATGGAAGCATACACGTCAAATTCATCCCGCTCGGGAAACGCGGGGAAAATATTGGGCAGCATATCCGCCTGAATGCGGGTGGCCAGCGCCAGTTCCTGCCCGGTGGCGGCCAGGGCTTTTTCCCGGTCGGAAAACAGCACGCCGTAAATGAGCACCACCGAAACCAGCATGGCGGCATATTGGGTGGAAATGCCGAATGCGTTTTGGGTGAGCAGCTGGTTGATGAGAGGAATGGACACGAAAGACGCGGTGGTGAGTTTGACGCCCACTTTGGCTTTGGAAACGATGAGGGCCAAAATAACGGCCACCAGCCCCACGGCCAGGAACAACTGACTGTAGACCCAGCCGCTTTCACTGCGCTGATAATTGCCGGTTGCGGCGTCTACCGAGAAAAAGAGCGGATAGAAGAAGTTGACAAAACACGCCACCGTGGCGGGCGCCAGCAACACACTGACGAAATCGTTGACAAAGCGCATAAAGCGACCTTCCAGATTCAGCGCGTAGGTCACGTAACGCCAAAAGTAGAAAATGAACACGTTGCTGTTGGCGTAATACAGCACGTTAACGATCAAATTCCAGGTAGACAGCGACGGTATGCCCTGCACCAGCCAGGCGCATTCATCCAAAAACAAAGCCATAGAGCCCAGCGCCAGCAAGGTGAGAAAAATGCGGGTGTAACCGCTCACGTTTTCGCGGGTGCGCAGGCAGCTGTAGCCCAGCATAAGGCACACGGCCATGCCAAACACGTCCGCCCCGATGCTGAAGGCCCAGCCGGGCTTCATTCCATCAAAGCCCCGCACCATAAGCAGGGCGACGCCTGCCACGGTCACGAAAAACATATAGATGAAACAAAGGGGCAGCAACCACCGCATTTGGTTGGCTTTTTGGGTCGCTTTGGTTTCAAACGGCATGGTTACGATCATCCTTTCGAAAGGGGGTAAAACCGGCCGGTCACCGGCGGTTCATTTCCGCGTTTACGTCGGTCACGCCGATGACGATGTGTTTATCGTCGGCGTTGAGCATGCGGGCGGCTTTCAGGCGCACATAGGAAGGCGCGCCCTCTGTCGCCAGCCGGTAGGTCATGGTGAACACGCGGTTTGCCGCCAGCTCCCGCAAAATGTTTTGCTTGGTGAACAGGGCCAAAAAGCGGGCCTGATCCTCCGGGTAAATCACCCGCGAGACGTTTTTCCGGCTGCGTTCAAAAAAGTTGTCGCCGCTTTTTTCAATTCCAGGCAACCGGTATGCATCACGGGAACTGTATTCTGCAAACCAGTCGGTTTCGGTATCAACGTAATAAATGCTGAAAAAGTCTTGCGATAAAGCATGGGCGATGCCGGTATAGGTAACGCCTCCCCTGCGGCCTTCCCCGAACTGCAGCCGGTCGACCGGCGCTGCTTCGGCCGGAGGCTGCCGTTTACTTTGCAGCAAAAAAGGTTCAAACGCTTCCGCCGGCACGGGCTTGGAAAAATAGTAACCTTGCACGATATCGCACCCGAGAGCCCGCAGCGTGCGCATTTGTTCTTCTGTTTCCACCCCTTCGGCCACCACCGGGACCGCAAGGTAACCGGCAATATCGATGATGACTTCGATCATACGGGTGTTGCCGCCCTCTTTAAAAGCATTGCGGATGAACTGCATGTCCAGTTTCAACACGTCTATGGGCAAGGTGGAGATCATATTGAGGGAGGAATAGCCCGAGCCGAAATCGTCCATTTCAATACGAAAACCCAGGGCGCGCAGGGCGTTGGTGGTTTCCAGGATCCGGTTGGAATCGCCGGTGTAGGCCGATTCGGTGATTTCCAAATACAAATCACGGGGATCCAGCCCGTTCTGCCGAACGATCTGCTGCAGCGTTTCGGTCAGCTGCGGCTCATACATATCGATGCGAGACACATTGACCGACACGGGCACGGCAACGCCCAGCGCATCCCGCCAGCGGCGGATCTGTTCGGCGGCAGTGTGCCAAACATACCGGTCCAACTCCTGAATAAGGCCGTTTTCTTCAAACAAGGGAATAAACACGCCGGGCGAGATCATGCCCAGTTCCGGGTGCTGCCAGCGCACCAGCGCTTCGGCGCTGCACAGGGCGGGCTCGCTGGAGCGGATGTTATATTTGGGCTGGTAAAACACCTGAAACTGTTTTTCTTCCAGCGCGCGGCGAAAATCGTCCACCAGCCGTTCGGCATACAATTCCCGTTCCCGCAGCGCGTCGTCATATATCGCAATGGTTTTGGTCATGTTGCCGCGAATGGTATCGGCCGCCATTTTGGCGCGGTCGAACCGGCGCACGATATCCAGTGATTTATCCACATTCACATAAACGCCCATGCGCAGGCGCACGTGGTTGGCGGCGCTGTCGTCGGTCAAGCCGGTGGAAGCGCTTTCTAAAATGGCTTTGTGATCGGCGCCGTGAGGGCAATAGATCATAAAGGTATCGGCCTCCCGCCGGCACACGATGCCGTTGAGGTCCACCACCGCGTCGCGGGCTTTTTCGCCGATAAGCCGCAAGATCGTATCACCGTAGGCCATGCCGAACCTTTCGTTGATGATGTGAAAATGTTGCACGTCGATCACGATGGCGTCCATCGCCACGCCGCTGTGGTGCCGGTCATACTGCTCCGCATATTGATAAAAATACTCTTTGTTATACAGGCCGGTGAGCGGGTCCCGTTCGGTAGAATGAATGATCTGCCGGTCTTCCGACAGTTCGATGGTGCGCAGTACCCGGGCCTGAATGACTTCCGCCGCCGGATAGGGTTTGGGAATAAAATCCACCGCCCCGAGGGTAAGGCATTCCACCTCCGCCTGCTGGTCGGCCGTGAGCACGATCACCGGAATGCGCTGCAGCGCCCGGTCGCCTTTGATCTGCCGCAAGACCTCCTGCCCGCTCATGCCGGGCATCATCAGGTCTAACAGCACCAGCGAAAGCAAATTGCTGTATTGCCGGATCATGGCCAGCGTCTGCGGTCCGTCGGAAGCGTAGATCACCTCGTAATCCGCGGCCAGAATATGCCCCAGAATATCCCGGTTGATCAATTCGTCATCGGCGATGAGCACCAGGCGTTTGCCGTGGGAAGAATAGAAATTATCGTACCGCTTGGCCTGCTTATCACCGGCGGACGAACGAACCGGTTGAGACGATTGTGAAGTGAATGGTTGCATAAGGGCCGCTTCCTCCATAGTTTTATTTTGCCTGCCGTAAGCCGGCATGGCAAACAGGGTTGCACAATATATGGTCATTTTACTATAAAAAAGGCGATAAATCAACGCTTGCAGCCAAAAAAACAACAAGAAATTCCTTTTGGGCCGCAAAGCGCGCCGCAACGGCGGCAGAACGGTTACTTGATTTATTATATAATTTTAACTGCGGTATTGCAAGTGCCTCGGTCGTTTTTCATGCAAGAAATCGCAAGATGTTGCGATTTTGATATTGATAAATACCATTGCCCGTGCTATACTGAAAGCGTTAGAAACGTTTTAACGTGTTTTGCGCAAGAAAGGGATCATCATGGCGGTATCATACAATAAACTCTGGAAGCTGTTGATCGATAAAAAGATGAAAAAAGCCGACCTTCGCCGTGCGGCGAAGATCGCCCCGAACACGATGACAAAACTGTCGAGAGACGAAGAGGTATCCGTCGCCGTGCTGGAACGCATTTGCGGGGTCCTCGACGCGAATATCGGCGATATAATGGATTTTGTGCCGGACGAAGAAGCAAGCAACTAACACACACGGACAAAAGCGGAAGAGAGAAATACCATGAAGACAAATAACAAGAAAATACATTCCATCCAAGTCGCGGTCATCGGCGGCGTTGTTGTGGCGCTGATCCTTATTGTAAGCACGCTGCTGATGGGGCAAGCCGCACGAAAAGGGACGCAGGACGCCGTACGTTCCGTCAGCCTTTTGTATCTGGACGAGCTTGCAGGCAGACGGGAGCAGGTGGTAGCGGATAACCTGCGCGGGCGCGTTACGGATATGCAGACGGCGCTTGAGATGATGACGGAAGACGATTTGAGCGATATGGCGCATCTGCAGGCGTACCAGTCCAAAATGAAGCGGTTGTTCACGCTGCAGAAGTTTGCTTTTATTGATGAAAACGGCCTGATCTACACCTCTGTGGGCACGCAGACGGGTATTGGCGCATACGGGTTAATTACCGCGCGTTAAAAGGCCCCGACGTTTCGATAAAAAACCTGAAGCAGCCGGACAAAACGGTTATTATCGCTTTGCCGGTAGACGGCATTTCTTTTATGGGAAAAGAACTGACCGTGTGCTTCATGGAGATAGACATGAAAGATATGCTCGCCGGTGTTTCGATGCAGGCGCAGGAAAGCAATTCCACCTTTACGAACATTTATACTACAGACGGGATCGCCCTGAGCAACACCGTTCTCGGCGGCCTTGCCGTTGAAGACAACCTGTTAGACGCGCTTTCTCAGGCGGAATATGAAGACGGATACTCCTACGATCGGGTGAAAGACGACTTTGAAAACCTGAAAAGCGGCATTGCTTCTTTCACATACAACGGCACGCGCGAAACGTTAAGCTACGTACCGATTGAGGGAACAGACTGGATGCTTACCTATCTGATACGCGAAAGCGTGATCGCGGAAAAAATCAGCGCCGTTTCAAACGGCATCGTGGTGCGAAGCGTGCTGCAATCCGGACTCACAGCTCTGCTGCTGGTCGCCATATTCATTTTCATCGTGATCCAAATGCGCAAAAACGCAAAACTGACGCTTGAAAAGGAAACGACAGAGGCGGAAAGCCGCATAAAACAGCAGGCGATGGAACAGCGCCTTTCGCTGCAGGAAAAACTGTTGGAGGAAGAAAAGCAAAGGACGCGGCAGGACAAGCTTATCACCGCCCTATCCTCGGATTACTGGAGCGTATATTATTTGGAGTTGGACCAGGACGAGGGCGTATGCTATCAGTCCCACGCCGATATTGACGACGGCTTTCAGGTGGGAGAGCAGTTTCGCTATCTTGAATCCGTTACAAGCTATGCCAACCGATACGTGGCCGAAAAGAACCGGGAGGAATTTCTTGCATTTGTTCAGCCGGAGCATATCCGTGAAGGTTTGAAAACCAACCGCGTTATTTCTTACCGATACAGCGTTTTCCGCCACGGAAAGGAATCCTATGAAATGGTGCGCTTCGCGGGCGTGCGGCATCCGGAGGACAGAGACGATCATCTGGTGCACGCGGTGGGCGCCTGCTTTACCAACGTGGATGAGGAAACAAGGGCTTCGATCGCGCAGAACGAAGCGCTCAACAACGCCCTTGCCGCCGCCGAACAGGCAAACAAGGCGAAAACGGTGTTTCTTTCCAATATGAGCCACGAGATACGCACGCCGATGAACGCCATTATCGGGCTGGACAACATTGCGCTTAACGATCCGGAAACGCCGGAGAAGACGAAGGAATATCTGGCAAAAATCGGCACATCCGCTGAACATCTTCTCAATCTGATCAACGATATTCTGGATATGTCCCGCATTGAATCGGGACGGATGGTCGTGAAAAGCGAGGAATTCTCCTTCTCCAAGCTTCTCGAATACGTCAACACTATGATCAGCGGACAGTGCCAGGAAAAGGGACTGGAATACCATTGCCGGATCACCGGTCAGGTGGACGATTACTACGCAGGCGACGCCGTAAAGCTGCGTCAGGTGCTGATCAACATTCTCGGCAACGCCGTTAAATTCACGCCGGTTGGCGGAAAGGTCGAGCTCGACGTTGAAAAAGCGGCGCAGTTTGACGGTAAAACCACCCTTACCTTCAAAATGGCGGATACCGGCATTGGCATGAGCAAGGAGTTTTTGCCGCATATCTTTGATACCTTCACGCAGGAGGACTCCTCTGCCACCAGCGAATACGGCAGCACAGGGCTCGGCCTTGCCATTACAAAAAATATTGTTGAGTTGATGAACGGCAATATTCAGGTTGAAAGCGAAAAAGGCGTTGGAACAACGTTTACTGTTACCGTTACGCTGCTTGACGTTAAGGATCGTAGCGCTGAAAACGACGAACACACGGTAGACTTGCATGATTTGATCGTTCTCGTGGTAGACGACGATCCGATCGCATGCGAGCACGCAAAGCTGGTTCTTGAAAAATCCGGTATTTCCGCGGAAATCGCGGCTTCGGGCGCAGAGGCCGTGGAAATGGTCAAACTGCGCCATGCCCGTATGGCGCCGTATAACCTGATTCTTGTAGACTGGAAAATGCCGGAAATGGATGGCGTGGAGACGACAAAACAGATCCGCAGCATCGTGGGCAACGAATCCGCCATTATTATTCTCACCGCATATAAATGGGACGACGTGCTGGAAGAAGCAACGCATGCGGGCGTGGACAGTTTTATTGCCAAGCCCCTGTTTGCCGCCAACGTGCTGGAAGAATTCGAGTCTGCGGTAAGGCGAAAGGGCATTAATGTGAAAGAACCGGCGCAGAAGGTCAACCTGGAAGGCCGCAGGGTTTTGCTCGCGGAGGATATGGAGATCAACGCCGAAATTATAAAAATGGTTCTGCAAATGCGAAAAATCGAAGCCGACATCGCCGTAAACGGCAGGATCGCGCTTGAATCGTTCGTCTCCCATCCGGCGCACTACTATGATGCGATCCTGATGGATATGCGCATGCCGGAAATGGACGGACTGGAAGCGACAAAGGCGATACGCGCCCTTGACCGTGACGACGCAAAAACGATCCCGATCATCGCGCTCACGGCAAACGCATTCGATGAAGACGTTCAGCGCAGTCTTCAGGCGGGGCTGAACGCGCATCTTTCCAAGCCTGTACAGCCTGAAACGCTGTTTGAAACGTTGGAAACGCTGATTCGTGAATGATCGAAAGCGGGCGAAAACCAACAAAAACGAATGGTTCAAACAAGGAGGAATGGTCATGCAAAAAATGAAATGTTTGCTTGCCGTGCTTATGGCAGCCGCAATGGTTTTGTTGGCGGGCTGCGCCGGCCGGCAACCGCAGGCGGGATCCGATGGCGCAAGCGATCCCGTGCAGTCTGAAAAGTCCGACACACAAGTGAGCACCGTGACGGATGATCAGTCGGATGTCCCCGCAACGCAGAGCGACGACGAGAGCATCGACCAGGATGATGACGAGATCGTTGATTTGGATGACGACGAGATCGTGGATCCGGATGATTATGATGAAATTGACATGCGGGAGAGTGTGGAAGACGGCGACTGGGTCTGGGTCAAACTGGATAACGGAAACTGGGAAGCGTCGTCCTATAAGGGAAGTGATGCCAACGTGACCGTTCCGCGGGAATTCAAAGGCGGTACCGTTACGCAAGTCGGCGTTTGGTGCTTCCGGGACAATACGTCCGTTAAGACCGTCACGATCCCGGACTGCGTAGTTGTGATTGAAGAAAACTGCTTTATGGGCTGCAGCAACCTGGAATCCGTGCAGATGCCCGACCATTTGAATAAAATGGGGGATCAGACGTTTTCGGGGTGCAGGAGTCTAAAACGCTGCGTTGTGCCGGAGGGTGTGAAAGAACTTGATTATCGCCAGTTTGACGCGTGCGAAAGCCTGCAGGAAGTCGTCCTTCCGTCTACGTTGACCGCCATTGGCGAAGCGGCGTTCCGGCACTGTTACAGCCTGAAAACGATCTATTTTCGTGGAAGCGAAGCGGATTGGAAGGGCGTGACGATTTCGAGCAACGCGCTGCTCGACAGCGATTACCGGGTAGTTGCGGGCTATACGGGCAAATAAACCGCGCCCTTGGATTCTGCTTGCCATGAAACGGCTTGGTAGGATGAAGAAAGATCTTCAGAAAATTTCTTCGCTTTCAGCCAATGGTATTACAAAAATGGGCAAAGGCGAATCCGTAACAATTAAAACGCTTGCTAAAACAAGCATTACACTGCAATGTGGGAGTACGGATATCGTAGAAATCAAATGGAAAAGGCGATAAAATGGCAAACTTCACTAAAAAGGCAATCGAAGCCTCCTTCATAAAACTTTTGACGGAACGACCGCTTTCTCAAATTACAGTCAAGGATATCGTGACTGACTGCGGAATAAACCGTAATACTTTCTATTATTATTTTGAAGATATCCCGAAATTGATCGAAACCGTCGTTGAGAAGGATGCCGCCGCGATCATCCAAACGTATCCCACCGTGGACAACTTCGAAGATTGTCTGGAGGCTGTGCTGGATACAGCCTTGTCCAAAAAACGGGCGGTTTTGCACATCTATCATTCGATCAATCGCGATATTTATGAAATGTATCTTTGGAAGATTTGTGATTATGCCATCGAAGCGTATCTGTCGACCGTACTAAGCGGACATAAGATTAAAGAAAACGATTGGAACATCATGAAAGATTATTTTTCCAGTTTGGGATTTGGAATTATTTCCAACTGGTTAAGAAACGATATGAGCGATGATATTCGTTCTGCTTTTGCACGACTTATGGATATCAAAAAAGGAATGCTTAAGGAAATGATCGACCGTTGCGAAGAAGCATAAAGTCAGACAAACCGTAACGGTTTGTCTAAAAATCAGTCATTCATATATCCCCTGTCCGAAAATCAGGCAGGGGATATATTTTTGTCCATTTACAAGCGAATGGCATAACAATATACTTTTTTTAAGAATGCTACGGTCAATCACGGATCAGCGAGTGTGCAAAATAGCAGCTGACCTCGGTTATCGTAGAAAGGAATCCACAAAGCGGACGGACCGTTCCGCTTGATAACAAACCAAAATACAGGAGGCTAATGCTTTATGAAAATGCGTTCAGTCATTCCGATGCGTATTGCCAAGATCGGATATATCGTTACATCGGTACTGTTTTGCATAGTCGGAATTCTTTTTATTGCAAAGCCGGAAATATCAACCCGAATGATAGGAATCGGCATTGGCGTTGCCACGATCGTTTTCGGTATCGTAAAATTGATTGGCTATTTTTCCAAAGATCTGTATCGGCTGGCGTTTCAGTTCGATTTGGAATTTGGAATTTTGATGGTGGTATTGGGGACTATCGTTCTTTTCCATCCCGAAAATCTAATGGCTTTCATTGCCGCTGCCTTCGGTATTGCCATCTTGTTTGACGGGCTGTTCAAAATACGGATCGCGCTGGATTCCAAACGTTTCGGTATCAAAGATTGGTGGCTTATTCTTTCTTTGGCAATTATCGCAGGAATCATAGGTGTTGCCCTTATT
>CADBNN010000025.1 GCA_902796075.1 Oscillospiraceae bacterium | reverse complement strand
GATCTCCGCTCATCGCCCTGCCGTGGCCGGCAGGTCTCACCGCTCCGATGCCTCGGCTTTTCCCCAAAAGGCTTGCGCCTTTCGGGGGCCCCGATTTTGAAGGGAGGGCAATCCGCAAACCCGCTGCAAGCCGTAAGCCTCCCCTGTGCAAGGGGAGGTGGTTTGGGGGCGCAAGCTCCCAAACCGGAGGGGTTGCGGTAGAAACGCGTTTTTGTGTGCGCAATTTCAGCAAGGGCGGCCGCACCCGTCCATGTCAGCCGCATATCGTTCTTCCGTCCCTACGTTTTGCACGGGTCAAATCAAAAAACCGCCTAAAAATGGGCGGTTTTAGTTTACATAAAACCGATTTTTCGTTTTCATGCGTGCAATGCGAGAGAGTGAGGAAGGAATAATCGGGCAAACAACAGTGCGGGGCGGGGGCTGTAGAGATTTCTCCACTCCTGCGCCTCGGCAATCTCCGCTCATCGCCCCGGCGTTGCCGCCGGTTCTCACCGCTCCGATGCCTCGGCTTTCCCCCAAAAGGCTAACGCCTTTCGGGGACCCCGATTTTCGGTCGAAATGACATAGTTTTCGTTCTGTCATCCCGAGCGGAGCCGAGGGATCTCGGGCATATGGCGCAAAAAGCGTTGCGCCACCTGCACACATTTTTGCCGAGCCCTATTCTCTCTGCCTCTCGTTTTGCACGGGTCAGATCAAAAAAACGTCCGAAATTAGCCGATTTGGTTTACATAAATCCATTATTTCGGTTTTCATGCGTGCAATCCGAGGGGGCGGGGAAACAATTTTTGTGAAATCGGTGTTTTGAGGTGGGCCCGCGAAGTGTAGAAAGCCCTCTGCGTGCATTATTGCCCCGCCCCTTATTCTCTCCGTCTCCCTCGTTTTGCACGGGTCATTTTGAAAAATCACCCAAAAAACGGCCGATTTAGTTTACATAAACCCGCTTTCTCACGTTTTCATGCGTGCAATGCGAGAGAGCGGTGAAACTATTATTGAGAAATCGGTGTTTTGAGGCTGGACCCGCGAAGCGTGGAAAGCCCTCTGCGTGCATTTTTGCCGCACCTTTATTCTCTCCCGCCCCTACATCTTGCACGGGTCATTTTGAAAAATCACCCCAAAAACGGCGGTTTTGGTTTACATAAATCCGATTTTTCCGTTTTCATGCGTGCAACGCGAGAGGGCGAGGAAAGCTATTTTGGGCATCGTCGGTTTGGAATCGCTGCGTGAATGGGAAACGGGCCCGCCTGCGCATTTATTTGCCCCGCCCTCATTCTCTCCGCCCCTCTCGTCTTGCACGGGTCATTTTGAAAAATCGCCCAAAAAACGGCCAATTTGGTTTACATAAATCCGTTTTTCACGTTTTCATGCGTGCAATGCGAAGGGCGGCGGAAGGAAGAATTGGGCGAAATCGGGAATGAAGCGCAGCGCACCAAAATACAATCGGCCCGCTTTTTGTATGTTGCCCCCTTTTTAGACTTTTCAACCCCCTCATTTTGCACGGGTCATTTTGAAAAATCGACCGAAAATAGGCGGTTTTGGTTTACATAAACCCGATTTTTCGGTTTTCATGCGTGCAATGAGAGAGGGCGAGGAAGGCTTTTGAGGGACGCAAATGGGAGAGTGGCAAAGCCACCACGCCGTAACCAACTGTACGCCTCCCCTGTGCAAGGGGAGGTGGTTTGGGGGCTTTAGCCGCCAAACCGGAGGGGTTGCGGAAACAGAGATTTCTCCATTCGCGGCGCTCGGTCGAAATGACACTCCTGAAATCTGTCATCCCGAGCGAAGCCGAGGGATCTCATGCACATGGCGCAAAAGGCGTTGCGCGCCCCTTGCGTGCATTTTTGCTCCGCCTTTATTCTCTCCCGCCCCTACGTCTTGCGCGGGTCAAATCAAAAAACCGCCCGAAATTAGCGATTTTGGTTTACATAAACCCGATTTTTCCGTTTTCATGCGTGCAATGTGAGAGAGCGGTGAAACTATTATTGAGAAATCGGTGTTTTGAGGCTGGACCCGCGAAGCGTGGAAAACTCTCTGCGTGCATTTTTACCGCACCTTTATTCTCTCCCGCCCCTTCGTCTTGCACGGGTCATTTTGAAAAATCGCCCAAAAAACGGCCAATTCGGTTTACATAAATCCATTTTTCACGTTTTCATGCGTGCAACGCGAGAGGGCAGGGCTATAGAGATTTCTTCACTCCTGCGCCTCGGCAATCTCCGCTCATCGCCCCGGCGTTGCCGCCGGTTCTCACCGCTCCGATGCCTCGGCTTTTCCCCAAAAGGCTGGCGCCTTTCGGGGACCCCGGTTTTCGGTCGAAATGACAAAACTTCAACTTGCCATCCCTCGCGCAGCCGAGGGATCTCATGCATAAAGCAAAAAACAGACCGCATACGCGATCATAAAAAAGCAGACTGAAATCCAATTCAGTCTGCTTTTCTTGTTCAGTCGGTTTGTGGCAAATCCGCTCCAAACGTTTTTGCCTTGCCTTTACGCCAGCGCGGCTTTCAGGGCGTCCACCTTGTCGGTGTGTTCCCAGGGCAGGTCCAGGTCGGTGCGGCCAAAGTGGCCGTAGGCCGCCAACTGCCGGTATATGGGCCGGCGCAGGTCCAGCGCCCGGATAATGGCTTCGGGCCGCAGGTCAAATACCTGCTGCACCGCGCGGCTCAGCGCGTCGTCCGCCACCCGGCCGGTGCCGAAGGTGTTCACCATCACCGAAACGGGATGGGCCACGCCGATGGCGTAGGCCAGCTGCACTTCGCACTTGGCCGCCAGGCCGGCCGCCACCACGTTTTTGGCTACCCAGCGGGCGGCATAAGCCGCCGAACGGTCTACCTTGGTGGGGTCTTTGCCCGAAAACGCGCCGCCGCCGTGCCGGGCCGCGCCGCCGTAGGTATCCACAATGATCTTGCGGCCGGTCAGCCCCGTATCGCCGCAGGGGCCGCCCACGATAAACTGGCCCGTGGGATTCACGTATATTTTGGTTTTTTCGTCCATCAAGTCGGCGGGCAGGGTGGGGGCGATCACTTGGTCGATCACCGCCCGGCGGATCTGCTCCTGGGTAACGCCCTCGTTATGTTGGGTGGAAACCACCACCGTATCGATCCGGCAGGGCTTGTCGTCTTCATATTGCACCGTAACCTGGGTTTTGCCGTCCGGCCGCAAAAAGGGCACCGCGCCGCTTTTGCGCACCGCCGCCAGCCGGCGGGCCAGGGCGTGGGCCAGGGCGATGGGCAAGGGCATCAGTTCGGGGGTTTCGTTGCAGGCGTAACCGAACATCATCCCCTGGTCGCCGGCGCCGTGCAGATTGAGTTCGTCCACCTGGCCGTTTTTCATTTCCAGCGACCGGTCCACCCCCAGGGCGATGTCGGGCGACTGTTCGTCAATGGCGGTCATAATGCCGCAGGAGTGGCCGTCAAACCCCATTTCGGGCCGGTCGTAGCCGATCTCGTTGATCACCTGCCGGGCAATGGCGGGAATATCCACGTAACAGTAGGTAGAGATCTCCCCCATTACCACCACGCTGCCGGTGGTGCAAAAGCTTTCGCAGGCCACCCGGGCGTTGGGGTCGTTTTGCAAGATCGCGTCCAGCACCGCGTCGGAGATCTGGTCGCACACCTTGTCGGGGTGGCCTTCGGTCACCGATTCGGACGTGAACAAATAATTACGCATGGGGGCGTTCCTCCTCTTGTTCTTCGCTTGCCCGGGGCGCCGGCTCGGCGTCTTCTTCCGCCACAATGGAATGGTCTATTACCTGGGCCTTGGGCGGGGCTTTGGGGGCGTCGGCCCGGCTGTCCAGCCACAAGCCCAGCAGGGTGCCGGCCAGCAGGCCCAGCACCAGGCAGGGCGCCACCGCGCCGCACAAAAAGCCTATGCACACGCCCGCCAGCAGGCCCAGCGCAATGCCCCAGGCGGTGGCGGTGGTGTGGCGCGGCCCGGCCGGTTGCGGTTCGGCTTCGGGCGCGGCTTCGGCTTCATTTCCGTTTTCATTTTCGTTTTCGTTTTCGGTCTCGTCTGCCGGCGGGTCTTGCACAGGCAGCTCGTCTTCGGCCGGGGGCAGATCGTCTGCCGTTTGCTGTTGGGCCAAATAGGCTTCTTCGGCCGCTTGCAGCAGTTCTTCCTGAGTTTTGTTGTTGGGTTCCACAGTCATTCTCCTTCGGTGGTAACTGCCTCATACCGTGCGCCGGTGACCGCCAGCAGATCGCCGGGGGCCAGCGTGATTTGCGAACCGATGCGTCCGCCGCTGATGATCACCGTTTCAAACGCCGCGGCGGCGCTGTCCACCACGGTAACAAATTTCTTTTTCATGCCAATGGGCGTGCAGCCGCCCCGCACATAGCCGGTAACGGCCGGCAGGTCTTTCACGTGCAGCATAGCCAGCGCCTTTTGTCCCACGGCTTTGGCGGCTTTTTTCAAATCCAGTTCCGCGTCTATGGGAATGGCAAACACAAAATGTTCGCCGCCCTTGCCCACGGTCACCAGGGTTTTCAGCACGTTTTCGTGGGCCTGCCCCAGCATGTCGGAAACATGGGCGGCGTCAATAAAGGCGTCGCATTCATAAGTGGTAACGGAATAGGGCACCTTCGCCTTGTCCAGCATACGCATGGCGTTGGTGCGCACGTCTTTTTGTGCGGCCAAGCGTTAATACCCCACTTTGCCCTGCAGGGATTCGTCGTTAAAGATCCAGTCCCGCACGTGGATCACCCGGTATTGGGTGGGGGTTTGCCGCACGATCACCTTGTCGATACCGGCGTTGATGATGAGCCGTTTGCACATGGAGCAGGAATTGGCGTTTTCCACCAGTTGCCCGGTGGCCATATCGTGACCGGCCAGATACAGGGTGCTGCCGATCATATCGTTGCGGGCGGCGCTGATGATGGCGTTGGCTTCGGCATGGACCGACCGGCACAGTTCATACCGTTCTCCCCGGGGAATCTGCATGGTCTCCCGCAGACAAACGCCCATGTCCAAACAGTTTTTGCGGCCCCGGGGCGCGCCGGTGTAGCCGGTGGCGATGATCTGATCGTTCAACACGATAATGGCGCCGAAATTGCGGCGCAGGCAGGTGCCCCGTTCCAACACGGTTTCGGCAATGTCTAAATAATAGTTGTTTTTGTCGGTGCGTAAAGCGGCTTGCGGCATGGGTCCATCCTCCTGTTGCATGGTATAGTATAATCATAGACTATCCCGGCTGAAAATGCAAGAGGTTTTGCCTATTTTTTCACTTTTTGCCCGGGGATTTTGCCCCCTTGACAGACCGGCGCGTTGTGCCGTATAATCACACCAAAGGCAGGTGTGCCCCATGGCGTATGAATTGACCGATCCCAAAACCGTTTCCGCTTTGCTTGCGCGGCACGGGCTGGCGCTGCAAAAAGCGCGGGGCCAGAATTTTCTCATCAATCCCACCGTGTGTCCCCGCATGGCCCGGGCCTGCGGCGCCGGCAAGGCCGACGCCGTGCTGGAGATCGGCCCCGGCGTGGGGGTGCTCACCCGCCAGCTGGCGGCGGTGGCGGGGCAGGTGCTGGCGGTGGAAGTGGATCACGGCCTGATCCCGCTGCTGGCCGAAACGGTGGGGGATCTGCCCAACGTGCAGGTGGTGGAAGGGGATATTTTGAAGCTGGACCTGGCCGACCTGTGGCGAAGGTTTGAAAACAAGCGGGTGTTTGTGTGCGCCAATTTGCCTTATTACATCACTACCCCCATTTTGATGGCCCTGCTGGAAAGCGGCCTGCCCATAGCCGGCATGACCGTGATGGTGCAAAAGGAATTTGCCGCCCGGCTGTGCGCGCCGGTGGGCAGCCGGCAAAGCGGCGCTCTCACGGTGGCCGCCGCCTACCACGCCCATTGCGAGGCGGTGTTTTCGGTGGCGCGTGGCTCGTTTTTGCCCGCCCCCAAGGTAGACAGCACCGTGATACGCCTCACCCCCCACGCCGCCCCGCCGGTGACGGTAACGGACGAAGCCTTCTTTTTCAAAACCGTAAAAGCCGCTTTCGGCCAACGGCGCAAAACCCTGCCCAACGCGCTGTCCGCCGGGCTGGGGGTGGAAAAATCCGCCGTGGTGAACGCCCTGACCGCGCAAAACCTGCCGGCCGCCGCCCGGGCCGAACAATTAACGCTGCCCCAACTGGCCGCTCTGGCAAACGCGCTGCGCGCGGACGTGTAAGCATTCTCACTTATCCCCCCTAAAAGGCGGCAAAGTTGCACGTTTTGGTGCAACTTGACGCCGAAAAAAATTTTTTTCAAGCACAAATAAGCGGCTTGTTTCCCTTTGTGAGGAAACAAGCCGCTTTCTCGGTATCGATATTCTTCTTGTTCTTATTCTTGGTATTGTTATTGATATTATTATTTGGCATGCATGCCGCGGCATGATGCCCGGGCATACAACCGGGCTCGCAGCTCATCCGGCGGCGTTGGCGCCGGGAGCGGCGGTCAGACCGAAACTGATGGACAGCGCCCGGTCGATCCGGTCCATGGCAAAGGCGTCCAGCGCGCCCATTTTTTCCCGCAGACGGCGCTTGTCGATGGTGCGCACCTGTTCCAGCAGCACAATGGAATCCCGGCTCAAGCCGGAATCGGCGGCGTTCACCCGAATGTGGGTGGGCAGGCGGGCTTTGCCGCTTTGGCTGGTGATGGCCGCCGCGATCACCGTGGGGCTAAAGCGGTTGCCCACGTCGTTTTGCACGATCAGCACCGGCCGCACGCCCCCTTGTTCCGAACCCACCACCGGGCTCAGGTCCGCATAAAAAATGTCGCCGCGTTTCACGGTCACGTCGGTCATCTCCCCATACAGTTTCAGCCTTGGTATGGATAGTGTTGCCCAAAACCCGCCGGCTTATGCGACCGACCGCGGGGTACGACCCGCGAAAAATTAAAATGCCGGAATTATGCAAACCAAAACCGCCTATTTTGAGGCGGTTTTTGATTTCACCCGTGCAAGGTGAGGAGGTGAGAGGATAAAAAGGGGGGCGAAATGCCAAGTACGGATGGGCGCACTCATGAGAAGACTCTACAGCGTGCCAGCTTCTTTTCCCGTTTTCGCCCATTTCTTTTAACCGCGCTCCCTCGCATTGCACGCATGAAAACGGAAAAATGGATTTATGTAAACCAAAACCGCCAAATTTCGGGCGGTTTTTAGATTTCACCCGTGCAAGACGTAGGGGTGGGAAGAGAATAAAGGCGGAACAATAATGCACGCAGAGGGCTTTCTACGCTTCGCGGGTCCACCTCAAAACACCGATTTCTCAAGAATTATTCCACCGCTCTCTCGTATTGCACGCATGAAAACGGAAAAATCGGGTTTATGTAAACCCAAACCGCCCAATTTCGGGCGGTTTTTCAAAATGACCCGTGCAAGACGAGAGGGTTGAAAAGTCTAAAAAGGGGGCGACGCATATAATGCGGCCCTACCGTGCTTGGGTGCGTTGCACTTCATTCCCGATTTCGCCCATTTCTTTTTACCGCGCTCTCTCGTATTGCACGCATGAAAACCGAAAAATCGGTTTTATGTAAACTAAAACCGCCCATATTCAGGCGGTTTTTCAAAATGACCCGTGCAAAACGAAGGGGCGGAGAGAATAAGGCGCGGGGGCAAAAAATGCGCAGGCGGGCCAGTTTCCCATTCACGCGGCCGATTCCAAACCGACGACGCCCCAAAATAGTTTTCCTCGCCCTCTCGCGTTGCACGCATGAAAACGGAAAAAGTGAGTTTATGTAAACCAAATCGGCCTTTTTTTGGGCGCTTTTTCAGGACGACCCGTGCAAAACGTAGGGGCGGAGAGAATCAGGGGCGGAAAATGATCGTTGGGAGAGCAGATACCCGTTCAGGCGCTTTGTGCGTGAGATCCCTCGGCTGCGCTCGGGATGACAGATCGAAAACTATGTCATTTCGACCGAGCGAAGCGAGCGGAGAAATCTCTGTACCCACAACCCCTCCGCTTTGGGGACTGGCGCCCCCAAACCACCTCTCCTTGCACAGGGGAGGCGTGCGGCTGATAACGGGCCGCTTTCTGCCTTTTCCCTCACAAAAAAACTTGCCTTCCCAAGGCGGGAAGGCAAGCGATGAAACCGTTATGCCGGGCGTTACAGCACCGCCACGTTGGGCAGCAGGGCCCGGTCGGGGCCTTGATAGGGGCCGAACACGTCGGTTTCGGCAGACAGCCGCAGGCCGCCCAGCACGTCGGACAATTTGGCGCTCATGGTAATGCCTGTGACCGGCCGCCGGGTGTGGCCGTCATAATAATAGGCCAGGCGGATTTCGCCCCCGATGTAATCGTTATACAGATCCAGCTGCAGGCCGGACATGGACACGCAGTCCAGATAAGGGGCCGCTTCCATTTCGGCCCGGGTGAGGGTGCCGGGGGCCACCTGCACGCATTGCAGGTTGCCGCTGGGCTTGGCGATCCCCAGATACTGACCGAAGCGGGAGGGGCCGAAGCTGCCGCACACCACGCCCTTTTCGATCACGGTGGTATCGGTCAGGGCGGCGCCGTCTTCGTCAAAATGGGCCGACCGTTCACTGCCGGGCACCACGGCTTTCATGGTCACGGTCAATTTGTCCCCGTCGCCGTTTTGCCAGCTTTCGCCCTGGGCGTGCAGGTTGGCGTGGGCGTAGATCGACTGATAGGCGCAGTCCCGGGCCAGTTCGCCGATGAGCCGGCGGATCTCGTGGGGGCGCAGGATCACATTCAGCGTCAGCGGGCCTTCCGGCTTGCGGGCGGCGGCCCGGTCGGCCACCTGCTGCATTTTTTCCGCGATCTCGGCGGTGAGTTTGGCGGGCTCAAACACGGTGAAGCGGTAATCCTCATACAGTTCCACCGACTGTTCCCGGTCGGTAAAGGTGGGAATGGCTTCCAGCATCACCCGGTGCATGGTTTGGGTTTTGTCCACCCCCCGGCTGTTGATCACCCGCAGGGTATCCCGGTACAAAAAGATTTCCAGCGCGTTGATGGAACCGCCGGGCACCGTGTCGGCGGCATACACCGCGTCGGCGATCTGCCGGCCCAGTTCTTTGGGATCGGCGTCGGCCATATTGGTGGGCAGTTGGACCTGCAGGGTTTCGCCCGCCGGCAGTTCATAGGGCTGGTTGCGCACCAGCGCCGCCCGGGCCACGGCCGCTTGAATGGCGGCTTGCAGGTCGTCGTCGGTCATAGAAGCGTACACGTGGAAGGTGGAATCGCCCACCGTGTTTTCGTTGGCCACATACACGGTCACGTCGGTGGCCAGGGTATCGGTGCTGCGCACCGTTTCCAGTTGCTTGTGCACAAAAAACAGTTCGTAAGACTGCACGGCTTTTTGGCTGACCCGATAGCCGTACAGGCCGGGCGTAGCCTCTAACATTGCTTTGATCCGGTTCATCCCAACTTGCACCTCACTTTCAGATTGGGGCCGCCGTCCGACACCCGCACCCATTCTTTATACCCCTTGCCGCAAAAGCCGGAGCCGTGAACGGTGAAGCCGTCGGAGATCATGGAAATGGATTTGAGCAGTTCGGGCACCGAGCCGCTCATCACCACCGGCGAAACGTACCGGTCGGTGAGTTTGCCGTGTTCGATTTCGATGCCGTATTCGGCGGTGCATTGGATCTGCCAGTTTTTGGGGTCTTCCATGCCGTTGTTGGTTTCAAACAGCATATAGCCGTGGTCGATGGAAGCGATCATGTCCGCCAGCTTGTCGGTGCCGGGCGAAAAGAAGGTGTTGGTCATGCGGGCGTAGGCCTTGCGGCGGTAGTTGTCCCGCCGGCCGTTGCCGGTGGGGGCGGTGCCCAACTGGGTGGCGCTGGCCAGATCCGAAAGCCCGGCCACCAGCACCCCGTCTTTAATGATCTGGGTATCCTGGGCCAGCACGCCGTCATCGTCAAAAAAGTAAGAAGCCACGCTGTGGGTGGCGGCCGCCCCGTCGTGCATATTGGTGATGGGGGAGGCCACGTATTGTCCCACGCAATGCTTGGCCATGGCCCGGTCTTTCACAAACTGGTCCATTTCCACCCCGTGGCCGAAGGCTTCGTGAGCGATGAGCCCGGTAATGGAACTGTCGGTGATCACGTCGTAAACGCCGGGCTTGATGGGCTGCGCCTTGGTCAAATGGCGGGCCAGGTCCAGCACGTCGTCCAGTTTGGCGCGGGTGGCGTCTATCACGTCCCGCAGCCGGTCGCCGCCTTCCACATGGCGGGCCTGCACCATTTTGCCGTCGTTATAAATCACCAGCGCATAGCCGTTGGCCCAGCCGTAATGCTGGGTCAGCTCCCGGTTTTTGGTAACGAACAGTTTGGAAACGGTGTAGGGCTGCAGCATGCCGATGGCGTTGAGCACCTTGTCGTCCTTTTGGCACAGTTCGGCCGAAATCGACCGGCACACGTCCAGCAAATAGGCGTCGTCAAAGTCGGCAAAATCGGTTTCCCGCACAAAATCCCGCACCATGGGCGGGTCGGCCACCGGGGCGGTGGTGATCTGCCGGTCGGTCAGGGCGTCCGCCGGGGCGACCCGGGCGGCAATGCGCGCGGCCAGCTCCTCCTTGTCGCCGGTAATATCGTCGCAGGCGTATTCATAAAACGAACGGCCGTTGTGCAGTTTGATCACAAACCCGCATTCGCCTTCGCCATCCCGCGCCATAGCGGTTTTGCGGTCGGCCCGGTACACAGCGGCGTGCACGTCGGTGCCCAAAACGCTCACGTAGGCATACCGGCGGCCCAGCGCTTCCACCAGCGCCCGGCAATGGCCCCGCATGCTGTTAAGATAGGGCGAAAAAGGCATAATGCCCCCTCCTTTTTGTTGAAAATTCTATAGAACTACGGCCGCGCCCGCGGCCGGTTTTCCCTTAAAACTGCGCCACCACTTCGGCTTTGTAGCCCCGCATCCACACGCCGGGGGTAATGCGCATAACAAAGCCGTGGCCGGGCTGGCAAAACCAGTCGCTGGGCTTGCGCTGCGGCAGCCCGCACTGGGCCAGAATAGCCATGATGCTGCCCCCGTGCAGGCACAGGGCAATTTCGGTTTGGCCGGCGGCCATCACCTGTTCCATCAGGGCGGCAAAGGCCACCACCGTGCGCTTAAAAAACCGCTCGTTGGATTCGCCCCCCGGCGGATCCCCGCCCGAAAGCCATTCGGCATAGGCCGGGTCGTCCTTCAGTTCCTGCGGGGTCTTGTTTTCAAACGCGCCGAAGTCGCATTCGGTCAGCCCTTCCACCGGGGTGGCGGGCAGGTGGGGATACAGAATTTCGGCCGTTTGCCGGCACCGCAGCAGGGGACCGGTATACACCGCCTGCACCGGGGGATAGGGCTCCTGCGCCACCAGCGCCTGCAGTTCGGCCACGCCCGCGTCGGTCAGGGGCAGGTCGGTGCGGCCCACATAGCGCACCTCGCCCGGCCGGCTTTCCCTGCCGTGACGGATCAGGTAAACGGTGTAGGTCTTCATGCAAAAGTTCCCCTTTACAAATAAACTCAACAGTATTATAATATAGAATAACCATAAACACAAGTGCTTTTTGCAGGGATCGGAAAGGAGGGGACCGCCGTGAAAAACGCATTCGGCCGCCGTATGACGCTGCTGCGCCGGCAAAAGGGCATCACCCAAAAGCAGGCCGCCGCCCGGCTGGGCATTTCCCAGGCGCTGCTTTCGCACTACGAAAAAGGCGTGCGGGAATGCGGGCTGGATTTTTTGAACCGGGCCGCGGATTTTTACGGGGTTTCCGCCGACTATCTGCTGGGCCGGGCCGACCTGCCCGCCGAACCCGTTACCGCCGCCGAGCGGTATGGCCTGCGGCTGCGGGCCGCCACCGAAGTGCTGCTGGACGCGCTGCAGCAAACGGGGGACGAAGCCCTGGTGGAATCGGCCGCTTTGTTTTTGGCCCAAACCTACCGGGATCTGCTGGAAGAAATGACCGCCGACCGCGCCGGCCCGGGGAACGACGTGCTGCGCCTGGCCCGCGCCAGCGCCCGGGCGGCTATGGCCAAAGGGGATTTGTGCGCCCGGTTGGCGGCGGCACAGCCTTTGCCCGACGCCGACGCCCTGCGCAAGCAATACGGCAGCGATTTTGCGCTGCTTTACGATTTGGTTGAACAAACCGACAAGGAGATGGAATAACATGGAAGAAAAAACCGCGGCGGCCCGCCGCAAAGAAGAACTGGCATTCAAAGCCCGCAACGGCTGGACCCGTGTGAGCGACGAGGAAGCCGACCGGGCCATGGACTTTTGCAAAGGGTACGTGGACTTTTTGACCGCCGCCAAAACCGAGCGGGAAGCGGTGGATTACACCCTGGACCTGCTGGAACACAGCGGCTTTCGGCCGTTCGATCCCAACGGCTCCTATCAGCCGGGGGACCGGGTGTATTGCAACAACCGGGGCAAGGCCCTGATCATGGCGGTCATCGGCCGCCGGCCGGTAAGCGACGGGCTGCGCATCGCCGCCGCCCACATCGATTCGCCCCGGCTGGATCTGAAACAGCACCCGCTGTATGAAAGCCAGGAACTGGCCTACTTCAAAACCCATTACTACGGCGGCATTCGCAAATATCAGTGGCCCACCGTGCCCCTGGCCCTGCACGGCGTGGTGGTGTGCCGCGACGGCCGCACCGTGACCGTTACCGTGGGCGAAGAGGAGGACGATCCCCGCTTTGTGGTGACCGACCTGCTGCCTCACCTGGGGCAGGAGCAAAGCAAGCGTTCGCTGGCCGACGGCATTCGGGGGGAAGAACTCAACCTGCTCATCGGCAGCCGCCCCTTTAACCGGGATGAAGAATCCGAAGCGGTGAAGCTCAACGTGCTGCACCTGCTGTTTGAAAAATACGGCATTACGGAAGAAGACTTTATTTCGGCCGAACTGGAAGCTGTGCCCGCCGCCAAGCCCTGCGATATCGGGTTTGACCGGTCTATGATCGGCGGCTACGGACACGACGACCGGGTGTGCGCCTATCCCGCGCTGATGGCGGCGCTGGACCTGCGCGTGCCCGAACACACCGCCGTAACGGTGCTCACCGATAAAGAAGAGATCGGCTCCGACGGCAACACCGGCCTTAATTCGGCATATTTGCGGTATTTTGTGGAAGACCTGGCCGCCTGCTTCGGCTGTGAGGGCCGGCACGTGCTTTCGGCTTCTCAGTGCCTTTCGGCCGACGTGAGCGCCGCCTTCGACCCCACCTTCCCCGAACCCTTTGAAAAGAACAACACCAGCTACCTCAACTACGGGGCGGTCATCAATAAATATACGGGCGCCCGGGGCAAATCCGCCACGTCGGACGCGTCTGCTGAGTTTGTGGGCGCCGTGCGTCGGATCTTGGACGACGCCGGCGTGATATGGCAAACGGCGGAACTGGGCAAGGTAGACTTTGGCGGCGGCGGCACCGTGGCCAAATACATCGCCGCCCTTAACGTGGACGTGGTAGACCTGGGGGTGCCGGTGCTGGCCATGCACGCGCCGTTTGAAGTGGTTTCCAAGCTGGACGTGTATATGACCTACCGGGCCATCGCCGCGTTTTTTGCGTAACACAACATAACACAACACAACACCATAACACTGCCGGAAGCGGCAACAGAAGGGGGATCTTTCATGGCAAACAAAATTCGGCTCACCGTAGGCGGCATTGAATACATGGTCGTTTCGGACGAAAACGAAGCCTTTGTGCGCAAGATCGGCGACGATCTCAACCAAAAGCTGAACGACATTAAGCGCCAAAACCATTATTTGTCTACCACCATGGTGGCGGTGCTGGCGGCGCTGGACTACAGCGAACAGCTTGCCAAAAGCCGGCAGGAATGCGCGCAGCTTACCCAGCAGCTAAAAACCGCCGTGGAAGACGCCGCCTGCGCCCGGCTGGACGGGGAAGAAGCCCGGCGTGAGATCGAGCGGCTTTCGGGCGAGATCCGGGCCCTGCGCAACGGGCAATAAACTGTCGCAAAACAGCGGTTTCGCCCCGGCGGGACCGCTGTGGTGTGAAAAGACGATCCTCTGGTTTCGTCATTTTTCACAAAAATGCACACAAATTATTGGTAATATCGTGGAAAGAAAAACCGCCCGGGAAGTTTGTGTTGACTTTTCGGGCGGTTTTGAGTACACTATACATGTGCTAATGTGCCAAAAATAGACCTGCCAAATTGTGTAAAATGCATATTTCCTTGGCAAAAATGCACAGATAGCGCGCATAATCTTTTTACTGAATCGCCAAATTGTGTCAAATTTGGTCGGTTTTGTTTTCCTATTTTTTTAGGAATTGATTCCAGCTTCGGAAAGGGCGATGTTACAATGAAATTAACCAAACACTGTCTGGCCGTGTTGTTGGTATTGGCCATGGTGTTGTCGGTCGCCGGCGGGGCCGTTTGGGCGGACCCCGGCGTGACGGAAACCGACGTGACGGGCACGAACGTGACCGGAAAGGGGAGCGGCGTCGCTTCCGCCTCGTTGTTTTCCAAATATAAGTATTCCGAATACAGCAAGGACCTGGCGGACGTTCCCTATGCCACCGGTTCTTTCACTGTGCCCGCCAATACGTATGACAAGGCTTCCGCCACCGGCAGCGTGCGGCCCGACGCCCAGTATGACGGCGCCGCCGATTTTCCGGCGGACGGCGTGAAAGGCGCTTCCGTTTACACGGGTGAAGAAGCGTCCCTCACCTGGCATATCACCGTGCCCCAAACCGGGCTGTATGCCATCAACGCGCTGTATTACACCATTCCCGGCAAAAGTTCCGATATTGAGCGCGCCCTGTACATAGACGATGAACAACCCTTTACCGAAGCCAGCGCCCTGTGCTTCCCCCGCACCTGGACCGATTCCGAAAAAGGCATTACCAAAGACATCAACGGCAACGAGATCCGGCCCGAAGCGGTGGAAGTGAACGGCTGGTATGATATTGACTGCCGCGATACCAGCGGCAACTACGGCCAGCGGCTGTATTTCTATTTTACCAAAGGCGCCCACACCCTCACCCTCACCTCCCAGCGGGAAGCCTTCATCATCAACCGCCTCACCTTTTATTGCCCCGAAAGCCTGCCCACCTACGCCCAGCTGCAGGCCGACTATAAAGCCAAGGGCTACACCTACGGCGCCGACGCTTCGGTAGACGAAGACAGCGTGTCGGTCAAGGTGCAGGCCGAACGGCCCTACCGCAAATCCTCCACCACCCTGTATGCGGAATACGACCGTACCAACCCGGCCATGGAGCCCTATTCCTACGACCTGATCCGCCTCAACGAGATCGACGCCGAAAAATTCACCTCGCCCTATCAATGGATCACCTGGCAGGTAGACGTGAAAGAAGCCGGGCTGTATAAGATCGTTACCCGCTTCCAGCAGTCTTCCAAAGACGGCGCCTTCTGCAACCGCACCCTGTACGTAAACGGCAAGATCCCCTGCGAAGAAGCCCAATACGTTCACTTTGACTACAACAGCGCCTGGCAGGTGCAAACCCTG
>CADBNN010000024.1 GCA_902796075.1 Oscillospiraceae bacterium | reverse complement strand
TCTATCCAGCTGAGCTACGGAGACATATTTAGTTTATTATACCATCGTAGACTCGAACAGTCTACCGCTTAGGAGGATCTTATTCTATCCATTGAACTATGGAGGCGGGTGGTTTTCATTATAGCCAACGGGGGGGAATTTGTCAATCGTTCGGGCAAATTTTTGGTTGTACTCTTTTACGAAATATGCTACAATAAAGCCGAATCAAAATACGGGAGCACGAGTATGAACATTCCCCAAGAAAACATTCGCAATTTTTGCATCATCGCCCATATCGACCACGGCAAGTCCACCCTGGCCGACCGGATGCTGGAGATCACCCAGACGGTGGCCCTGCGGGACATGGAAGAACAGCTGCTGGATAGTATGGACCTGGAACGGGAGCGGGGCATCACCATCAAAGCCCACGCGGTCACCCTGTATTACCGGGCGCAGGACGGGCAGATGTATGAACTCAATCTGATCGACACCCCCGGCCACGTGGACTTTCACTACGAAGTGAGCCGGGCGCTGGCCGCCTGCGAAGGGGCCGTGCTGGTGGTGGACGCGTCTCAGGGCATTGAAGCCCAAACCCTGGCCAACACCTATTTGGCGGTGGACCACGGGCTGGAGATCGTGCCGGTCATCAACAAAATCGACCTGCCCGCCGCCGAACCCGAGCGGGTGGCGGGGGAGATCGAAGAGATCATCGGCATTGAGGGCATGAGCGCCCCTCGCATTTCGGCCAAAAACGGCGTAAACATCGAAGCCGTGCTGGAACGCATAGTCACCGACATCCCCGCCCCCACCGGAGACGCGGACGCGCCCCTGCAGGCGCTTATTTTCGATTCCTATTATGATCCCTATAAGGGGGTCATCACCTATTTCCGGGTCAAATCCGGCACCATCAAAACCGGCGATACCATTCGCATGATGGCCACCGGCGCCCAGTTCGGCGTGGTGGAACTGGGCCGCAAGGGGGCCAACCGGCTCATCCCCTGCGATCAGCTCACCGCCGGCGAAGTGGGATATATCGCCGCTTCCATCAAAACGGTGAACGAAGCCCGGGTGGGCGACACCATCACCCTGGCCGACCGGCCGGCCGAAGCCCCGCTGGACGGGTATCGCGCCGTGCAGCCGGTGGTGTTTTGCGGGGTGTATCCCGCCGACGGTGCCCAGTATACCGACCTGCGGGAGGCGCTGGAAAAACTGCAGCTTAACGACGCGTCGCTGCATTTTGAAGCCGAAACCTCGGCGGCGCTGGGCTTTGGTTTTCGCTGCGGCTTTTTGGGCCTGCTGCACATGGAGATCATTCAGGAGCGGCTGGAGCGGGAATATAACCTGGACCTGATCACCACCGCCCCCAGCGTGGTGTATAAATTCACCTTGTCAGACCATCGGGTGGTGGAGATCGACAACCCCACCAACTATCCAGACCCGGCTTCTATTGTGGCGGCGCAGGAGCCCATGTGCGACGTGCATATTTACAGCCCCAGTGATTATGTGGGCACCATAATGGAACTGTGCCAGGAGCGGCGGGGCATTTTTAT
The DNA here is from genome assembly GCA_902796075.1 of Oscillospiraceae bacterium. Lineage (GTDB taxonomy): Bacteria > Bacillota > Clostridia > Oscillospirales > Acutalibacteraceae > UMGS1484. The sequence goes on along the minus strand of CADBNN010000024.1, from coordinate 3,613 downwards.
GGATATGCAGTATCCCTCCGCCACCCGGGTAGACATTCATTATGAAATGCCCCTTAACGAGATCGTGTACGACTTTTTCGACGCTTTAAAATCCCGCACCCGGGGTTATGCTTCCTACGACTACGAACTGGGGCGGTATATGCCGTCAAAACTGGTGAAGCTGGACGTGCTGCTCAACGGCGAGATCGTAGACGCTCTTTCCTTCATTGTGCATGCCGACAACGCCTACAAGCGGGCCCGGCGCATTGCCGAAAAACTGAAGGAACACATTCCCCGCCAGTTGTTTGAAATTCCCGTGCAGGTGGCGGTGGGGGGCAAAGTGATCGCCCGCGAAACGGTGAAAGCCATGCGCAAAGACGTGCTGGCCAAGTGCTACGGCGGCGACATCACCCGCAAAAAGAAACTGTTGGAAAAACAAAAAGAAGGCAAAAAACGCATGCGCAGTCTGGGCTCGGTAGAAGTGCCGCAGGAAGCGTTTATGGCGATTCTGAAGCTGGACGAATAGGGGAGGGCTATTTGTATGAATGTGAAACGCATACTGACAATACTGTTGGCTTTGGCTGTGGGCACGGTGTGCTGTGCCGGCACGGCGCTGGCGGCGGGCGTGACCCTGACCGCCCAGGCCCCGGCGGAAACCTGCGCCCCCGGCGCGACCGTGACCCTCACCTTTGGGCTGGCGGCCGATTCCCATGTGGCGGCGGCCGATTTTAAAGTGACCTATGATACCGCTGTGTTTGAATACGCCGGCTATGAAAACGGCGATTTGATCAACAACCGGCTGGCGGCCGGCAACTGTGTAAACGGTACGTTTTTGTTTTCTATGGCGGGTGAAAGCGAGATCACCCAGGCCGGCACCCTGTTTACGCTGGACTTTTTAGTGGATTCGTCCGCCAAAGGGGATTACACCTTCCAGTTTTTCACCACTTCCTGCTGTGATGAGGATATGAACAACCTGTCTACCCGATCCGCCGACCTGACCCTGACGGTGGCCGGGGAGGCGGTTTCCACCGTGAGCGTAACGCCCGTACCTTCGCAAAATGACGCGAACTCCACCGTTGTGGTTTCGGCCCAAAACGGCGAAAACCCATCGGGCCCGGCAACGGTGAATTCCCAAAGCGGAACAACTTCGGCCGCCAACGGCAAGGGCAACGGCACCGGCGCATCGGCCTTGCTTGTTGCGGTGATGGTTACGGTGGCCATTTTGGTCGCCTTGCTGGTGGTGCTGGCGGTTGCCCGCGCCAAACGAAGCGACCGGCGGGAAGAGGCGCACACCCCCATTTTGACCGACGAACAGCGCAAACTGCTGGATCTGGATGAGGACGCGCTGGCCGACGAAAAGCCGCACGACCGGTCATAAAACGCCTATGAAAAAACGCATTTCATCCTTCCGCATCGTTATTGCCGTGTTTGCGGGCGCCATCGGCGTGGGCACGCTGCTGCTGCTGTTGCCCTTTGCCACCCGTTCGGGGCAGGGGGCGGCCTTTTCAGACGCCCTGTTCACCGCCACCTCGGCCACCTGCGTTACGGGGCTGGTGGTGCAAAACACCGCCACCTACTGGTCGGGCTTCGGCCAGGCGGTCATTTTGGTGCTCATTCAACTGGGGGGCATGGGAGTCATCACCATGGCGGGCGCCATCGGGCTGGTCACCGGCCGGCGGCTGGGCCTTACCCAGCGCAGCTCCCTGCAAGACGCGCTGGCCGCCCCGGCGGCAGGCGATCTGATGCGCCTTACCGGCTTTATCGTTAAAACCACCCTGGCGCTGGAACTGGCCGGCGCCGCTGTGCTGGCACCCGGCTTTTGCAGCCGTTTCGGGCTGTGGAAAGGCTTGTTTTACGGGCTGTTTCACGCGGTTTCGGCCTTTTGCAACGCAGGGTTCGACCTGCTGGGCGACCCGACGCCTTACGTGTCCTTTACCGGGTATGCGGCCGATCCGTTGATAAACGTGGTGATCATGCTGCTTATCGTGCTGGGCGGCCTGGGCTTTTTGACCTGGCACGATATTCGCACCCACGGGGTGCGTGTGCGCCGTTACCGCATGCAAAGCAAAGTGATTTTGTGCGTTACGGCCGCGCTGATCCTGCTGCCCGCCGCTTTTTTCTATTTTCATGAATTTGCCGGCCGGCCGGCCGGCGAGCGGGTGTGGACGTCTTTGTTCCAGTCGGTCACCATGCGCACCGCCGGCTTCAACACAGCCGATCTGGCGGCCATGAGCCAACCGGCCCAGGGGCTTATGATGGTGCTCATGCTCATCGGCGGCGCCCCCGGTTCCACCGCCGGCGGTATGAAGGTGACCACCCTGGCGGTGCTGTTGGCCAGCGCCGCGGCGGTGTATCGGCAGCGCAGTCAAACCGCCTGCTTCGGCCGCCGTGTGGGCGACGGCATTGTGCGCACCGCCGCCGCCGTGCTGGGGCTGTATCTGGTGCTGTTTGTGCTGGGGGGCTGGATCATCAGCCTGGCCGAAGGCCTGCCCCTGCTCACTTGTTTGTTCGAATCGGCTTCGGCCGTGGGCACGGTGGGGGTCACGCTGGGCATCACGCCGTCGCTGGGGCTGGCGTCCCGGCTGGTGTTGATCGTTTTAATGTTCTGCGGCCGCGTGGGCGGGCTCACTTTGATTTTTGCCGTGGCCAATCCTACCGGCGACCAGGGCCGTCTGCCGGCGGAGCCCATTGCCGTGAGTTAGCATAAAATTTCCTATTGACGAGCCGCCCGAAATTGGGTACAATAAAGGCGAACGGAGGTGTGTGGAATGGATGAAAAAGAACTGGCGCAGGAAATGCCGGACCTGGTGACCTTAAGTGACGATGAAGGCAACGAATTCACTCTTGAGGTGCTGGATGAACTGGACATGGACGGCGCCCATTACGTGGCCATGCTGCCGGTGTACGACGATCCGGCCGACGCGCTGGACGACAGCGACCCGCTGGTGATCATGAAGCAAACCACCGAAGACGACGGCACGTTTTTTGAAGAGATCGCCGACGAAGAGGAGTTTGGCCGTGTGGCCGACCTGTTTACCGGCCGGCTGAGCGAAGTGTTTGATATTGAAGAATAAAAGCGAAGCGATTCCTGCGCTGTTCGCGTACCTCCGGCTATTATAACCCTACAAATGTATTAAAGGGAATCCGTCTCTGCGTGTGGGTTTGCAGGCCTCCCGGTCCGCCGGACGTTGGAAGCACAAAGCACGAAGGAGGATACCCACCTGCTGTGTTGTGGGCAGGTTATCAATCGCCGGTTTTTACGGCAGCGCGGGAGTTTTTTGCTTGACAAACCCATTCGCTTGGGGTATAATACCTTTCGCACGATTTTAGTGCTGAAAAATGTGATCGGCGGCGCACCAAACGCCGTTTGATAAATTATTTCGAGGCGTGGCTCAGTTTGGTAGAGCGCTGCGTTCGGGACGCAGAGGCCGCAGGTTCAAATCCTGTCGCCTCGACCATGAAAGAAACCTCTTTTGTCAACCGACAAAAGAGGTTTCTTTCAATGATATCCGTTCCTGCCGGAACGGGTGATATATGCTTCGCATATGATATACCCTGCGGGTATGATATACGCCCGCGGGCGTATGAAGGAACGGATATTATATCATATTGCGACGAAGGAGCAATATATCAT
>CADBNN010000023.1 GCA_902796075.1 Oscillospiraceae bacterium | reverse complement strand
TTTGACCGACGCCCAAAAAGCGCTGGTTGAAAACGCCGCCAAGCTGGAAGCCGCCGAAACCGCGCTGGCCGCCGCTAAACAGGCTGCCGCCGACAAAGCCGCTGCCGACGCTGTGAAAGATCAGATCGCCGCGCTGCCCGAAGCCATTGAAAGCGACGAAGCGGTTGCCGCTGTGGATGCCGCCCGCACCGCTTACAACGCTTTGACCGACGCGCAAAAAGCCCTGGTAGAAAACCTGCCCGCGCTGGAAGCCGCCGAAGAAAAGGCCGCAGCCTACAAAGCTAAGCCCAAATATACCATGGGCGACGTGAACAACGATGGCAAGATCGACGCCCGCGACGCTCTGTCCGTGCTGAAGAACGCTGTTGGTAAAGAAACCTTCACGCCCGACCAAACCGCGGCCGCCGACGTGAATAAGGATTCCAAGATCGACGCGCGCGACGCACTGGAGATCTTGAAGAAGGCTGTTAACAAACCCGCCTGCTTCTAAACTTTATTTCCATAACAAAGGGGCGATACCCGCAACCGGGTATCGCCCCTCTTTTTTTGCTTTTCAGGCGCGCCGCTGGGCAAACAGCCAGGCGGCCAGCGCCGGGTCGTCATACGCGTCGTCCCACACGTTGTGGCCAACGCCAGGCCGTTCGGTCAGCACAAAATCCACCGGCCCCAGGGGCAAAATGGCCTGCGCCATGGCGCGGGAAGCAGTCACCGGCACCGCGGCGTCGTCCACACCGTGTATCACGCGCAGGGGAATGGCCGCCAGCCGGTCGGCCGCGTCCACCGGCCCGCCGCCGCACAGGGGCAGGCCCGCCGCAAACAGGTTGCTGTGCCGGGCCAGCAGATCCCACGTGCCAAAACCGCCCATGGAATAACCGGTGGCATACACCCGTTTGGCGTCCACCCGGGGGTCGGCGCACCAGCGTTCCACCAGCGCCGCCACCGCCGCCAGCCAAGGGGTTTCGGCCACGTCGGCCAGCCGGTAGCAGCCCCGGTCCCAGTTATAATCCACCCAGCGGCTGTCGGCCGGGCATTGGGGGGCCAAAATCACCGCCCGCCGGGCCGGGCTTTCGGGCTGTGCCAACAGCCGCACAATGGGCGGCAGCTGCAGGGCGTTGTCGTTGCCCCGTTCACCCGCGCCGTGCAAATAGATCACCAGCGCAAAGGGACCCGTCCCCGCCGGCACGTAATACCGGTAGGGCAGGCGCACCCCGTTGTGCTCCCACGTGTCGGCCGCAAAATCAGCCTGGCTCCACTCTTTCATGGGTCATCCCCCGTTTCCTTTTGTTGCGTGCATTGTACCATGCCGCCCGCTGCTGTGTCAACCCGCCGCCCGGTTTTTGTGCGCCGCGGCTTAAAAAGTTACAAATTTTGTAAAAATTGTAACCTTTTGCCTGCGCCCGCCAGAGAGAAAACAGGGGCCGCCCGACTGTAATCTTATACATTTTATACAAAAAGCATAACAGAATGATAAAAATAATTATCTAAATAGTGGAAAACGACCTAAAAAGGTTGCAAAGTTGTAACTTTTTGCTATAATAAAGAAAAGTTACAAATTTGTAACCTTTGTTATTTTTACAAGCCTCTCCCGAAAGGAGTTCATTTTCTCGTATGATTACGTTGTTCCGGAAAGCGGGCGCTTTCCTTTCCAACAAATGCAAAGCCATCGCAGGGGCCGGTGATCGCGCCTGGTCGCGGCTGGTCCATGCGGTGCGGCGTTTCCGGTTTGTGGCCCGCCGGGGCGGTTTTCGCCGGGCGGTGCGCTTCACGGTCTATCATCTGCGCCGGGCGGTGGTTTCTCACCGCGAAGGGCTGCAGCGGGGCCTGATGCGCCTGGTGCCCATGGCCGCGGCGGTGGCGCTGCTGGTGGTTTCGGTGCATTACTGGACCACCTTCACCCTGGCGTATGAAGTCAACCTCAACGGCAACAACGTGGGCTTTGTTACCAGTGAAGCCGTGTTTGAAGACGCTTGCAATCTGCTCAGCGACCGCATGGCAGGCGCGGTGTACGCCGCTCCCGAAGACGTGGAATACAATCTCACGCTGATTTCCGCCGACGCGGTGAACAACGCAGACGAAGTGTGCGCCAATATTGTGGACGCGACCGATACCATCCAGCCCGCCGTGGGTCTGTATGCCGACTCTCGCCTGGTGGCGGTGTGCGCCGACGAAACCACCCTGCAGCAGGCGCTGGACGGCGTGGTGGCCCAATACACGGTAGACGGCGAAAATCAAACCGTTTCCTTTGCCAATGATATTCAGTTTATTCGCGGGCTTTATCCCGCTTACAAAGTGCAAACCAGCCCCGATCCCGACCGGCTGGCGGCGGCGCTCACGGTGCAGCTCACCGTGCGGGAAACCTACAAGCAGCCCATTGCCTACGAAACCAAGGAACAGTATGACAGCACCCGGTATAAAGGGTATAAAGGCGTCGTTACCAAAGGCGAAAACGGCATTGAACAGGTCAAGGCTCTGGTCACCTATGTGAACGGACTGGAAACCGACCGTCAGATCGAATCCATCACCGTGCTTAAACAGCCGGTCACCCAAGTGGTGGCCATCGGCACCAAGCAATACACCCGGTCATCCGCCGCCGATAACGGCGAAACCCTGCTGTGGCCGGTGGTGGGCGCCGACGCTTCCAACATCTCCTCGGTTTACGGCGACAACCGCGGCGACCATATGCACAAGGGCACCGACATTCTGTCTCCCCGCTATACGCCCATCGTGGCGTCGGAAGACGGCGTGGTGATCGAAGTGGGCGGCGGCAGCGGCTACGGCAACTATTGCATCATTCAGCATGAAGGCAAGCTTTCCACCCTGTATTCCCATTGCGATTCGGTGGCTGTTACCGAAGGCCAGCGGGTCAAGCGGGGCGAATACATCGCCTGCGTGGGCGATACCGGCCGGGCCAGCGCCTACCATTGCCATTTTGAAGTGCGCGTCAACGGCGAAGCGGTAGACGGGCGTCCCTACTTGGGCGTTAGCGTGAATTGACAAAAAAACGAACAAGTTTTTCCGGTTTCGTCTCTTTTTCCGGAAAAGATATTGCATGGCACCCTTATTTGTGGTAAAATAAGGGTGCATTTTTCTTTGTTTGGTAAGGAGCGACTACGTATGGGCTACAATCTTGCTCAAAAAATTATCAAAGCGCATCTGGTCAGCGGCCGCATGGTGCCCGGAGAGGATATCGGGCTGCGTATCGACCAGACCCTGACGCAGGACGCCACCGGCACCATGGCCTATCTGGAATTTGAAGCCATGGGCGTGCCCCGGGTAAAAACCGAACGCTCGGTGGCCTATATCGATCACAACACCCTGCAAAACGGCTTTGAAAACGCCGACGACCATCGCTTTATCCGCACCGTGTGCAAAAAGCACGGCATTTATTATTCCCGCCCCGGCAACGGCATCTGCCATCAGGTGCATCTGGAGCGGTTCGGCATCCCCGGCAAAACCCTCATCGGGTCCGACAGTCACACCCCCACCGGCGGCGGCATCGGCATGCTGGCCATGGGCGCCGGCGGCATGGACGTGGCGGTGGCCATGGGCGGGGGCGCCTATCACATTCCCATGCCCAAGGTGTTAAAGGTGGAACTCACCGGCCAACTGCCCCCCTTTGTGGCCGCAAAAGACGTGATTTTGGAAGTGCTGCGCCGGCTGTCGGTAAAAGGCGGTGTGGGCCGTGTGATCGAATACGGCGGCCCGGGCGTTGCCACCCTTTCGGTGCCCGAACGGGCCACCATCACCAACATGGGGGCCGAACTGGGGGCCACCACCTCCATTTTCCCGTCCGACGAAGTCACTCGTCGGTTTTTGCAGGCCCAGGGCCGGGAAGCCGACTATCATCCCCTGACGCCCGACCCGGACGCCGAATATGAAGACGTGATCACGGTAGACCTTTCGGCGTTGGCGCCGTTGGCCGCCATGCCTCACAGTCCCGACGCGGTGCGGCCCGTTGCCGCGCTGGCCGGCCTGCCGGTTGATCAGGTGTGCATCGGTTCCTGCACCAATTCTTCGCTGCAGGACATGATGAAGGTGGCCGCCATTCTCAAAGGCAAAACCGTGGCCCCCACCGTGAGTTTGACCATTTCTCCCGGCTCCCGCCAGGTGTTCAACATGCTGGCGCTCAACGGCGCCCTGGCCGATATGATCGCCGCCGGCGCCCGGGTGCTGGAATGCGCCTGCGGGCCCTGCATCGGCATGGGCCAGTCGCCCAACTCCGCCGGGGTATCGCTGCGCACCTTCAACCGCAATTTTGAAGGCCGCAGCGGCACGGCTGACGCCAAGGTGTTCCTGGTAAGCCCCGAAACGGCGGCGGCTTCCGCCTTGACCGGCGTGCTCACCGATCCCACCACCCTGCCGCCCATTCCCGCCTTTGTTATGCCCGCCGCGTTCTTGATCAACGATAATATGATCGACCCGCCAGCGCCTCAAGCCGAAATGGACGGGGTGGAAGTGCTGCGCGGCCCCAACATCAAAGAATTTCCTCAGGCCCGCGCGCTGGAAGCCGCGCTGCAAGCCGACGTGATGCTCAAAGTGGGAGACAACATCACCACCGACCATATCATGCCCGCGGGCGCCAAAATCTTGCCCTACCGGTCCAATATCCCGTACCTGTCCCAATTCTGCTTTGCCGTGTGCGATACCGGCTTTGCCGAACGGTGCAAGCAAAACGGCGGCGGCTTTGTGGTGGGGGGCGAAAACTACGGTCAGGGCTCTTCCCGTGAACACGCGGCGCTGGTGCCGCTGTATTTGGGCATTCGGGCGGTCATTGTTAAATCCTTTGCCCGCATCCATTGCGCCAATTTGGTAAACGCCGGCATTTTGCCCCTTACCTTTAACGACCCCGCCGATTACGACGCCATTCAGCAGGGCGACCGGCTGGCGCTGCCCAGCGTGCGGGCGGAACTGCAAGCCGGCACGGCCGTTACCCTGCATAACCTGACCCAAAACAAAACCGTGGGCCTCACCTGCCAGGCGTCCGACCGGCAGCGGGCCATGCTGCTGGCCGGCGGTTTGCTCAATTACACCCGCGAAAACGCATAGGAGAGATGAACATGGAACAACAAGTACAACAGGCTCTTGCCCGGTTTGAAGCCGTCGTGCGCGATCAGCTCGCCCGGGTGGAACGCATGAAGCAGGATAAAGATTTTATCGATTACAGCCAACTGCCCACGCTGGTCATCGGCATTTGCGGCGGCGACGGCATCGGCCCGGTCATCACCCACGAAGCCGAACGGGTGCTGCGGTTTTTGCTGGCGGACGAAGTGGCCGCCGGCCGTGTGACTTTTAAGGAGATAGACGGCCTGACCATTGAACGCCGGGCGGCCGAAAACAAAGCCATACCCGACGACGTGCTGGCCGAACTGAAAACCTGCCACGTTATTTTGAAAGGCCCCACCACCACCCCCCGGGCGGGCGACCCCTGGCCCAATGTGGAAAGCGCCAACGTGGCCATGCGCAAGGAACTGGACCTGTTTGCCAACGTGCGGCCGGTGAAGGTGCCGGAGCAGGGGATCGACTGGACCTTTTTCCGCGAAAACACCGAAGGGGGCTACGCTGTGGGTTCTCAGGGCGTACATGTGACCGACGACCTGGCGGTGGACTTTACGGTGACCACCACCCAAGGCACCGAGCGCATTGCCCGGCTGGCTTATGAATACGCCCGCAAAAACGGCAAAACCCGGGTTTCGGTCATCACCAAAGCCAACGTGATCAAAACCACCGACGGCAAGTTCTTAAAACTGTGCAAGGCCATCGGGGAAGAATATCCCGAAATCACCACCGACGACTGGTATATCGATATCACCACCGCCAAACTCATCGACCCCAAACGCCGCACCGATTTTCAGGTGTTTGTGCTGCCCAATCTGTACGGCGACATCATCACCGACGAAGCGGCGGAATTTCAGGGGGGCGTGGGCACCGCCGGCAGCGGCAACATCGGCAAGCGTTACGCCATGTTTGAAGCCATTCACGGTTCGGCGCCCCGCATGGTGGCCGAAGGCCGCGCTCAATATGCCGACCCCTGCTCCATGCTGCGGGCAACGGTTATGCTGCTGTCCCACATCGGGCGGCAAACCCAGGCCGACCGGTTGGCACGGGCGCTGGATATTTGTATGTTTGAAGAAAAGAAACTCACCATCACCGGCCGGGATACGGGCTGCACCTGCGAAGCCTTCGGCCAGTATGTGATGGACACGGTGGCAAAGCTGGCATAAATCGATCGCAGCAGGAGGACGCTATGGCAAAAGATGCTATTTCTATGGCCGTTATCAAGCGGCTGCCCCGGTATTATCGTTTTTTAGAAGACTTAAAGCGGGCGGGCGTGGTGCGCATTTCGTCCCGCGAACTGTCGGCCCGGCTGGGGCTCACCGCCAGCCAGATCCGGCAGGATTTTAACCGCTACGGCGGCTTTGGCCAGCAGGGCTACGGCTATAATGTGGAACAGCTCCACAGCGAGATCGGCCGAATTCTGGGCCTGCACAACCGTTACACCACCATCCTCATCGGCGCGGGCAACCTGGGCCGGGCGGTGGCCAACCACATGGTGTTTGAATCCCGCGGGTTTGAACTGGTGGGCATTTTTGATAAAAAAGAATCCCTCACCGGCCAGCTCATCCGCGAAATTCCCATTCGCAATGTGAGCGGGTTAGACGAGTTTTGCCTGGAAAACCGCCCCAAGGTGGCGGTGCTGTGTTTGCCGCCGGAGGCCGCCCGGGCGCTGGTGCCCCAGTTGATCGAACTGGGCGTGCAGGCATTTTGGAATTTCAGCGCCTATGATATCGCTCTGGACTATCCCGACCTGCCGGTGGAAAACGTGCATATCGGCGACAGTTTGATGACCTTGTGCTATAAAATTTCGGAAAAGTAGGGGGAGCCCATGAAACAAGTGTACGGCGCCGACGCCCTGCAGCTTCTGCCCTGCCAAAACGGCTTCATTTTCGTCACCAAGCAGGAAGAGCACGAGGACAAGGCGGTTATTGCCTATAAAATGCTGGATTTTGAGCGCATGACCCTTTCGCCGGTTACGCGCAGCGTGTATCTGCTGGCCAAATTCGGCAGCCATTTTGAACGGTTTGAAGACAATCCGGAAGATTTTTTAAGCATGCAAACCCTGTTTTTGCCCGACCGGCGACTGCTGGTGCTGCGGCCGGACGGCAACGCCCAACTGCTGGAACCGGACGGCCGTGTGGCCTGGGAAGCGCGGCTTACCTTTGAAAACAGCCTGCCCTACGGCTTGGCGCTGGCCGAAACCGGCTTTTGGGTTTCGTTCCCCAACGCGGGGGCGCTGGTGCGCTATTCGCTGCGCCACCTGCGGCCCGATCTGCGCATCGGGGGCGACGGTAACCTGCCTTCGCCCGAGGGGCTGTATTATGAAAACGGCCGGCTGCTGTTTTGTTCGCCTTCGGCCTGCAAGCTGATGCAGATCGACCTGCAAACCTTTTTGCCGGAAGATTACGCCCAGCTGGAAGAGCCGGTGCACCGGTATTTGAAATACCACGCCAACGAGATCGTATTGACCGATTCGGGCATTTATAAACTGTAACCAAAAAGGGGATGGCCTGTATGGCACAGCCGCAAGGCATTGCCGCCCAAACGCCGGCGGCCCGCACCGTTTGTTTAACGCCCGGGGGCGAAACCGTCGCCCGTATGCTGCGGTGCGTTTTAACCGTGGCCAACCGGCCCGAAACGGTCACCCTCGGCCCTGCGCCGGCGCCCCACACCGCCGCCGCGGCCGTTTTGCTGGACTGGCCCGTGCTGCCGCCCGACCTGTTTGAGTCTGACCGGCCTTCCGACGGAGACCTTGCGGCGCTGGCCGGTTCGGTTTGCGCCGCCGGTACCCTGGCCGTGAATGCGGACGATGAGGACCTGACGGCGTTTGCCGCCGCCACAGGGCTGCACACCGTCACCTTCGGCGTGCGCAAACCCGCCGACTATTTTGCCCGCAACGTCACCAACCGCCACGGCGGCGCCACCTTCGATCTGCTGGTCCAGCATCAGCCTGTCACCCGCATCACCCTGCCGGTGCCGGGGCGGCGCATGGCGCTGCAGGCGCTGGCGGCCATTGCGGCCGCGCGCTCGCTGGGGGTGGAATGGCCCGCCATTGAACAGGGCCTGGCCACCTTTGCCGGGGCCGACCGCCGGGTGACCTATTTGGGGGAATACGGCGGCGCCCGTTTATACGACCACGCCGTGTTTGACCCGGCCGCTTTGAACGCGCTGATGGATTCCGCCCGGCAAATGGAGTTTGACCGCATTGTGCTGGTGCTGCACCCGGACGACGCCTTTGTGCCCTCTTCCGAATGGATCGCCGCCCTTTCCCGGGCCGATCTGCCGGTGCTGGCCGACGAATCGGACCGTTCCTCTTCGGCGGCCGCCGAACTGGCCGCCGCGGTAGACGGGGGCTATTATATTTCCGACCCGGACGATCTGGTGGAATTTATTCGCCGCACCGCCCGCCCCGGCGACGGGGTGTTTTTGGTGGGCGCGCCCTTTTCGCCTGCCGTTGCGGGGGCGTTGTTTTCCGCCCGGCCTCACGCCCGGCGAGACGATCCTTTTGCCTATGGCGTGGCCGAAGGGGGTCTGCGTGAAACGGGCCAAATCAAAATATTGATCTGCTGTTTGCTGGGGGCGGTCAGCGAGCCGCTATCTCACCGTGTGCTGGCCGACGCCCTGCAGGCCGACGGTTTGTGCGGCTATTGGGGCATCACCACCGCCTTGTCTGACCTGATGCGCACGGGCGCCATTGTGCAAAACGAGCAGGACGGACAGGTGCAATATACCATTTCGCCGGCCGGCCGCCGGGGGGCGGACGAGCTGGCTTCGGCCTTGCCGCTGGCCGTGCGCCGGCGCGCCTTGCAAAAGGTGCAAACCCTGCTGGCCCGTGAAAAAGCCGCCCGTGAAAACATTGTAACGGTAGCAAAAACCGATTTGGGCTATCTGGTTTCCTGCACCATACCCGACCGGGGCGGGGAACTGCTTACCGTGCGCCTGAGCGTGAGCGACGCGGCCCAGGCCGACCGGGTGCGCCAAACCTTCTTGTCCGATCCCGAGGGCATATATAAACAAGTGCTGGGCGCCTTCGATCTTTCGTGATCGCCGGAGCGATCCGCGCTCTTGCGGATTTTTTCGCAAAAGGGGCTTGCAAACCCCGGTCCGGTGTGCTATAATAGCGGGGCTGAAAAAAATATGCGCCCGTAGCTCAGCTGGATAGAGCGTTAGACTCCGACTCTAAAGGCCGCTGGTTCGAATCCAGTCGGGCGTACCAGAAAAAAGCACGCGAAAGCGTGCTTTTTTCAATGATGTTTGCCCTGTCGGGCAAATGATGTGCGCTTCGCGTATGATGTCGCTTCGCTGATGATGTGTGCCTGCGGGCACATAGGGCAAACATCACATCATTGCGCGTAAAACGCGCTGCATCATTTCGGAGCGCAAGCGGAGATACATCATCAGCCGCCAAAGGCGGCGGCATCATTGACATTTAATCATTATCGGTCGTATAATTGATAAGTCAACAGATTTGAAAGATTCATCAAGATTTAAATAAGCCTCAAAAACAAGGCTTTATACTGTAAGATGCTGCCATTGGTGTACTTTTAGCTGTTCTTTCTATGCTTTGGTACACTTTGCTGACAAATTCCCCCGCCGGATGCCCGGCGGGGGAATTTGCTATGGCTTGCTTCTTCTCTTCTCTCGCGGCTGCTTATCAGCCGATGTAGGCGTCGTAGGCCTCCTGGTACACGGCAAGGACCTCATCGAGGCCGATCTCGTGGAGCTGGGCCTCGTAGGCGTCCCACTCGCTCAGGGGCTTGGAGCCGTCGATGAAGGCCAGGTAGTTCTCGGAGAGGTAGGTCTCCAGGTCGGAGCCGTACTTGGCCAGCTCGTCGGTCTGATCGTTGTTGAAGGTGATGCCGGAGGGGTAGACGTAGGCGTTGTCATGGGCGTTGAACTCCCAATCCAGCAGGTACTGGAAGGCGACCTCGTTGCCGGGGACCAGCCAGGTGTAGTTGACGTAGAGGCCGGGCTCGCAGAGGCTGTTCAGCGCGTAGGAGGGCATGATCATGGACCAGTAAGCGGGGTGCTGGATGATCATGTCGGTGATGGTGATGTTGCCGTTGTCGTCATACTCCCAGCTCACGCCCTCGACGCCGTAGCCGAAGAAGAACTTGCCGGCCTCGCTGTAGCGGTAGTCCAGCCAGGAGCAGATCAGCGGGATGTTCTCACAGGAGGCAGCCACGGCGGCGCTGCCCCAGTAGATGCGGGCGATCTGGAAGCCCATGTGCAGGGTCTGGCCGCGGGTCTCGGCGGGCTTGCTGATGGCGACCCAGCCGGTGTGCCCCTCGGGGATGAAGGCGTTGTGGCTGACCATGGTGGTGGGACGGGTGCCGGTGACGTAGCCCATGCGGCCGTTGTCCAGATTCTGGTCAAAGTCCTGGAGGGAGCCGTAGCCCGCCCAGTTGGGGTCGATGAGGCCCTCGGAATACCACTGGTTCAGCATGGTCATCAGCTTGCGGTCCCGCTCGGTGGTGTTGCTGAGCTGGACCTGGCCGTCCTTCACGTACTGGGTGCGGATGCCGCTGCAGGAGGCGTAGGTATCATAGCCCACGAACTCGTAGGCGCCCGCCAGCTCGATGGTCTTGAAGATGGTCATGGGCGTCTCGGCGCCTTCCTCGTTCTTGAAGAAGAGCAGCATCTCGTGGAGATCGTCAAAGGTGAGGATGTCGGCGTTGGTCTTGCCCATATCCTCCAGCCAGTCGCCCCGGGCGAAGGCGCCGGAGTTCAGCTCCAGCACGTCCTTGAGCTCATAGAAGCTCATGATAAGGCCGTCGTCATAGAACACGCGGTTGATGGTGTCCAGGTCCTCGGGGTCCCGGCGGGCCTCATAGATGTAGTTGGGGATATACTCGCGGTAATCATAAAGGTTGGCGAAGTAGGCCTCCTCCTCCACGGCGTTGCGGAAGTTGCCGTTGTAGAAGGTCTCGGCGGAGCACATGATGTCGCAGAGATCGTCGGAGGCGATCAGCACGGAGAAGTTCTCCTGCCGCTTGTCGGAGGTGACGGTGACGTATTCCACGTTCACGCCCGTGCGCTTCTGCAGCTCGGTGGGGAACTCCATGGCCCCGTAGCCGCCCTCGGGCAGATAGTCCGGCGTCCAGGACACGGTCCACATGTCGAAGACCTCGTCGGTGGTGGACAGGGGCAGCTCGTACTCATACTTTTCCAGCGCCAGGCCCTGGGCGTCCGCCTGGAACTTGCCCGCCGCCAGGTTGTAGGGGGAGGGCTCCTCCGTCTCGGCGGGCTCAGGCTCCGTCGTTTCGGCGGGCTCGGTGGTCTCCGTCTCGGCGGGCTGGGT
>CADBNN010000022.1 GCA_902796075.1 Oscillospiraceae bacterium | reverse complement strand
TTGTGCTTTCCGGCTTTTTGCTGTTGGGCAGCCTGGTGCTGGTGTTTGCCGGCCAGTATTGGATGGATAGCAACAAAAAAGAACTGCTGCTGCAGGCGGGCACCGTGGCCGGCATGATCCAAACCGGCGCCCAGGTTTACGGCGGCACCCAACTCAACCGGTACGCCTATCAGATCGCCACGGTGGTGGCCGGCGCGACCGATTGCCAAATGCTGGTGGTGAACGCCGAAGGCCAGCCGGTGGCCTGCGTGGGGGAATATGTGAACGAAAACACCCTCACCCCCCGCTGGGTGATAGAATTTGCCGACCGTTCGGGCACGGTGGTGGGCACGCTGGACGGCGTGCTGGATACCCAGTGCCTGGTGGCGGCGGCGCCCATTTTTGTTAACGGCGGCTGCGTGGGCGTGGCCTATGCCGCTTCACCCATGGGGCAGGTGGGCGCCTTCACCCGCCAACTGCTGCAGCTGCTGCTGGTGGCCGCGCTGGTGGTGGCGGTGCTGCTGGTGGTGGCGGCTTACGCCATGGCGTCGGCCATGGTGCGCCCGTTGCAGGAAATGTCGCAGGCGGCCGAATGTCTGGCCCGCGGGGATTTTTCCCGCCGCATCGCCGTTACCCGGCAGGATGAGATCGGCCAGCTGGCCGACGCCTTTAACCGCATGACGCTTTCGCTGGAAGCCGGCGAAAAAATGCGCAAAGGCTTTGTGGCCAACGTGTCTCACGAACTCAAAAGCCCCATGACCACCATCGGCGGCTTTGTGAACGCCATTTTAGACGGCACGGTGGACGCCGCCCAGCAGCAGGAATATCTGGGCATTATCGGCGACGAGGTAAAACGCCTGTCCCGGCTGGTGAACACCATGCTCAACCTGGCCAAGCTGGAATCGGGCGAAACGGTGCTGCACCCCGCGCTGTGGGATCTGACCGAATCGGCCATCCACGCGGCGCTTATGTTTGAGCCGGCCATCACCCAAAAACAGCTTACCCTGGCCGGTTTGGAGGAGCTGCCCCGCTTGCCGGCGGTGGTAGACCCGGACCTGATGGAACAGGTCGTTTTCAATTTAATGGATAACGCGGTCAAATACACGCCCCCGGGCGGCACCATCACCATGAGCGGCCGGGTGGAAGAGGGCAAACTGATCTTTTGCCTGCGCAACACGGGCGACGGCATCGCCGAGCAGGACCTGCCCTTTGTGTTCGACCGATTTTATAAGGTGGACCGCTCACGCGGGGCCGACCGCAACAGCCTGGGGTTGGGGCTGTATCTGGTAAAAACCATCGTTATGCTGCACCACGGTTCCATTACGGTGCGCAGTGTGCAGCATGCGTTTTGTGAATTTGAATTGCAGTTAAACGCCGCGCCGGTTACCATGCCCAACGCGGCGGCACAAACGCCCGAAAGGAGCAACTGACCATGGATGAAAAACAATTTGACCTGCCGGCGACAGACCCTGCCGCTGCGCAGCCGACCCCGCCCGCGGACCCCACGCCCGCCCCGGGGATCGTGCCGGAGGTGAAACCGGCAGGGGATCAGGCGCCGGCTTACCGGGCCGACCGCACCATACCGCCCACTTCGTTTGAACCCTTAACGCCGCCCCAGGCGGCGCATGAGCCCCAGGCGGCTCCCGAACCCCAGACGGCGCCTGATCCCCAGCCGTCGCCCGCCGCTCCGGTTTACGGCCAAACGCCCCCGGCGTATGACCCCGCTCAGCCGGTCTATCCCTACGGCGGCTGGGCTTATTACGGCACGCCCTATCCCTATGCGCCTCCGGCGGCGCCCGCCATGCCGCTGCAGCAGCCTCCCGCTCCGCCGGCGCCTCCCGCACCGGAAGGCCATGACCCCCGCCGCAACCGGCGGGGACTGCGGGTGTTTGCGGCGGTGCTGGCGTTGGTCATTGTGGCCATCGGCGGTCTGGCAACAGGCTATTGGCTGGGCCATCCCGGCGACCGGGCCGGCAAGGACGACGACGTGCTGCCCCCCAAAACCACCGAAAGCCAACCCGAGCCGTCCGGCGATGCTTCCCGGCAGGAAGGGGAAAAATCCCAGTTCGATATCCAAACCCAGTCTCCCGCGGGTGAAAGCGCCGGCTATGAGCAGGTGGTGCAGGCAGTGGCGCCCAGCATTGTGAACATCACCGTGTATTCGCCCGACGGGGAAAGCAGCGCGGTAGCTTCCGGCATTATTATGGACGCCAAAAAGGGCTACGTGCTCACCAACGACCATATTTACGCCAACGTGCCCGCCGCCAAGTTTTTGATCACCCTGAACGACGGCACCGAATTTCACGCCGACTTTGTTTCGGGCGACGCCCGCAGCGATATCGCCATCTTAAAGATCCAGAATCCCACCGGCCTCACCGCCGCCGTGTTTGCCACGCAGTCTCCGCAGGTGGGCGAGCGGGTGCTGGTGATCGGCCAGTCTTACGGCTACGCCGATTCGGTCACCGAAGGCATCGTTTCAGCGGTGGACCGGCGGGTGACCATGAAAAACGGCACCTACAGCGAACGCTATATTCAAACCTCCGCCGCCATCAACCCGGGCAATTCCGGGGGCGCGCTGGTGAATTTGTACGGCCAGGTGGTGGGCGTTTGCTCGGCCAAGATCGTAACCGAAGACGTGGAAAGCCTGTGCTTCGCCATTCCCACCGACCGGGCGTTGAGCGTGGTGAAAAACCTGCAGAAAAACGGGGTGGTGCGGGGCCGCGGCAAGCTGGGCATCACCTATGTGGAATGGGGCACCGTGCGGGCCGAACTGAGCGATCTGCCCACCGGGCTGTATTTGCAGGATATCGGGCAGGACAGCGATTTGTATAACAAAGGCTTTGCCAAGGGGGATATCATCACCCACATCAACGGCAAAAAAATCGTTTCGTCCGTTACCGTGCTGGACGTGGTGGAAAAAACCGCCGTGGGCGAAAGCGTGGAACTGACCATTTACAAAGCCGCCTCCGGCAAAAGCGAGACCGTTTCGGTCAAACTGGTAGAGGCGGAAACGGGCAGCAGTTACCAAGCCGAGGCCGCCGGCGACACCACTACCTCCGATCCGCTGGATTCGTTCTTCGGCCAACCCTGACCCTTTGCACAACAACGTAATGAAAAAACAAACCGGAACCGACCAGGTCCCCCGGTTTGTTTTTTTGTGTTGTTACGGCGTTTTCCGCCGGATCTGCCATGCGTTTATTGAAAATAATAATTTAAAAAACAAGCGTAAAAACGAAAAAACGCGAGAAATACGAAGAAACTGAATTAAAGTATTGATTTTTTGGTCAAAAGCGGTTGACAAAGCCCCCCCGGTGTGGTATCATTCCCAAGCACGAAAAAAATACAATCAAGCAAATCAATGGAGGAAAACGCTATGTCTACCTTTATGCCCAAAGCCGGCGAGATCGAACGCAAGTGGTATGTGATCGACGCCGCCGGTAAACCCATGGGCCGTGTGGCCACCGTGGCGGCTGACCTGCTGCGTGGCAAACGCAAGCCCACCTTTGCTCCCCATGTGGACTGCGGCGATCATGTGATCATTCTGAATGCCGACAAAGTCGTGCTCACCGGCCGCAAGCTGGAGCAAAAATATTACTATCGTCACACCGGTTACATCGGCAACCTGAAGGCCACCCAGTATAAAGTGCTCATGGCCACCCGTCCGGAACTGGCTATGGAACTGGCCATCAAGGGCATGATTCCCGATAACACCATCGGCCGCGCCGCGCTCACCCGTTTGCGTGTTTACAAAGGCACCGAACATAAGCATGCCGCGCAAAAGCCCGAAGAGTACGCGCTGTAAGGAGGTAACGAACGATGTACGACAGCAAACCGTTTTTCTATGGTACCGGCCGGCGTAAAAGCTCGGTTGCCCGCGTGCGCGTGTATAACGGCACCGGCCAAATCACCATCAACGATCGGGATATCGACGATTATTTCGGTCTTGAAACCTTAAAACTCATTGTGCGTCAGCCGCTGGCAGAAACCAATACCGAAGGCAAATTCGATATCGTCTGCCGCGTGGCCGGCGGCGGCGTGACCGGTCAGGCCGGCGCGATCCGTCACGGCTTGTCCCGCGCCCTGCTGCAATATGACGCCGAACTGCGCCCCGCCCTGAAAAAGGCCGGCTTCCTCACCCGCGATCCGCGCATGAAGGAACGCAAAAAGTACGGTCTCAAAGGCGCCCGTCGCGCACCCCAGTTCTCCAAGAGATAACCTGTTACAGCTTATCCGCCGCTCACGGTTTCGTGGGCGGTTTTCTTTTGCCTGCCGAACTGCGGCGTCCTCGCGGCACAGCCGCTGCGGTCGTGCGGGAAAACAAGCCCCCGGCTTGTTTCCTGATCCGCCCGACAGTTCAGCAAGCGCTGACCTGTATTCCGTTTTTTCCGGAAGCTTCCGCTTTGTATGCGGAAGCTTCTTTTTTATGTACATCAAAAAGGTAATCGACAAATTGCATGAACCATGGTATACTGTTACCGCGACGGTAATCGGCCGCCGCTTACCGAAAAGGTAACGATGAACCACAGCGGAGAAATCAAGTATGGATCTTTCATTTGCCTATTTTTGGAGCCAGGTCACGGCCAACCCGCTTTTGATGCTTTCGGTATTGCTGACGTTGGGCGTGGTGTTTGTAAACGGGTGGACCGACTGCCCCAACGCCATTGCCACTTGCGTTACCACCCGGTGCATCGAAGCAAAACCCGCCATTCTTATGTCGGCCGTTTTCAACTTTTTGGGCGTGTTTGTTATGAGCTCCGTTAACGCAACGGTGGCCCAAACCATTGCCAACATGGTAGATTTCGGAACCGATTCGCACGAAGCGATCGTGGCCCTGTCCGCGGCTTTGCTGGCCATTGTGATATGGGCGGTGCTGGCCTGGTATTTCGGCATTCCCACCAGTGAAAGCCACGCTCTCATCGCCGGCCTCACCGGGGCCGCCATCGCATTGCACGGCGGCTTTGGCGGGGTGAACGGGCACGAATGGATCAAGGTCATATACGGCTTGGTCATTTCGGTCGTGCTGGGCTTTGTTTTGGGATATGCGCTTTGCAAACTGGTTACGGTGTGCTTCTATCGGGTAGACAGGCGCAAAACCGAAGGGGTGTTTCGCACCGGCCAGATCGCGGCGGCCTGCGCCATGAGTTTTATGCACGGCGCCCAGGACGGACAAAAGTTTATGGGCGTTATTATGATGTGCCTGCTCATGTCTAACGGCCAGTCGGGGACCGGCGCGATGCAAATGCCGGTGTGGATCATGCTGTTGTGTTCGGTCATCATGTCGGCCGGCACGTCCATCGGCGGCAAAAAAATCATCAAATCGATCGGCATGGACATGGTGAAGCTGGAAAAATACCAGGGCTTTTCGGCCGACCTGGCCGCTTCGGTGGCGTTGCTCATCAGCTCTTTATTCGGCATTCCCGTTTCCACCACCCACGCCAAAACCACGGCTATTATGGGTGTTGGCGCGGTAAAAAGACTTTCCGCGGTCAACCTGGGGGTCGTTAAAAATCTGATGATGACGTGGATCCTCACCTTCCCCGGCTGCGGGCTCATCGGTTTTATCACAACCAAGATCTTCATGTTAATTTTCTGAGCAGGAGGCTGTTATGGCAACAAGAAAAAACGATTTTTATTGGAACAACTACAGTGCGGCCGCCGACGTTGCGTGCAGGGCAGCCGATTATTTGCTGGCGTGTTTAAAACAAAGCGGCATAGAGCAGATCCACGATATGCTCGCCAAAATGCACGAATATGAACACGAAGGCGATTCGCTGCGGCATGAAATGACCGAAGCGCTGGCCAAATCGTTCGTAACGCCCCTCGATCGGGAAGATATGGTGGCGTTGAGCCAGCGGATGGATCACGTGATAGACAGCATTGAAGAGGTTTTGCAGGCGGTCTACATCAATAACGTGGAACGTATTCCGCCCGAAGCGGTCCGCTTTGCCGAAAAAATCTGCGTTTGCACAGCCAAAACGCAGGAAATGATCGCCGAACTGCCCAACTACAAAAAATCCGCGCGCATGCACACGCTGGTGATAGACGTGAATACGGCGGAAGAGGAATGCGACGCGCTTTACCTGCAGGCCAATTATGATTGCCGCAAGCAGTGGGACGGCAAAAACGTGCTGGACGTGATCGCGCTGCGGGATATTTACGCCAAACTGGAAGAGTGTGCCGACGCGTGCGAGCACGTTGCCGACACGGTAGAAGTCGTTATTATGAAAAACACGTGATGGCCGGCGCGCTTTTGCGCCGCTGTACAACAACACCGCCGGGCGTTCGGTTTGCGCCCGGCGGTGTTGTTTTATCCAAACGTTATTGTTTATACTTTTCAGGCAAATGGGTCAGGGTCTTGCGGGCGGCGGCGGCAATGGAAAGATCGCCCACCCCGGCCACGGTGGTTTGCAGGGTGTCGTTCACCGGGTCGGCCCATTCGGGGCCAATGGCGGCTTTGCCCTTCATCATGCCCAACAGCGAACCCACCGTGGCGCCGTTGCAGTCGGTATCGTAGCCCGCCTGCACCGCCAGGCAAATGCTTTTGCCAAAATCCCCCGCGCCATACAGCAGGGCGGCAGTCACGATCATGGCGTTGGGAATGGTGTGCACCCAGTTATATTCCAGGTGCTGGGGATATTCCTCCCGCAGGGCGGCAAAAAAGTCTTCGGCGCTCACGCCGTCTGCCACCGCCTGCCGGGTGCGGGTTATGGCTTCGTGCAGCCGGCTGGCGGGGGGCACCTGCGAAAGCCCCGCCTGCAGCACGGTTTCCACGTTGTCGGTCACCGCGGCGGCAGCCAGCATGGCCGCCACAAACAGCGCGCCGTAAATGCCGTTTTTGGTGTGAGAAATGCAGGCGTCCCGCCAGGCCATTTCGGCGGCGGCAACCGGGTCGCCCGGGTTGATGTAACCGTAGTAATCGGCCCGGATCTGGGCGCCGATCCACTCCCGGTAGGGGTTGTGGTATTGGGCCGAAACCGGCGGCTGAAAACCGTTTATCAAATTGCGCCAGGCCACCCGTTCGGCGGTGCAATAGGCCACAATGGGCTGGCACGCGTTCCAGGTAATGCCCACCTGAACGGGGGTAAAATCCCGGCCGTAGCGTTCCACCATCCACTGGGCCATTGCGGTGTAGTTGGTGTCGTCATCCGGCACGGCGGCGCCGGGCAGGGTGTCGGCAAAACAGCGGCCTTTCAGGGGGAACTGATAGTGGCTGTAGACGGTATCGTCGGCGTCGGCCGCCAGCATGTAACGGGAAAGGGGATAGTTGCCGCATTCCTTTAAAAAAGGGATCATCTCCCGGCTTTCCATGCCTTCCACCGGTTTGCCCAGCAAGCAGCCGCACACCCGGCCCAGCCAGGCGCCGTGTATCTTGTCGGGCAGAGCGGCGGGGTCCACCGGCGGCAGCGCGGGCGCCGAAGGACAGGCCGCCTGAATGGCCGCCAGATCGGAAGGCTCGTCATAGCCAAAGTCTGCCCGTTGCGGGGCGTTGCGGGCCATTTCAAACAGTTCGTCCGCCAGGCGGGCTTTTTCCACCCCCGCCGGCAGGGCGGCTACCGCCCTAAACACGGGGGCCAGAACGGTCATGTCCTTGCCTTCATCCTGCCATTGGCGCAGATCGTTAGTCAAATCATTGGCATAGCAATCCCAGGGATGCAGGGTGGAAAGATCGGGTTGTAACGGTTTTTGATTCATGAATATTCCTCCTTAAAAGGCTGTGTCGTTAAAGCTGGCTGGCTTGCAGAAAATAGTGTTGCAAAAAGGTGAAAAAGTCGTCGGTCACGGTGTTGTCGACTTTGTTGCGGCGGCATTCCACCACCAGTTCCCGGCGGCACACCGGCGCCCGAATGGGCAGCAGCCGCACCCCTTCGGTGGGCAGATGCCCCCAGGTGTAGGCCGGCCAAAAGCCCACCCCCACGTGGGCGGCGATCATATTTTGCACGGCGGCGGGGCTGTCGCTTTCAAATGCGATGCGCGGCGTAAAGCCGGCCTGGCGGCAAAACTGGTCGCATATCCACCGCAGCTGGCGGGAGCCCATGAGGCTGATAAACCCTTCTTCCGCCACGTCGGCCAGCGCGATATCCTGCCGGGCGGCGTAGGGAGAAGCGGCCGGCACCGCCAAAAAGATCTGTTCTTCGCACACAAACCGGTCGGCCTCTTCTGCGGCCGGCCGTTTGGTGGGCATGCGAGTGCTCACGCAAACGTCAAACTGTTCGTTCGCCACATCCTGGGTCACTTGAAAGCGCAAGGCCGGGTGCCGGGCACGGTATTGTATCACCGCTTCGGTCATCAGGGCGGAAGCCGCCAGCACTTTCAGCCGCAGGGTATCGGCCTCTTGCCGGGCCATGGCCTGCAAGCGCGCGGGCACCGCATCCAGCGCCTGCACCAGAGGCGTGAGCTGCTGCTGCAAAAACCGGCCGTATTCGGTGAGTATGATGTTGCGTCCTTTGGCCGCAAACAGGGGCACGCCCAAATCTTTTTCCAGCCGGCGAATAGCCTGGGTCAAGGCGGGCTGGGCAATGTGCAGCGCTTCGGCCGAGCGGGTCATGTGCTGGGTGCGGGCAACTTCCAAAAAATAGCGCATTTGATTGAGTTCGATCGGACTCCCCTCCATTCATAATGTAAAAGTTATAAAATCAATAAATATTATATATTAGACATTATGAATTGTCAAGTGTATAATAAGCGTAGCAAACAAGAAAGAAGCGAAACGATCATGCCTCAACTCTTAGAAGCCGCCATGCTTATTTGTTTCGGGTTTTCCTGGCCCATGTCGGTGGTGAAAAATTACAAAGCCAAAACCGCCAAAGCGATGAGCCTGCCTTTTATTCTGCTCATCATTACCGGTTACGTGGCGGGCATTGCCGCCAAAATCCTCACCAATAACGTCAATTTTGTGTTGGTGGTGTATGTGGTGAATCTGGTGATCGTGAGCGCCAACCTGGCGGTGTATTTCATCAATCGCCGGCACGACCGGCAGGCCGCCCGGGCATAAGGTACGATTATATCCCTCCGCTTGAAATAGAAAGAAATGCCTCCGTTTACGCAAACGGGGGCGTTTCGATTATTGTTGTGCGCTGCGTTGCCGGGCAAACCGGGCTTCCACTTCGGCCCGGGTGGGAATGGAAGCGGCGGCGCCGGGGCGGGTAACGGCTAAGGCGGCGGCTGCGGCGGCCAGTTCCATGGCGGCCTGCACCGGGCGGCCGGCGGTGAGTTCGGCCAGCAAATAGCCCGTAAAGGTGTCGCCCGCGCCGGTGGTATCCACTGCCTGCACCGGACAGGCGGGCACAAAGCACCGCTCACTGCCTTTGGCATACAGCGCCCCGGCGGCCCCCTGCGTTATCACAAACGCGGCGGCGGGGAAACGGGCGGTCAGCCGGTCTGCCGGATCCCCCGGCCCGCCGGCCAACTGGGCGGCTTCAAATTCATTTACCAAAAACCAGTCTACCAGATCCAGCGGCAGGGCTTCGGTCCCCGCAAAGGGGGAGGGGTTGAGCGCCACCGTCATGCCCCGGGCATGGCCGGCTTCTATAAGCGCTGCCACGTCGTTTATTTCATTTTGCAGCAGCAGCCAGTCGCCGGGCGCGCAGTCGGCCAGGGCGGCGGCCCGGTGGGCGGCGGTGATTTGCCGGTTGGCGCCCCCGTGAAGCAAAATGCTGTTTTGGCCGGTGGGGTCGATCTGGATCACCGCGTGGCCGGTGGCGGCCTCTACCACCCGCAGATGGGTCACGTCGGCACCGCTTTCGGCCAGCAGGTCCCGCAAAAACAACCCGTCCTGCCCAATGCAGCCTGCGTGGGCCACCCGGGCCCCCGCCCGGGCCAGGGCCAGCGTTTGGTTGAGCCCTTTGCCGCCGGCCTGCCGGGTAAAGGCGCGGCTGTCCACCGTTTCGCCGGGGGCGGCAAAACGGTCTACCTGATAGCATAGATCAATATTAAGAGAACCAAAACACAGCACTTTCATGATTGTTCCCGCCTTTCTGTTTGTATTGTACGCGACTTGCCGGGCACTTGTCAAGAAAAACCGCCGCCGGGGTTGACAACCGGGGAAGAATGTGATATACTATCAACGGTTAGCGGAGGCTAACCAAAGGAGGCGGTAACAATGGCGCAATTTTTGGCGACTTACGGCGGCACCCTGCTGGTAGCGGCGGTGGTGGCGGCGGTGGTCGTGTGGGCGGTGTGGCGCCTGCGCAAAGATAAAAAACAGGGCAAATCCACCTGCGGGGCCAACTGCGCCCATTGCCCTTCGGCCGGCATGTGCCACAAGCAGGGCAAGGCGTGACCGGTTAAATATCAATAAAAAGAAACGCCCACCCGAAACGGGGTGGGCGCTGGGTCGAACTGCCGGCGATTATTCGGCTTGTTCGGCTTCTTTTTGTTTGGCAAAGCATTCGCTGCAGTAAACCGGCCGGTCTTCACGGGGCTGGAAAGGCACCTTGGCTTCGCCGCCGCAGGCAGCGCACGTAGCGGTGAACCATTCCCGCTCGCCGCGGGCGGCATTTTTACGAGCGTCGCGGCAGGCTTTGCAGCGCTGGGGCTCATTCACAAAGCCCTTTTCTGCATAAAATTCCTGCTCGCCGGCCGTGAAAACAAATTCCGCGCCGCATTCCTTACAGGTCAACGTTTTGTCCTCAAACATGATTTTCCCTCGCTTGATAAAAAATGATTTGCCTTAGGACGGAATCGCACCGCCATCTTTGTAACCAACGTTCTGCTACTAAACTACTAAAGGCATATGGGAAGGATCAGGAACGATCCAACGCTTTGATTTTTTTGCGGGCGCGGCACAGGGCGTTGTCCACCGCCTTGGGGGTGACCGAAAGCCGCCGGGCGAT
Source organism: Oscillospiraceae bacterium (assembly GCA_902796075.1). Classification (GTDB taxonomy): domain Bacteria; phylum Bacillota; class Clostridia; order Oscillospirales; family Acutalibacteraceae; genus UMGS1484. The sequence continues at coordinate 8,506 of CADBNN010000022.1, read as the reverse complement.
GGTTTCGTAATCGCACCCGCCCAAATATAAGAACAGCACCTGCTGTTCCAGGGACGACAGGGCGTCGGTCATGCCGCGCATCAGGCGTGCGGCGCTTTCCCGGGCCACCACGATCTCTTCCGGGCCGGCTTCGGGACGGTCGGTTTCCTCTTCCGCCAGGGGCACCAGGGTGGCAGGGGGGATCTTTTTGGCAGCCAGCGACGCCCGCACCACCGAGATCACGCTGCGGTCGATGCACAGCAGGGCAAAGGTGCGAAACGAAGCGCCCCGGGCAGGATCGTACCGGTCGATGGCCTGCATCAGACCGATCATACCTTCCTGCGCCAGGTCTTCGGGTTCCAGTTCGCCGCCGGCATAGCCCGCCACCCGCGCCTTGACCGTTGCCATATAACGGCCGATGAGCCCAATGCGGGCGGCCGCGTCTCCCTGCCGGGCCAGTTGGGCCAGTTGTTCGTCGGTAGGGCGGGTGTTGGTTTGGTTTGGATCTTGGCGCATAACGGAAACTCCTCGCGGGCCTGCCGGGCTTAAAGCATGCAGTATACCCGCATTTATGTGCATTGTAGCACTTACATAATAAATTGTCAATGGATGAACCTTAAATTTATTATAAATAACCGATTTTGAAAGAAAAATTTGGTGATAATGCCCAAAATGTGGCGGCGAAATGGGCGCTTTCACAATAAAAGCCGGCTGAAAGGAACTTCAGCCGGCTCGGTTTAATGTCCTTTGCGTGGGTCAATACCGCCGCGCGGGGCGGATTTTATTGGGGCGTTTGCTCGTTGGCGGGCGGCGTTTGGGACGGTTCCGCCGGGGCTTGGGGTTGTTCCGCCGCCGCTTGCATGGCGAGCCACCGGGCTTGCAGGGCCTGCTGTTTGCGGGCGTGGCGTTTGCGGGCCCGCCGCACGATGAGCAGCACGATCACGATCACCGCCGCCAGCAGCAGCCAGTACAAAATGCCGCCCAAAAACCATACGCCGAAGCTTTTCAGCCCCCGGCCGATATCCTGCAGGCTTTCGGCGATGCGGTCGCCCACCTGGGCAAAAAAGCCTTGTTCCTGCTCTACGGGAATGCGCTGCACTTCATACAGGGTGAGCTGTACCGAAGAATAGGTCACCTGGTCGTCCAAATACTGTTTTTGGCCTTTATAGGAATCCAATTGGGCGTTCACTTCGGTCAGCCGGTCCTGCACCTCCAGCACGTCCGAAAGGCTTTCGGCCTGTTCCAGCAGGGCCAGCAGGGCTTTTTGCTCCGATTCCAGCGCCGTAATGCGGCTTTGCACGTCGGTGTATTCGCTCGTTACGTCCGCGGTGGTCACGGTGCGTTCGGTCACGGTGGCGGCGGCGTCCACAGCGGCCAGCAGGTCTTCCAGCCGGTCGTTTGGCACACGCAGCAGCAGGTTCACGCAGCGGGCTTCGTAATAGTCGGATTCGTTGCGTTCTTCCGATTGGGCCACATAACCTTCCAGCGCGGCCAGTTTTTGGTCGATGGTTTGGCGGGTCTGATCGTATTCGGTGGTTTTGGCGGTCACCTGCGCGGTACGGATCAGTTTTTGGCCTATTTTGGCAGGCGCGACAGCACTGGCGTTTTTGCTATTATTGGCAACGTCCGACTGGCCGCCGTAGACGTATTCTTCCGCCCAACCGGGGGATGAATAGTTGTCGTCGGTCATTTTGTATTCAGCCGAACAACCGGCCAGCGTGAGTGCCAGCGCCATAACCAGCGCCAGCAGACAAATAGCGAATTTGCGATCCATCACAGATCCCCTCCCGTAACATTATGGTATGGCAGGCGGGCGTGCGCCCGCGTGTGTATCATACCATATCCGGGAGAAAAAGTCAATGCGGGCCGGGGATCACGCCACCTTCAGCCGCAGGCGCAGTTTGTCGGCGATGAGGGCAATAAATTCCGAATTGGTGGGCTTGCCCCTGTCGTTTTGAATGGTGTAGCCGAAGCAGGTGTTGAGGATTTCCACGTCGCCCCGGTCCCAGGCTACTTCAATGGCGTGGCGGATGGCCCGTTCCACCCGGGAAGAGGTGGTGTCGAAGGCTTTGGCCACCGCGGGATACAGCCGCCGGGTGACCGCCCCCACATAATCCGGTTCTTTCACGGTAAGAATAATGGCGCAGCGTAAATACTGATAGCCCTTGATGTGGGCGGGCACGCCCAGTTGGTGGATCATTTCGGTCACCATCAGTTCCATTTCCGCGTCGCTCACCAGCGATCCCTGTTCCCGCTTGCGGCCGCCGCCGGCCGTTTGGCCGGTAAACTGAAAGATCCGCTCGGCTATCACTTCCAGTTCCACCGGCCGCAAAAAATAGTAGTCGGCGCCGGCCTTCATCAGTTCGCTTTCCAGCAGGCGGTTGTCGCTTTTGGAAAGCACCATGCAAACGGGTTTTGTTTTGGGGTCCATGGCTTTCAGCTGGCCCAGCACACCGATGGCGTCCAGTTTGGGCATAAACACGTCCATGATCAGCACGTCGGGTCGAAAGCGCTTTACCTCCGCCGCCAGGCGGGAGCCGTCCTTGGGCAGGCTGAGCACATCGATGCCGTAGGTTTTGAGCAAATTGGCGCAGGGATGTCCGAATTCGGCGGAATCGTCCGCCAGCAGTACCTTGAGTTTACGATTCATGCATATCACTTTCTCCTGTTCTGTTTCGGTTACGGATGATCCCGTGCGCACAAAAAGCTCGTCCGTTCCGTGGTGGGGGCGGCGATGGGAAAGCCTCCCTTTTGGGAGGCGGGTAGAAGTTGCCGGCAGAGGTGAAATCACACATAACGTGTAATTATCTCATCGCGCGCCAGCGAGGGGGTTTCCTCGCGAATGCAGGAAAATTCTACCATAAGCCCGTTTTGTTGTCAAGCGCAAATCGTGATTTTCTACACGTTTTGTGTAAAAAAAATTGTTTTCGCTCTTTTTTGCGCCACGGGGGCGACTGCTTTCGACAGCCTGCCGCCGGGGGCACATCAAGACGCTTTTTGTCGCTGCCGGGCGGCATCGGCCGAAACTACGGTTTCCAGCATGGTTTGGGCGAATACGCCGTAGCCCCGGGTGGGGTCGTGCAAAAAAACGTGGGTCACGGCCCCGATCAGCCGGCCGTTTTGCAGCACGGGGCTGCCGCTCATGCCCTGCACAATGCCGCCGGCCGCCTGCAGCAGGCGGGCGTCGGTCATGCATATCACCATATTCTGTTCGGTGTCGTCCCGCAGATCCACGCTTTCTATCCGGCAGGTATAGGCTTCCACCTGGCCGCTCACGCAGGCCAGCACCGTGGCGGGGCCTGTGGTCACTTCCTGCTTGCGGGCCACCCGCACCGTTTCGCCCGTCGGCGGCGCGGCGGCGGGGCCGTATACGCCGCAGGCGTTGTTTTGGTCTAACAGCGCCAGCACCCGGTCGCTTTCCAGGGCGCCCACCAGTTCGCCGGCGTGGCCGGGCGCGGCTTTTTGCACCCCGTTTATGCGGGCGGCCACCATTTGGCCGGTTTGCACCGGCACCGCTTCGCCCGTGTCCACGTCGCACACCCCGTGGCCCAGCCCGCCGTACCATCCGGTTTGGGGATGATAAAAGGTCATGGTGCCAAGCCCGGCGGCGGAATCCCGTACCCACAGGCCGGCCCGCCATTGGCCGGCGGCGTCCTGCACGGGGGTCAGCGTTACGGTCAAATCTTTACCGTCCCGGCGCAGGGCCAGCGTCACCGGCTCGCCGCCGCTTTGCTGCAGCAGCGCCTGCAGCTGGGCGTTGCCGGTGAGGGGGGTGTTGTTAAGGGCCAAAATCACGTCGCCCGCCCGCACGCCGGCCGTGTGGCCGGGGCTGGCGGCCCCTTGCCCGGTTTGCACGCTGTTCACGCTCACCACCATGGCGCCTTCCGCCAGAATTTTCACCCCAAAGGGGAATCCGCCGGGGATCACATACTGGTCGGCAACCACCTGCACGGTGGCGGACGAAATGGGGATCACCCCAAACAGTTTCATGCGGGCGCTGTAGCAGTCGTCCGTTTCAGCTGTCATACCGTCGGGCGAAGCCACCATGGGAAACACCGCCCGCAGGGGAATGTCTTCCCGCCGGTCAGACTGGAGCCGCCGGGGCAGGCCGGGGGCGCAAAACACCCCGGCGGCCAACACCGCGCCGCATACGATAAATAACAGGATCGATACAATTTTTGGAAATTTTTTCAAACCGATCTTTCTCACCTCCTTTCGCTTTTTACTTTGCCCTGATTTGCCGCCGGATAAACCCGTAAAATGCAGCCCGCCGGCCCAAAAGATGGCCGCCGCGCCGCCGCCGCTTGACACCGGCCGTTTGCCGCATTATAATGAAAGCATGCCAAAATAAGGATGGGTATCAATGGAAAAATCTGCCAAAATGACGCGCCTGATCGCCACCGACGGCAGCGCGTTTTTGCATGTGTGCGATTCCACCGCCATTGTGGCCGAAGCCCGGCGGCTGCACCAAACCTCCAAAACCATGACCGCCGCCCTGGGGCGGGCGTTAACGGCGGCGTCGCTGATGGGCGCGCTGTTAAAAAGCCCCAAGGCGTCGCTGACTTTGCAATTTCAATGCACCGGCCCCGCCGGCGGCATTGTGTGCGTGAGCGACAGCTTCGGCAACGTGCGGGGGTATGCCGAACACCCGCAAGTGGAACTGCCCCCCAACGACCAGGGCAAGCTTGACGTGGGCGGCGCCCTGGGCGGCGGCACCCTGAACGTGATACGCGACCCGGGGCAGGGGGAACCCTACAGCGGCTTGTGCCCGCTGGTTTCGGGCGAGATCGCCGAAGACATTGCCGAATATTTTGTGCGCAGCGAGCAGATCCCCACCGCCTGCGCTTTAGGGGTGCGGGTGAACCGGGATTTAAGCGTGAAGGCGGCCGGTGGCTTTTTGCTGCAGCTGCTGCCGGGAGCGGACGAGCAGACCGCCGCCCTGCTGCAGGAGCAGGTGCAGGCCGTGGGGTCGGTTTCGGCCCGCATCGCCGCGGGCGAAACGCCGGAGCAGATCGCCGCGGCGGTTTTCGGCGCCGTGCCGTTTGAAGTGATGGACGAAGCGCCCGTGGCCTATCGTTGCCGCTGCAGCCGGGAAAAATACGCCCGCATTCTGGCCACCCTGAACCGCAAAGACCTGCAAAGCCTGATCGATGACGACAAAGACGTGGAGACCGTGTGCAATTTTTGCGGCAAACGCTACGTTTTTAACGTGGACGAACTGCGGCAGGCCATGGCCGCCAAGAACATTTGAAAGCACGATCAACTTTTTGCGCCCGCCCGGGATCCTTCCGAGCGGGTGTGCTTTTGCGGGGCGCGGCCTCTTTGACAGAAAAGCGCGGAAAATGCTTGTTTTTCGTCGATGGGTAGTGTATAATACACACAATACTGGTAGGAGGTATTAGCATGACAAGCGAGAATCAAACGGTAGCCGCGCAAGTAAGCGCTGAGGAGATACCGGTTGAGCAAAAACCCTTGCCCCAGGTCCCCAAACGCAAACGGCGCTGGGGGGACCGATACGACGGCTACCGTGTGCGGGAACTGGACCTGCCGTTTCGTATTATTCCCAACATTATGCCCACCCGCACCGGCAGCCAGATCTTTTTTGAAGAAACCATCAACATTTCCGAACTGGAACGGTATGTGCGCCGCAAGCGGGCCACCGACATTCCCAATCTGCGCCTGATGCACGTGGTGCTGGCCGCCATGCTGCGCATTATTGTGCAGCGGCCCCGGCTCAACCGGTTTATTGCCGGGCAAAAAATTTATGCCCACAACAACATCCGGTTTTCCATGTCTATCAAGCGGTCTATGACCGACGACGGGGAAGAAACCGAAATTTTGCCCGTGTTTGAACCTACCGACACCTTGAAAGAAGTGGTGGAACGGTTTGAAGCCGCCCTGGCCGATACCCTGAACACCGAAACCGACGAAACCAGCACCGACGCGGTAAACCGGGCGTTGGGGCATATCCCCACCTGGATGAAGCGGCTGGTGATCTGGGGCATTATCAACAATCTGGATAAAATCGGCAAAATGCCAAAATTCATTTACCGGGCCAGTCCCTTCCATTCCACCGCCTATATCACCGATGTGGGCTCCCTGGGCATTGATTCCATTTATCACCATTTGTACGATTTCGGCACCACGTCCATCTTTTTGGCCATCGGCAAAAAAATGACCGAAGCCTATGTGAAGCCGGACGGTACCCTGGGCGAACGGCGGGTCATCCACTTCCGCTTTGTGCTGGATGAGCGCATTTGCGACGGGCATTATTACGCCGCCAGCATCAAGCAATTCCGCAAATATATCCGCCATCCGGAACTGCTGGAAGTACCGCCCGAGGTCATCCCGGACGAGATCTGACGATCGTTGGCACGGCAACGCCGCTGTTGCCGTGCTTTTTTGTGCAAAGGAGCGTGCTGTTATGAAATGGTTGGTTTTATCCGACTGCCACGCCAATGTGGACGCGTTGCGGGCCGTGTGGCAGCGGGAAAGCGATTGCGACCGGGTGCTGTTTGCCGGCGATATGGTGGATTTTGGCTTTGATCCCCGGGCCACCGTGGAATGGTTTATGGCCCTGGGAGACAAACTGATCGCCGTGCGGGGCAATCATGATGAAGCGATCCTGACCCATCGCAACGATCCGCCCTTTCCCGGCACCCCCCGCAATTTTCAGGAAATGACCTATGCCCAGCTCGCTCCGGCGCATTACGCCTTTTTGGCCGCCCTGCCCCACGAAACCACCTTTACGCTGGGCGATACGGATTTTTATATGTGCCACACCACCGACGAATTGAGCGATGACGATATGTATCTCGAACGGCAGCTGCCCGCCATGCAGACCCGGGCCCTGTTCAACGAACGGTTTGCCGCCAAATTCCCAACCGCCCGGGCGCCCAAGCGGGTGATCGTGTATGGCCACAGCCATTTGCAGTGGGCGGCTTCGGCCGGGCCGGGCCAAATGATGCTCAATCCGGGCAGCTTGTCCTATCGTTTCGGCAGTTTTGAACCGGTGCGCTGTGCCGATTATATGGTGCTGGAAAACGGCGCCGTCAGTTTGCGGCACGTGGATTTCGCCACCGACCATTTGTATGCCCGGGCGGCCGACTTTGCCGACCCGGAAGCCGCCCGGCTGGCCCGGGCCTTTTACCGGAGGGAAGACGTATGATCATCACAGAATGCGCAGGCCAATGGAACGGCCGGCCGGTGCAGGCCTTCACGCTGCAAAACGGCCCCTTGCGGGCACGGCTGCTGGAATACGGCGCCACCCTGCAAAACCTGTGGTATAACAACGTAGACTGTGTGGCCGGGTATGATACGCTGGCGGGGTATATCAACGGCGGCTCTTATCAGGGCGCCACGGTGGGCCGCTACGCCAACCGCATTGCGGGGGCGGCCTTTTCCTTGGGCGACAAATGGATAACGCTGACCGCCAACGAAGGCGCCACCTGCCTGCACGGCGGTATGGCCGGCTTTTCCCACCGGCTGTTTGCCGGCCGGCCGGCGGGAGAAAACGCCGTGCGATTCAGTCTTGCGTCGCCCGACGGGGACGGAGGCTTTCCCGGCAATTTGCAGGTTTCGGTCACGGTGAGCCTGGCGCCCGACGGTATTACTTTCACGTATGAAGCCGTGTGCGACGCCGACACGGTGATTAATCTCACCAATCACAGTTATTTCACCCTGGGCGCGGCCCGGGTGGAAGACCTGGTGGCCCGGGTGGCAGCCGACGCGTATCTGCCGGTGGATGAAGCCTTGATCCCCCTGGGCGATCCCGCGCCCGTAGACGGCACGCCTTTTGATTGGCGCCGCCCTGTGGCGCTGCAAACGGCGCTGGCCGCTTGTCATCCGCAACTGACCCGCTGCGGCGGGTTTGACCATAACTTTGTGTTGGGTTATGACCGTCGGCCCCGGCAGGCGGCCGCCGTGTATTGTCCCCAAACCGACCTGGCGCTCACCTGCCATACCGACCTGCCCGGCCTGCAGGTGTACACCGCCAACATGCTCAACGAGCCCGCCGGCAAAGGCGGCCGTCCCCTGGCGCCCCGCACCGCCCTGTGTTTGGAAACCCAGTTTTTCCCCAACACCCCCAACCGGCCGGATTTTCCTTCCTGTTTTTTGCCTGCCGGCCAACCCTTCCGGTCGGTCACCCGCTACGGGCTCGCCCCCGGCGATCCCTTTTAAAAAAACGGTTGCAATTTGCCAAAGCCTGTGCTATAATGGGCGAGCGATCAACCGCAGGGTTGGTATATCGGTATTACCCCAGCTTCCCAAGCTGGAGAGGCGGGTTCGACTCCCGTACCCTGCTCCATGAAAAAACCGCTTTTGTCTGGTAGACAAAAGCGGTTTTTTCAACGAAATCCGTCCTTCGGACGGGTGAAATCCACCTTCGGTGGATGAAATCGCTTCGCGGTGAAATCCCGCTGCGCGGGGTGACGGACGGATTTCATTTCACCCGAGGACGAAGTCCGAGGATTTCACCAATGGCATTGGCCGTTGATTTCACCGCGGCCGGGGCCGCGATTTCACT
>CADBNN010000021.1 GCA_902796075.1 Oscillospiraceae bacterium | reverse complement strand
TTTGACCAACCGGTCCAATTCATTCAGCAGGCGCAAACGCTCCTGTCGCAGGCAATGGCCGCTTATGCACAAGAAACCGAGGTAACCGTATGAGCAAAAAAGGTGTAACTGTCCGCCGCGTCGTGTCAGTGATCGTTTCGCTGGCCGTGCTTACGTATGTTGGTTTTCAGATTTATTCGGCCTACCACAGCTCTATTAAAACCGAATATGCCCTGAACTATACCTTTTACGATTCGATTTCGGCCGACGGTATTTTGATCCGCAACGAGCATATTCTTCAGTCCGACGCCACCGGCGTTGTGAGTTACAGCCAGCCTTCCGGCAGTAAAATTGCCGCAGGGCGCGTGGTGGCCAAGGTCTTTTCTAACGAAGAGGAAGCCACCAAACAAAGCCGCATTGATGAGATTGATGAACAAATAGAAGAATTGTCCGCTTTGCAAACCGAAGGCACGCAGCTTTCAGCCAACGCGCAGGCAATGGAAGCGAAGATCAGCGAATCCATCAATCGACTGCTGGATATTACCGACACGGGCACCACAAAAGGATATGAAGTGGTTGCGCAAGAGTTGATCCGAAACCTGAATAAAAAACAGATCGCGCTGGGCACCGCCGCCGGTTTTCAAACCTATTTGGCGGAATTGAACGCCGAAAAAAAGTCGCTTGAAACAGGCGTTCATTCTTATTCCGAGGTCACGTCGGAAGTGGCCGGCTACTTTGTCAGTACGTTGGATGGATATGAAGACGATTCTGTTTATGAAGACGCCGCCAAACTGACGGTAAGCGATATTGAAGCTTTGACGACCGCCGAACCCAAACCCGCCGGCGGCGTGGGCAAGGTGATCGTTTCGTCGGAATGGTATGTAGCCGCTACCGTCACCAACACCGTGGCGCAAAACCTGGGCGTGGATTCGGTGGTTACCCTCACCATGCCCCTGCTTTCCAGCGACGTGTACACCTGCAAAGTGGTGGGTGTTAACGTAGATTACGCCACCGGCAAAACCGCTCTTGTTTTGCAAGGCAACCAAATGAACGCCGCGCTTGCTCAGGCGCGCATGCAAAACATTCAGATCCGCCTGCATTCTTACAGCGGCCTAAGGGTGAATCACCAGGCGCTGCGGGTGGTAGACGGCATTACCGGCGTATATGTAGTCAACGGCATTGCGGCGGCGTTCAAACCGGTGGAACTGCTTTATTCCGACGCGGGATTTTCTGTTTGCCGGCAGGACGCCTCCGGCTCTAACGCTTTAAAAATGTATGACGAAGTGATCGTGGAAGGCAGTGATCTTTATGACGGAAAAATCATTCGATGATGCGGCGCTGGCTGCGCGCTTTCGGGACTTTGACGAAAATTTCAAGCGTGTGCGGCAAACGGTTGCCGAAGCCGCCGTCGCCGCCGGTCGTCGGCCGGAGGACGTGCAGATCCTGGCGGCCACCAAAACGGTACCGGTGGAACTGATCAATTATGCGGCCGCCCACGGCCTGCGGCTGATGGGCGAAAACAAAGTGCAGGAACTACTGGAAAAATATGACGATCTGGCTTTTGACCGGGAACAGATCCACTTTATCGGCCATTTGCAAACCAATAAAGTGCGCCAGATCGTAGGCAAAGTCCACATGATCCAGTCGGTCGATTCGCTTAAACTGGCTGAAGAGATCGATAAACGCAGCGCCGCCGCCGGCTGCGTTACCAACGTGCTGGTGGAAGTGAACGCCGGGGGAGAAGAAAGCAAGTCCGGCGTTGCGCCGGCCGCGACGGAAGAACTGGTTTGCCAAGTTGCGCAGCTGCCGCATGTGCGTATACAAGGACTCATGACCATCCCGCCCGTTACCGAAAAACCGGAACAGGCGCGCAAATTTTTTTCAAATATTTATCAACTGTCTGTTGACATTCGTCGTAAAAACATAGATAATGTAAGCATGGATTGTTTGTCGATGGGAATGTCCGCAGATTATCCGTTTGCCATTCTGGAGGGGGCCACGATGGTGCGCATCGGCTCTCTGTTATTCGGCAAAAGACATTATTGAATCGGGAGGAAAACAGCATGGGATTCATGGATAAAATCAAAAACATTATGAACGCGCCGGAAGATGACGATTTCGACCAGGCGGAAGATGAAATCGAAGTGAGCGAAACGCCTCGCCGCGATTTTTACGACGATTACGCCGCGCCCTCTTCTGCACCTGCCGCAGACAAAAAGAACAAGGTGGTCAACATTCACGCCACCACGCAGCTGCAGGTGGTGCTTGTCAAACCCGAACGGTTTGCCGACGCCCCTTCTATCGGCGACCATCTCAACAACAAACGCACGGTGGTGCTCAACCTGGAATCTACCCCCAAGGACGTTTCCCGCCGGCTGATCGACTTTTTAAGCGGCGTTGCCTATGCCAACAACGGCACCCTTAAGCGGGTAGCCAACAGCACCTTTATCATCACGCCCTATAACGTCGATATTATGGGCGATCTGCTGATCGACGAGCTGGAAAACAGCGGTTTGTACATTTAACGAAAAACGGAGGATATGACCATGATCACGGCAACCGATATTCGCCAGGCGCAATTGGACTCCGCCGGCCGCGGCTATAAAAAATCCGACGTAGACGATCTGTTGGAAAAAGCCGCCCAGTCCATTGAACAGCTGCAGGCCGAAAATGCCGACCTGGGCCGTAAATTGGAAATTTTGGCTGAACGCATTCAAGAATACAGGGAAGATGAAGACAGTATTCGTTCCGCTTTGGTCACGGCTCAAAAATCGGCCGACAAGATCTTGAAAGACGCTACCGCCGAAAAAGAGCAGATCATTGCCGACGCCCGCGCCCAGGCCGACGAAGCTGTGCGCCTTTCGCAGGAAAAGTCTCTCGTCATTGCCAACGAAACCCGCGAAAAGGTTTCCACCGTGTTAGGTGAGGCCAAGGAAAAGGCGTCTTTCATGCTCACCGACGCCAAAGAGCGGTCGGATAAAATGCTATCTGACGCGGTGCATGACTGTCAGGAAGAGAAGCGGTATCTGGCTTTCCTTAAAACGCAGGAAAACGAATTCCGTCAACTGCTGGTAGAAATGTATAAACGCCAGTTTGAAACGTTGAAAAAAGGCCCCGAAGTGATCCGCCACATGGAAGAAGCGCTGGCTGCTCAGCCGGAGCCGGAATCTCTTAAAAACGCGCCCGAAATCGAAGAACAACCGGTCGCTCAAGTTGAACCTGCAGCCGAACCGGCGGAAGAACAGGCAGAAGAACCTGTTGAAGCGCCCGTGTATACCGAACCGGAAGACGTGCCCCTGCCGGTGGCTGCCAAGCCGGAAGAAGAACAGCCGGAAGAAACGCCTATTCAAAACGGCTTTGATGTTCAACAGAAATATATCAACTTAAAATTTGGAGACGATTACGATATTTCGTCCGACGACGATTATCCCATGCCGGAGGTATGAACGGTTGAAACGCTCTATACTTTCAGTAGCGGTGGCCGTACTGGTCGTGCTTGCCGATCAAGTGGTAAAAGCTCTGGTTTCGGCAAGCGCGACTTTGCATGAAACGCGCCCTCTCATACCGGGCTTGCTGGAGTTTTGCTATTTGCATAACGATGGCGCCGCCATGGGTCTGTTTGCCGGCGCCCGGTGGCCCATCACGGTGCTTACCGCCTGCTTGATCATTGCATGCCTTGTCTATTTGCTGTTTGGCAAGCGGCATTCCGGCTTCTCCGCGTGGGCGTTGGCGCTTATCATCGGCGGCGGCATCGGTAATTTGATCGATCGCATTCGTTTTGGCTATGTGGTGGATTTCGTTCGTTTCCCTGTTTCCTGGTTTTCTTATTCTTTCAACATTGCCGACTGTGCAATTTGCATTGGCGCGGCTCTTTTTGTGATAGCCTTTCTGCTGGAATGGATCCGCGCAAAACGCCCGTTACAGGAAAAAGACCATGCAGACCGTTGAATTTTTTGTTTCGGCTGTCGATCAGCCCAGAATCGACGTGGTGATCGCGGCTCAACTGCCGGCGCTAACCCGTTCGGCTGTTTCGCGCTTGATAGAGCAGGGGCATGTGACTGTAAACGGCAAGCCGGTGGCTAAAAGCTATAAAGCCGCCTGTGGTGATCGGGTGCTGCTGTGCCTGCCCGATCCCGTCAGCAACGAAGTTGTTCCACAGCCTATTCCGCTGGACGTGGTGTATGAAGACGGAGACTTGCTTGTGGTCAACAAGCCAAAAGGCTTGGTGGTACACCCGGCCGCCGGCAATCCGGACGGCACGTTGGTAAACGCCCTGCTGTATCATTGCGGCGATTCTTTGTCTGGCATCGGCGGCGTGATCCGTCCGGGTATTGTGCATCGCATTGATAAGGACACCAGCGGCCTGCTGGTGGTGGCAAAGAATGATATAGCGCACGTGGGGCTGGCCAAGCAGATCAAAGACCATTCCTTCACCCGTGAATATTGCGCGGTGGTTTGCGGCCGGGTAAAAGAGCCGGAAGGCACGGTCAACGCTCCCATCGGCCGCCATCCGGTAGACCGTAAACGCCAGGCTGTTACCGAAAAGAACAGCCGTTCGGCCGTTACGCATTATCAGGTGGAAGCTTATTATCGCGGCTATACGCGCCTTGGCTTGCGGCTGGAAACCGGCCGTACCCATCAAATCCGCGTGCACATGGCTTACATCGGGCACCCGGTGTGCGGCGATACGGTTTATGGCGGCAAAGCTGCCGTCAGCCCCTGGCTGCAGGGTCAGTGTCTGCACGCCCGCACATTGGGCTTTGTAAATCCGCGCACCGGCGAATACATGGAATTTCACGCGCCGCTGCCCGATTATTTCACCCGGTTTCTTTCCCATTTGCCAAAGGATGATTGATCCATGATTTTCGACAACACCATTTTGTTATCGGATATAGACGGTACCTTGTCCGGTTACGACCGCAAAATCGTGCCCGCCAACCGGGACGCGATCCGGTATTACACCCAAAATGGCGGCCGCTTTGGCGTGGCAACCGGGCGCACCGCTCATTCCGCTAAACGCATGATAGCCGATATAGACGTGAATTGCCCCTGCCTGGTGGTGAATGGCGGCGGCATTTACGATCCGGCCCGGGACGAAATGCTGTTTGCCTGCTATTTAGACCACGCCGCCGCCCGGCTGTTTAACGCGGTAACCGATCAGGTGCCGGGCGTGGGGATCGAAATCAACAATAACGGTGTTTTGCAGTGTATCCGATATTCCGACCGCTCGCGTGAGCATATTATGTATGAATGCGGTGAATTTACCCAATATACTCTTGCCGACCTGCCGGATGACAGCCGTTGGTTCAAAGCCTTGTTCACCGGCAAGCCGGAGGAGATCGACCGGGTGGAAGCCATTTGCCATGAACTGGTCACCGATCGGGATCCTTACTACGTCATTCGTTCGGAGCCCACGCTGTTTGAAGTTTTACCCACCGAAGCCAACAAAGGCAAATCCCTCGTTCGGTTGGCCCGCATGCTTTCGGTCCCCATCGAAAACGTGTTTGCCATCGGCGATTATTATAACGATATTGATCTGCTTGCCGCCGCCGGCTGTTCCGCGGCCGTTGGCGGTGCGCCGCAGGCGGTGTGCGCTGTGACCGATTACGTCACGTGCCCCTGCCAAGACGGCGCGGTAGCGGATTTTATTGCGTACATTGAGCAAACCATCAATAGGAGGTAACACCATTGAAACCTGAAGAAAAACGCGCATTGCAAATCAAAGCCTGTCAGATCCGCATGGGGATCATTGAAGGCGTACATGCGGCCAAATCCGGGCATCCCGGCGGCTCTTTGTCCATTGCCGACGTGCTGGCCTATCTGTATTTTAAAGAACTTAACATCGACCCGGCCGATCCGCACAAAAAGAACCGGGATCTGATGATCCTTTCTAAGGGCCACACGGCCCCCGGCCTTTATTCGGCGCTGGCCAACCGGGGTTATTTTCCGGTGGAACACTTAAAAACCCTGCGCAAGCTGGATTCCGATCTGCAAGGGCATCCCGACATGAAACACACCCCCGGCGTGGACATGAGCTCCGGCTCTTTGGGACAGGGCATTTCTGTCGCCACCGGCGCGGCGCTTTCCGCTAAAATCGACGGCGACGCTTTTCGCGTTTACGCGATTTTGGGCGACGGGGAACTGGAAGAAGGCCAGGTGTGGGAGGCCGCCATGTTTGCCGGTCATAAGCAGCTGGATACGCTGTGCGCCATTGTAGACTTTAACAACCTGCAAATTGACGGTTGTTTAGACGAAGTAAACTCGCCTTATCCCATTGCCGAAAAGTTCAAAGCCTTCCGCTGGCACGTGATCGAAGTAGACGGCCATGATTTTGATCAGTTAGACGCCGCCTTTGCCGAAGCCCGCGCCACCAAAGGCAAGCCCACTGTGATCGTGATGAAAACCGTGAAGGGCAAAGGCGTTTCCTTTATGGAAAATCAAGTCGGCTGGCACGGCTCGGCCCCCAATGACGAACAATATGAGATCGCCATGCAGGAATTGAATGCTGCCCTTGCGCAGCTGCAGGCGTAACGGAAAGGAGCGATTCGTATTATGGCTGAAATCAAAAAACAAGCGACCCGTGAAGCATACGGCCAGGCGCTGGCAGAAATCGGGGCACAATATGATAATTTGATCGTACTGGACGCGGATCTTTCCTGCGCCACCAAAACCGGCACCTTCAAAAAGGCTTATCCGGACCGTTTCTTTAACTGCGGCATTGCCGAACAAAACCTGATCGGCGTTGCTACCGGCTTGACCATTACCGGCAAACTGGTGTTTTGCAGTTCCTTTGCCATGTTTGCCGCCGGCCGCGCCTATGAGCAGGTGCGCAATGCGGTAGGCTATCCCCATAATAACGTTAAAATCGCCGCTACCCACGCCGGCCTTTCGGTGGGCGAAGACGGCGCCACCCATCAATGCAATGAAGATATCGCGCTTATGCGCACCATCCCCGGCATGACCATTCTGTGCCCGGCGGACGGGAATGAAGCCAAAGCTTGCGTGCGTGCAGCGGCTGCCTATAACGGCCCGGTGTATCTGCGTTTCGGCCGTATGGCGGTGCCCATGCTGTTTGATGACGATTATGCCATCGAAATCGGCAAGGGCGTGCCCATGCGGGAAGGTACCGACGTAACCATTATCGCCACCGGCATTATGGTCGGCATGGCGCTGGAAGCTGCTGAATCGCTGGCCGCTGAAGGCGTTTCCGCCCGTGTGATCAATATTCACACCATTAAACCGTTGGATAAAGAACTGGTGCTCAAAGCCGCCCGTGAAACCGGCGCCATCGTAACCGCGGAAGAGCATTCCATCATCGGCGGTTTGGGCGGCGCTGTTGCCGAAACCGTGGCCGAAGGCTGTCCCGTGCCCGTGCTGCGCGTGGGTGTGGAAGATAAATTCGGCACTTCCGCACCGGCGGCCCAGGTGTTGCAGGCCTACGGCTTAACGCCCGAAAACATTGCGGCAAAAGCCAAAGCGGCCATCGCGCTTAAAAAGTAATTGATTGCACACAAAAACCCGTCGCACAGCATTGTGCGGCGGGTTTTGTTATGTTGAAAGTCAGTCTCCTATCAAATCGTTCATATCATACATGCCCGGCTGTTTGCCCACCACGAAGGCGGCGGCTTTTAAGGCGCCCACGGCAAATATTTCCCGGGAACGGGCCGAATGAGAAATCGTAACGATTTCATCTTGCCCGGCAAATATCACCTGGTGTTCGCCCACAATGGTGCCGCCCCGCAGAGAATGCATGCCTATTTCATTTTTTGGCCGTTTTTGGCGTCGGCTGTGCCGGTCATATTCAGGCATGCGGTCTTGCTCCAAACCGTTGTTCACTGCTTTCAACAACATGTACGCTGTGCCTGACGGCGCGTCAACTTTTTGGTTGTGGTGGGCTTCCACAATTTCAATATCCGCCTTGTCGCCCAAAATCTGAGCTGCTTTTTTCACAAGCGCCGCCATCAGATTTACGCCAAGCGACATGTTGCCACTGGCAAATACGGGGATGGAACGGGAAGCGGCTTCCACCGCCTGCTGCTGGCTTTGTGAAAGCCCGGTTGTGGCGATCACGACCGGCAAATTGCGGTTTACAGCGTAAACCAGCAAACCGTCAATACCCGAAGCGTTGGAAAAATCCAACACAACGTCGGCGGCTTCCTTCACGTCGTCAAACGTGGCGTAAACCGGGTATGGCAGGCCGTCGCCGGGCGCCACGTCCACGCCGGCCACGATCACAGCGTCCTCCTGCTCTTCAGCCAGACGGGTCACAACGCGGCCCATGCGGCCGCAGCAACCGGATAAAAGGATCTTCATATTTACACTTCCTTTTGCACTCACAGCAAGCCGATGCGCCGCATTTGTTCGGCAATAGCCTGCCGGTTGGCGTCTGACGTTTTATACAGCGGCAAGCGGCATTCGCCCACGTTCATGCCCAACAGATTCAGCGCTTCCTTTACGGGAATGGGATTCACGTCCACAAACATGCTGTTCATAAAGTCCAAATACTTGTTTTGCAGTGCCATTGCGCCGGCAAAATCGCCTTGCAAAGCCTTTTTGCACAGCGCGTGCATTTCTCCCGGTATCAGGTTAGCGGCCACCGAGATCACGCCTTTGGCGCCCATGGCCATCATGGCCACGGTCTGGTCGTCGTTACCGGAATACACCGTCAGTTCGTCGCCGCACAAATGCACGGTTTTGGCTAAGTCTGAAAAGTTGCCGCTGGCCTCTTTGGTTGCCACAATGTTGGGGTGGCGGCACAGCCGGGCATAGGTTTCAGGTTTAATGGTCATACCGGTGCGCGACGGCACGTTATACAGAATAATAGGCGTCTCCACACGATCGGCCAAATAGGTGTAGTGTTGGTACAGCCCTTCCTGGGAGGTCTTGTTATAATAAGGCGTAACCATCAACAGCGCGTCGGGATGATAGGCCTCCACCGCTTTGGTCAGTTCCAAACTGTACTGGGTGTCGTTACCGGTGGTGCCGGCCACAACAGGAATGCGACCGGCAACGGTTTTGATGATGCAGGCAATGGTTTGCACGTGTTCATCGTGCCGCAGCGTGCTTTTTTCACCGGTGGTGCCAACGGCTATGATCGCGTCCGCTCCGCCGGCTACCTGGCGTTCGGTCAGTTCCTCTAACTTTTCAAAATTCACGGTGCCGTCCGGGTGAAAAGGGGTTACAAGCGCGGTACCAACGCCTTCAAATACGGGTTTTGCCATACGTTATCCCTCCCAAACTTTTGCTTATCGATCCATATAGCCCTTGGCGCACAGCAGTTCGGCCAGCAAAACGGCGCCGCCCGCCGCACCCCGCAGGGTGTTGTGAGACATACCGATGAATTTATACTGATATTGGCTGTCTTCCCGCAACCGGCCAAGAGAAATAGCCATGCCGTTTTCCAGGTTGCGGTGCAGTTTGATCTGGGGCATATCGTCTTCTTCAAAATAATGCAAAAACTGTTTGGGCGCGCTGGGCAGTTCCAACTCCTGCGCGGCGCCACGGTAGTTTTGCCAAATGGATTTGATCTGTTCTATGGTGGGTTTGCGGGCAAAATCCACAAACACGGCTGCCGTGTGGCCGTCGCTCACGGGCACGCGAATGCATTGGGCGGTGAATTGAGGCGTTTGTGCGTTCACGATCCGGTCACCTTCAATATGACCCCAAATTTTCATTGGCTCCTGCTCGGATTTTTCTTCTTCGCCGCCGATGAAGGGGATCACGTTATCCACCATTTCGGGCCAGCGCTCAAAGGTTTTGCCGGCGCCGGAAATCGCCTGATAGGTGCAAACAAGCACCCGCGTGGGCTCAAACTCTTTTAAGGGATATAAGGCCGGCACGTAAGACTGGAGTGAGCAGTTGGATTTAACCGCAATAAAGCCCCGCTTGGTGCCCAAACGCTTGCGCTGGGCGGGTATCACGTCAATGTGGTCGGCGTTGAGTTCCGGCACCACCATGGGTACGTCCGGGGTCTTGCGGTTGGCGCTGTTGTTGGAAACCACCGGGCATTCCAACTTGGCATAGGCTTCTTCCAGGGCCAGAATGTCTGCTTTGGGCATATTCACGGCGCAAAAAACAAAATCTACTTGCCCTGCAATAGCTTGCTTATCCAGCTCGGCGTCCATCACCGGCATGTTTTTCACGCTTTCGGGCATGGGCTCGGTCATGGCCCAGCGGTTGCCGACTGCCTGCTCATAGGTTTTGCCGGCCGAACGGCCGCTGGCGGCCAACACCGATAATTCAAACCAAGGGTGTTGATGTAACAGAGTGATAAACCGCTGGCCCACCATGCCGGTGGCACCGATCACCCCGACTTTATACTGTTTCATAGGGTCTCCTCCAAACTAAGGTATTGTAATCAGTTGTAAACTGTATTATAATATGTAAATCAGCAACCATATCATACCATTTTTGTATGGTAATGTCAATCGATTCGAGGCGAATCATGAAGAAATCTGATTTTTATTACGACCTGCCCAAAGAGTTGATCGCCCAGCATCCTTGTGACCGACGAGACGAATCGCGCCTGCTGGTGCTGCACCGGCAAACCGGCGCCATAGAACACAGGGTGTTTCACGATTTGCCCGACTATCTGCAGCCGGGTGATTGTTTGATCATAAATGATACCAAAGTGCTGCCCGCCCGCATTTACGGCGTGAAACAGCCCACCGGCGCCGTGGTGGAATTTTTGCTGCTCACCCAGCATAACGACGGGGCGTGGGAATGCCTGGCCGGACCGGGTAAAAAAGCCAAACCCGGCGATCGCTTTTCTTTCGGCGATGGGCTGATGACCGGAGAAGTGCTGGACGTGCTGTCCGGCGGCAACCGCTTGGTGCGGTTTACGTTTGAAGGCAATTTCTATGAGATTCTGGATCACATCGGCAGCATGCCGCTGCCGCCCTATATCACCGAAAAACTGCAGGACGCTTCCCGCTACCAAACCATTTACGCCCGCGAGCCCGGCTCCGCTGCCGCCCCCACCGCCGGCCTGCATTTCACCGACGAAGTGTTTGCCGCTTTGCGAGCCAAAGGGGTAGCCGTCGGTCGCGTTACACTGCATGTGGGCCTGGGAACGTTTCGTCCGGTGAAAGAGGAAAATATTGAAGACCATGTTATGCATTATGAGCATTATGAACTGCCCGAAGAAACGGCGCGGCTCATTCGTGCCACCAAAGCAGCCGGCGGCCGCGTGATATGCGTTGGCACCACCAGCTGCCGCACGGTGGAAACGGTTGCCGCCAAAGGGGAAATATGCGCCGACGAAGGCTGGACCGGTATTTTTATTTATCCCGGCTACACCTTCCGCTGCATGGATGGATTGGTCACCAATTTTCATCTGCCGGAAAGCACGCTGATGATGCTCATTTCCGCCTTTGCCGGCAGAGAAAAGGTGATGGAAGCCTACCGTGTGGCGGTGGAGCAGCGCTATCGTTTTTTCAGCTTTGGCGACGCCATGCTGATCATAGATTGAGAGTGTGCTTATGTTTACCGTATTGCAAAAAGAAAAAACCGCTCGGCGGGGCGAACTGCAAACGCCCCACGGCACCGTGCAGACGCCCGCCTTTATGAACGTGGCCACCGCCGCGGCCATTAAGGGCGGCTTGTCGGCGTTCGATCTGAAACAGATCGGCTGTCAGGTGATGCTGTGCAACACGTATCATTTGCATTTGCGCCCCACCGACGAAACAGTGAAGGCGTTGGGCGGCCTGCACGCCATGACCGGGTGGGACGGGCCTATTTTGACCGACAGCGGCGGGTTTCAGGTGTTTTCGCTGGCCAAACTGCGGGATATCAAAGAAGAAGGCGTCACCTTTCAGTCACACATCGACGGCCACCGTATTTTTATGGGGCCGGAAGAAAGTATGCGCATTCAATCCAACTTGGGCTCTACCATTGCCATGGCGTTTGATGAGTGCGTGGAAAACCCGGCGCCCTATGAATACGCCCGCCAGTCCATTGCCCGCACCACCCGCTGGTTAGAGCGGTGCAAGGCGGAAATGGACCGCTTGAACGCTTTGCCGGATACCCTCAACCCGCGGCAAATGCTGTTTGGCATCAATCAGGGCTGCACCTTCGACGACCTGCGCGTCAGGCATATGCAGGAGATCGCCGCGCTGGAGCTGGACGGCTACGCCATCGGCGGCCTTGCGGTGGGGGAGCCCACCGAAGTGATGTATCACGTTATTGAAACGGTGGAGCCCTTTATGCCGGCTGAAAAGATCCGTTATTTAATGGGCGTCGGCACACCTGCCAACATGATTGAAAGCGTGGCCCGTGGCGTTGACCTGTTCGATTGCGTTATGCCCAGCCGCAACGCACGCCACGGCCATTTGTTCACTTCGCAGGGCGTTATGAACATCCACAACGCAAAATATGCGCTGGATACCGCGCCCGTTGACCCTGCCTGCGACTGCCCGGTGTGTCAGCGGCATTCCCGGGCCTATTTGCGGCATTTGTTTGCCGCCGGTGAAATGCTGGGCCTGCGGCTTGCCGTTATGCATAATCTGTATTTTTATAACAAATTGTTGGCCGTTATTCGGCAACAGTTGGAAAACGGTACGTTTTATGCCTGGCGAGAACAAATGACGCCCCTGTTGAGCCGCCGTATTTGATCGGTTTGCAAAAAAAGGCAAATTATTCTTGCATTTGTCGGCGCAAGCCTGTATAATGATAGCAACGAACGAGAGAGAGGTATTTTCAGTATGAGCAACTTGTTATCCATGGGCGCCAACGGCGCCGGTAACGGCACAAACAACAACGCCATGTCCAGCCCGTGGCTTTTGATCGGGTATATCGTCGTTTTGGTGGCGATCTTTTATTTCTTGATGATCCGCCCGCAGAAAAAGCGGCAAAAGAAAGAAGAAGCCATGCGCAATAACGTGCAGGTAGGGGATGAGATTATCACCATCGCCGGCGTTTACGGCCGGGTGGTGGCCGTGAAAGAAGATTCGTTCATTATAGAATCCGGCCCCGACCGTTCCAAACAGCGCATTGCCCGCTGGGCCATCCAGCAAAACCTGACCGTTCACGAAGACGAACAGGCAAAATAAAACCGGTATATGTTTGCGCCCCTTTGAATATGCTGTATCAGCACGTTCAAAGGGGTGTTTTTTGTGCCGAAAAATAAAATGAATCAAAAGAAACCGGCGCTGCGTCCGTTTTTATTGGGCATGGCAGCCGCCGCTGTAACAGCGTGTATCATAATGGCGATCATGGCGATCGCGATCACGCGATATGACGTGAGCGACGGTGCGGTTACGGCGTTTGCATTGATCGCGCTGGCAGCGGGCGCTTTTGCCGGCGGTATTACGGCGGCCGCGGCGCACAAGAGCAGGGGACTGGCTGTAGGCGGTTGGACCGGAGGCCTTGTGTGGGTGGCAACGGCGGTGGCGGCTCTTATCGCCAACGGCGCGCAGTGGACGGCGCTTACACCGATTAAAGCGGCGCTGTGCGTGCTGTGCGGTATGATCGGCGGCGTTGTTGGCGTTAACCGTTCTGCACGCCGCAAACTGAAAGGCAGATAAACGCAGCCGTTCCTTTGCGAACCCCATAATTAGTGTTTTGAAGGCCTTGAAAACACAAGATTCTGTCGTTAACATAAATTTGTTAACATAAATCTTTTGATGGTTAACATAAACCGGTTTACATAATCTCGTTACAATAAAATTTTTTTCAAAAATCGTGAAAAAGCACTTGAAATAAGAAATTAAATCGGTTATAGTATGTATAACACACGTTGAAATACAAAGTTTTATGGCATTTTTCTTATTGTCCATTTTGCTTTCTTGTTTACATAAAGTTGTGTTTTGTTCACAAGATATATGCTCGGCTTTTGTGTTTCGCTTAAACGGTTTCTATATCTTGTGTTGGCATAGTTTGTCCCTTTGTCTCATAGTATGTATGGACAGGCAGAAGGGAGCATGCTATGATGCGCAAATGGAAAGATGTTTTTATATCGCGTGTGATGGCCTATCTTTCGCAGCAGGTGCGTTTGGTAGTGCCATTCGTTTTTCTCGTTGCCGGGTTAACGATCGGCGCCGTGCTTGCCGCTCATCCGGATCTGATCGATCCGTCTTCGTTCAGTGATCTGGTTTCGGGCTTTATCGCCAGTCGCGTTGCCGCCGGTTATTGGTCGGTTGTTTTGCATTCGTTTTTAACGGCCGGCGCGTTTTTGCTGGCAGCATACGCCGGTGGGCTTTTTGCTTACGGCACGGCCGTTTGTTTGGCTTTGCCCTTCGTGCGCGGACTTGGCGTAGGTCTTGCCTGCGGCATGTTGTATGGGGCGCACGGCTTCCGTGGGGTGGCGTTTTGTGCGTTGCTGTTGGTGCCGGTGGCTTTTTTTAACTGCCTTGTGCTGCTGGCTGCCTGCCGCGATTCCATCGGTTTTTCCGGCAAAATATTTTTGTGGATCCGTTCGGGCGTAACCGCGGATGCTGTGCAAAGCGATTGCAAACGGCTTCACCTGCATTACATGGTTTATACTGTGCTTACAGCGCTTATTGCGCTGGCTGACGGCCTGCTCAGCCGTATGTTTATGGGAGCGTTTTCATTTTAAAAGTTCGCAAAAGCCTTTATGCTTTTGTCGAAAGGACGAATCAACATGACAGACGTAAAACAACAATTTGAGCAGTATCTGGTGCAAACAAAAAAGGTTTCGTCCAATACGCTTTCTTCCTATTTGCGGGATATCGACCGATATTTCGCCTATTTGCGTTCCCGCCGTTTGGATCCGTTGGAAGCGTCGTCTGAACAAATTCAAAAATTCGCTCAATATTCGCAAAACACCGGGCTTTCCGCTTCATCTGTTACCCGCATGATGGCCACGGTGCGCTGCTTTTATCGTTTTGCCGTGCAGCAGGGTATCATGACCAACAGCCCCGCCCAAAGCGTGCACATGACCAAAGTGGAAAAGCAAACGCCCGCCATTTTAACGCCCAAAGAAATTGAACGCTTTTTGGCCCAGCCGGATATTTCGGAACCGAAAGGCTGCCGGGATAAAGCCATGCTGGAACTTCTGTATGCCACCGGCATCCGGGTGAGTGAACTCATCGATCTGAACGTGGAAGACGTAAATTTGCAACTGGGCGTTGTGTATTGCCGCAGCGGCAAAACCGAACGCATGATCCCCATTTATGACGAAGCCCGCGAGGCGGTTGCCGATTATTTAAAACGTGTGCGCGGCGCGGTTATCCTCGATTACCGCGAGCCGGCGCTGTTTACCAACATGAACGGTTCCCGCATGACCCGTCAGGGCTTTTGGAAGATTGTAAAAACTTACACGGCTTCGGCGCGCATCAACAAAGACGTTACGCCCCACACCCTGCGCCATTCTTTTGCCGCCCATTTGCTTGAAAACGGCGCCCAGCTGAAAGACCTGCAGGAAATGCTGGGTCATTCCGATATTTCCTCCACTCAGGTATATGCCCGCATGATGAAAGAGCATTACCAAAGCGTTTATTCCCATTGTCACCCCAAGGCGCGGCGGCGCGCCTGACCGTTAGCGGAGGATCTTCATGGCACTGTTCAATTATACAAAACCCGGCCCGGGCGTTGAAAAAAACGCCGGTTATTCCGTTAACCGGTTTGCATTGTATTTTCAACTGCTGGGCCGTAAATTTTGGGACGTTTGTTTGCTCAGCCTAACGGTCATGTTGTTCACCGTGCCGTATTTGGCGGCGTCTTACGGCATATATAAATTGTTGGGGGGCACGGCTGTTGCCGCTGCTGGCCTGCATTTGCGCCTGGCGGTAAGCGGCCTGCCGTTTATGCTTTATGGTCCTGTGTTGAGCGCCGGGTTTAAGATTGCCCGTGATTTTGCCCGCCAGGAGCCGGTTTTTTTGTTTTCTGATTTTTGGGATACTTTTCGGGGCAATCTGGTGCAGCCCACGGTTATTTCGGCGCTTGTATACTTTTTCTCCGTCGCCCTTACTTATGCGTTGCCGTCCTATTTTTTGTCGCCCGGCGTCGGGGTTTACCTGTTTTTCCCGCTGTGCCTGCTGGCGGCTGTGGTGATTCTTTTCATTCAGTTTTACGCCTACACCATGGCGGTGTGCATGCAGCTTTCCCTGCGTGAGATCCTGAAAAACAGCCTTATTTTTTCCTTCTTGTGCTTTTTGTATAACGCTTTGCTGCTGCTGGTGCTGCTGGCATTGCTGGCGCTTGTTATTGTTATGGTCTATCTTGGCTTTTCCTACCCGGTCGTGTTTGGCTTTATGGTCATATTGGCCGTGTGTTTTTTGCCCGGGTTTTATCTTTTCACGGTGTCCTTCGTCACCCATCCATTGCTGCAGCGTTATGTGGTGGAGCCCTATTATCAGGCGCATCCTCAGCAAACGGCGGCCGCCCTGCAAAAAAGGGAAGAAGGCCAGCCTCAACCCAAAGAGCAGCCGGAATATGTGTATTATAACGGCCGCATGGTCCACCGTTCTGTGGTAGAAAAAGAAAGCGTGTTCGATGATACCCGTCGGGAAGTCCGCCGGTCCGATCACGGTGACGCTTGAGCGAAAAATAACAGCCGATCCGTTTGTTTGGGTCGGCTGTTTTATTTTGCGGCTATTTAGCCGGTGTGTGATTCTTTTGGTATTTATACGGCGTGGTGCCCGTGCGCTTTTTAAAAAACTGAATAAAGTGCGAATAGTTGTTAAAGCCCGAATCATAGCAGGCTTCTTCAATGCTGGCGCCGTTTGCCAACATGCGCTTGGCGTGGTCCAGCCGCACGTTGAGCAGGTATTCATAGGGCGATACCCCCACGTATTTTTTGAATGCGGACGAAAGATACGATTGGCTGATGTTCATTTGCCGCGCCATACTTTCCAGCGTTAGATTTTGGGCGTATGCCCGGTTGATGAATTGAATGATCTCGTTTATCAGCCGCGGCGTGCGCTGGGTCTGCCGGTTGCCTTGCGGGTGCAAATATCCTTCGTTAATAATTTGAAAAATGCGAATGCAGTTGTTAAAGGCAAACAGATCCCGGTCAAATTCGTCTTTGCCGGCGTATTGATCGACGGCGTAAAGGATCTCCAGCAATTCCCGGCGCTTTTCTTCCGAAAGGGAAACCAGGTTTTGTTCATAGCTGGTTCTTTCATAAAAAAAATTGAACAAATTGACCGACAGGTCGCAAATAAAGTCGATGTATTCCGGATAAAACAAAATAACAAACCGCTCAAACACCGTTTCGGGCAAAATGGTGCTGAAGTGTATCTCGTCTTTATTATAGATCAATACGTCGCCGGGATTCATCCGATAGGTGCGGTTGCCGATGAAAACGTTGCACGTGCCTTGCACGTGAATGTATATTTCGGCTCGCTGCACCCGCGAAAATTTGATATCTGTTTTGGTCAGGATCGTATTCTTGGAATACCGGAATGCAATGGCGGGCAGGGGACGGCCGTTGATGATGCGGTTAATTTTTCTTTCTCTTCTAATGTCTGCCATAATACACCTCACAAAAGCAAGATTACAATGTTTTCATATAATATTCCTATTAAAAATAAACAAAATTACTGTTATAATTATACGGCAAGGGTTGATAATTTGCAATAGTTCATTTTGCTGTCAACAAAAACACCAGCCGTCCGCGGTGCATTCACATTCATTATTAAAGGAGATGTCTCAAGATGAAAGCAAGTGTAACGCGCGTTCTTTGTCTTGTGCTTGTGGCCATGATGGCGATCGCCGTTTTTGCCGGCTGCACGCAGCAACCCAAAGACACCACGCCTACGGAC
>CADBNN010000020.1 GCA_902796075.1 Oscillospiraceae bacterium | reverse complement strand
CGGGCCGGTTTGGGGGTCGCCCCCCAGTTTTTGCACGA
Source organism: Oscillospiraceae bacterium (assembly GCA_902796075.1). Taxonomy (GTDB): domain Bacteria; phylum Bacillota; class Clostridia; order Oscillospirales; family Acutalibacteraceae; genus UMGS1484. The sequence goes on along the minus strand of CADBNN010000020.1, from coordinate 68,219 downwards.
TCTCGGCGGCGTCGGTCACATCGTTAATGGTGACAGGCTCGGTAAAATCGGAATAATCCACCCGGTATTCCCGGTCGCGGGCGCCGTAATAGTCGCCTTCTTCCACCCACACCCGGGGGAAGGAATCCCGCTTGTTTATAGCGTATTGCAGAATCATAAGGGCGTCTTTGGCGTCCAGTTTTTCATCGTCATTCACGTCGCCCACAATGGTCTGGTAATCGTCTGCCGTTTGTTTGCCCACTGCAACCCGCAGCACAAACAATGCATCTTTTGCGTTTATCTGGTCGTCTCGATTGGGGTCGCCGATCAAGCCCGATTCCGCCGCAAAAACGGCAACGGGCGCGCTTAACAGCGCCAGCGCAAGAGCCAGCAGCAGCGCCAACACGCGCGCCGCGGCATGGCGGTTGGTTGTGTTTTGCATCATGGAAAATCGCCTCCGTTAAAACCGGGACTTCCGCCGGCGGCCAACACGCGTTTGGCCACCGACGGATGAAGTATGAGGATGAGATAATTACTTTTCAGCGGAGAATTTGTCGATTTTACGCACGGCAAACTTCAAAATCTCCAGCGCGTCTTTGGCGTTGATGGCGCCGTCGCCGTTCACGTCGGCCGCTTTGGTCTGGTCGGCGGTGAGAGTGGCTTTGCCAACCGCCGCTTTCAGCGCCAGCAGGGCGTCCTTGGCGTCAATGGCGGCGTCGTTGTTCACGTCGCCCAGTTTCACGTTGCTTTCCGGCGGCAGAGCCAGCACGGCCGCTTCCACATCGTCTAAATGCTTAAGCACGTCGGCCGGAATTTTGGCCATGTGCGCGTCGGACAACAGTGCCAGCGCGCTGCGCACGCGGGTGATCTTTTTAAGAGGAGAACGGTCTACCACCGCGTCGGCAGCCGGCAGGCTGTTGATGATTTTGATGATTTGCATATAGTCCATCATCACCGGATAATCTTCAAAATACATTTCCGCATAGTTGGCGTAGGTGCCGGCCCAGTATTCGCCCTGGGCGATGTAGCGGGAATCGTTATAATTGAATTCCATTTCGCCGGTGGAGGGATTTTCGGTATAAACGGGGTTCACGATAACCGCGTTGAACATAAAGGTTTCTTCGCCGGGCACGCGGGCCACCCGCATTTCAAAGCCATAACCTTCATCCGTGGTAAACGAGCAGAAGTTGGCGGGATCCCGCAAAAACGCGGTTTTGGCGGAAATGCAGCTGTCGGGTACGTCGCCGTCGGCCGTCATGCAGAAATACATCATATTGTCGGTCGGTTCAGACGCGTCCTGATAAGCAATGCCGATCACCCGGTTGCCGGGGTCCATATCCAGATAGAAAGCAATGCCGTCATACTGGTTGATCACATTGGAATAGTCTACGCCCTGGGGCACGTGATAGATCTGGTCTGCATCGTACACCATAAAGTAAATATAGGCGTAATCATCGTCCGCCATGGTGTAGATCAGGCCGTTGGTCGCGGGCGACATATCCAGAATGCCGCCGGCGGACCCCATTGCAATTTCATAACTGACCGGCACTTCTTCGGTGGCTTCATACGCTGAATCCAGTTTGCCGTCTATTACAACGGAGGTTTTATAAGACCGGATCTGAGCCAGCGCGTTTTCATATTTGGCAATAACGGCAGGATCGGCGTACCGGAACAGATCGCCCAGTTCGGCCACAGCCGCCGCCACGTCTTCCACCGCTTCTTCATTGGCAAGATCCACTTCGTCCGGCAGGGCGTTCACAAGGGCTTCCACCGCCGCGATCTCGTCGGCATGTTCGGCGGCCATCAGTTCCACCAGCCGGTCGTAATCGGCCTGGAACTTGGCCAGCAAGTCTTCGTCCATAAACACCGACCAGGTGCCGGGCATGGCGGCCAGTTCGTCCCGCAGGCTCAAAATAGCCTGCTCATGGTCGGCCAGGGTAACGGTCTGAGGATCGTCCGGCAGGGCGTTGATGCGGGCAAATATGGGATCGAAGGTGGCGGCGGGGTCCATCACCACGTCGGGGTCCACCTGGGTTTCGTCTTTCCAGGTGGTGGGATCGCCGTAACGGATGAGTTTGGTGGCGGTGCTGTTGGTGTAGGTGGTATTATAAGCCACCACATAGCGGCCCTGATTGCCGGAAATAACGGGGCTGATCATAAAGCCGTCGGCATTATTGCTTTTGGGCAGCACAAATTCGTAACAGCGCACGCCGTTTTCTTTCACACTGCCGTATTGCAGCAAGCGGTTATCCATGTCCTTGCCGCCGTATTTGGTGCCGGTGGCCGCCAGGAAGGTGATGTAACCGCCGCCGGGCAGCGTGTGAACGGAATCGCTTAGCTGTTGGGTGTGGGAAGCGTAGTAGAACACGTCTTCCGTTGCCATATTAAAGGGATCGTGCACCTCGGCGAAAATGTAGTTGTAGTTGTCATCCCAGTTATAATACAGTTTGAGGAACACGTGCTTGCTGTTGTAAATGGCACCCTGGCTTTGGCCGCCGTAGGCTTTGGAAATAAGCGTCATTTTGTCTTCGGAATACCGCTCGTCCTTCACGCCGTCAATGCCGGGCAGGTCGGTGGTGGTGCCGGAAGCCGCTTCTTCGTAAGCGGAGGTATCCACCCAGGAGGCGCTGTTGTTATACAGCACCCGCTTGACGCCGCCGTCCAGATTATAAGCGGACACATAGCTGACGGCATACCGTTGGGGATCGCTGTCGTCCCCCATTTGCACCACGGGGCTGATGATAAAGCCGGCGGCGTTCGCTTTGCGGGGCACGCGGAATTCCAACGCGTAGCCGTTGGCGGTTTTGGCCGTGGCTTTTTCGAAAGACGACCAGTTAGCGGTGTCGGCACTCATGGCGCCGGTTTTCACATTATACTGCATCCAGCCGCCGCCGGAGTTTTTGAAAATGAAGCCGGCGGGATCGTCGGTGGGCGCATAATCAAAATTGTCGCGGAAATAGAACATCAAATAGGTGAGCGGATGCAGCGGGTCTTTTTCGGGATCATCCACGTCCATGTAAATATAGGTGTAATCGTCGTTCCAGGCGTAATAGGTTTTTACGACCACTTCGGCCGTGTTGTCGCAATCGGCCGCGCCCACCACGCGGTAGGTTTTGTTAACGGTGGTCACTTTTTCGTCGGTATAGCGTTCGTCCTTCACACCGTCAATGCCGTCTACCGCTTCGGGATCGGCCGGCTCGTCGCCGCCGTTCACCGGCTCGCCTTTGGTTTCCTGCCAGGTGTTTTCATCTGTAAAAGAGACCACTTTAGCCAGATTGCCGGCATTGTAATAGTTCACATAACTCACAAAATAATCGGTGCGACCATACACCACCGGGCTAACGGCAAAACCGGTTGCCGCGGCGTTGCGCGGGAGAGACATTTCATAACAGCGGGTTTGCTTGTCTGCGCTGATCTTGGCCGCTTTATGAGTGGGCGCCAGTTGGCTGCCGTCGCTGACAGGCGCGCCGGTGGCCACGGCGGTTTGCAAATAACCGCCGCCGGGTTGCGCATGGATCGCGCTGCCGTTCAGCCCTTCGGCCTTGTTGGCATAATACAAAATATCGTAGATCCCCGTAAGATCGGTTTGACCGGGTTCGGTGACCTGCATGAACAAATAGATGGTTTCATCCGTCCAGGCATACCACACCTTAACGGTCGTATTGGTCACGTTGGGTATGGTGCCGGAAGCGCCTTGCTGCGCATAAGCCGTGGTGACCGTTAAGCATTTGTCATCGCTGTAGCGTTCGTCTTTTTCGCCGTCTATCCCGTCGACTACCGGTTCATCCGGCTGTTCGCCTACGGGTTCGCCTTTCGATTCTTTCCAGGAGGACGCGTCGTTATAATAAACCTTTTTGTTGATGGTGCCGGAAGAATAATAATCGCTGTAGGCCACAATGTACTGATCGCGCCCATACACCACCGGGCTGACCGTAAAGCCGTCCGAAGACGTGTCGCGCGTGAAGGAGACCTCATAACTGCGAGTTTGCTTATTGTCGCTGTAAACGTGGGCGGTGGCCAGCGGCGGCATAACCGAAGACGCGCTGGTGACCGACCCGTCGGCTGTGGAAAACTGCGCGTAACCGCCGCCCGCCTGGGTGAGGATGGGCGAAGAATTGAAATTGACCCGGTTGCCAAAATACAAGATGTCGTACAAAGCGTCCACGTCCGTTTGGCCGGGTTCCGTTACCTGCATAAAGCAGTACACCGTTGTATCGTCCCACGTATACCAAAGTTTGATGGTTGAGTTGGTGGTGTTGGGCACGGTTTGGCCGGAACCGACCGCCGGAACGACCTGGGTAACGGTGAGACACCGGTCGTCGGTATAGGCGTCGTCTTTCACGCCGTCAATCGTCGGCGCGGTATCCGCGGCCGCAAACGGCAGGGAAAGCGCGCTCAGGCAGGACAAGATCATTGTAACTGCCAAAGCCATTGTCAGCACGTTTTTCATCTGTTTTTTCATGTTGCACACCTCTTTTAGAAGCGCCATGCGTCAGCGGCGCCTTAGTACGGGCAATAAAGCGATCGAAACGATCCGTTGTGCCGCAGCCTAACGATGTTTTCACTACCGGGCGGCAATCGTATGCTCGCCAACGCCTGACACGACCACCAGCGCATAGGACAAGCCGCCAATTTCTTTCACAGTGGCTTGCACCGGGGCGCCGTCCAGCATAAAGGCGGTTTGCTGGCCCATGGCGGGGAATTTGACCACCACAGCGGCGTCGTCCGCCAGCGTGACGGTGAGCGCGTTTTGGCCGGCGCCGGCAAGCCGGCAATGGGACCGGGCATGCCACCAGGCGCACCACGCGTCCACACCCGCCAAATAGGGGCGCACACCCTTTTGCCGGCACAAATTGAGCGCCAGGTCAAAGGCCTGCAGGGTCATAAGCGAATCGTACCCGTTCCAGAACGCCACATAATGGGGATGGGAAAACAGATTGACCGCCTGGCCGTAAAACACGGCGTTGTTCACACATTTTTGCATTTTTTCGCCGTCGCCGTATTGGCCGCCCACGCGGGGTTCGTAATAACTCAGCGGAATGGAGCAAAAATCGATGCGCCCGCCGCCGTGGGCCGCGTCGTCATACACAAAAGCGGGAAACGCGGTGCCAAAGCCGAAATCATACAGGTTAAAGGCGTTGATATCGCCGGGATTGTTAAAGCCGGAACGGCCGTTATCCCCTTTCACGCCCCACGCGGCCTGCCAGCGGGCATATTCCGCCCAGCCCCCCTGGGCCAGGCAGTGGGCCACGTTAACCACCGGTTTGACCTGATACAGATCCATATAGGTCTGCATTTGGTTGTCAAACGCTTCTTTGGTATAGCCGCCGGTGAGATTGTAATGCAGGGCCAGTTCGTGCCCGCGGGCGGTAATGCGGTCAAAGTCCGCCTTGGTGAGGGTGTAATCGCCCTGATCGCTGCCGGGCATTAAATTCATGTGATAAGGCAAGCCTTTTTCGTGCATGATTTGGGAAGCCCGCTCGTCCAGTTCGGCCGAGGTGTTATCGTCATCCCCGCCGTAATAGAACAGCAGATCGGCCGGCGTGCCGTCCGCCAGCGGCGGCAGCACGTGCAGCAAAGGCATGCCACGCTGCCACAGCAGTTTTTCCAGCAGCAGCAAATACATATCGACCGCCGGCACGGTGGAATCATATTCATAGGTCAGGGCGCGGCTGTCGGGCGTGCGGTGCACCGGAAAATAGTCGGACGGGCCGAAAGGCATCGGCCGGCCCTGGGCGATCTTGAGCAGGGTTTCGGGCAGGTCAAAGGGGAAATAGCAGGTGTTTTCGGTCACGATCAGCCCGGGCAGGGTGCGGTCCCCCACCTGCAGGGTGGCGGCCGACGTGCCGCCCGCCGTGCCGAGCACCGCCGACAAAACCGGCAGGCCGGGGGCGGCGTCCAGAATATGCAGCAGGGCGTTATCGGCCGTGAAGGTACCGATGGTTTCAAACGGATCGGCCTGGGGCAGAGTTTCGGTCACACGGCAGCCAAACAACTCTTCGGCGCCGAGAGTGGCAAAGCCCACCACCAGCGTGCCGCGGGCGGCGGCCGCCGCCAAAGCGGCCGCTTGCCCGGCGGTGAGGGTATCGGCCCCCACCAGCACCACGTCGTCCGCCGCCGGCGCGGCGGCGGGCAGCGCGTTCAGGTCCAGCGCCGCAGCGGGCGCCCCCAAACGGGAAACCATTTCTTCCATATAGCCGGGCGTATAAAACCCGGTTTGTTCATTCTGGGCCGCTTTTTTGGCCAGATCTTGCACGTAATAAACGGTCATGCTTTCTTCCCCCGGTTACGGAAGTCGGGCACTTCCAGCAAAACGCCGCCTTGCTCGCAGGACTGCGCCGCCAGAATAGCCGGCGCGGCGGTTTCCACCGCGGTATACACGTCCATGGGCGGGGTGGTGTCGTGATTGATAGCGTCAATAAAATGCATCAGCGGATAGTAGTCGGCGCCGCCGTGATACCCTTCCCGAATAAAGGCTTCGGCCTCGGGGTCGGCGCAGGTCCAGTCCATGGCCTTCCATTCCCCGTCGTGGGTGCCGGGCACGGGGGTGTACATTTTGGGAGTATCGATGGTGCTGCGGGCCCATTCCACCGAACGCTGGGTGCCCTTGACCTGATACCAGTGGGCGCCGGTTTGGGCTTTTTGGCCGTAAGGCGACGTAAAGCCGGCCCGCACCGAAAACACGATATCGTCGGAATTATACATCAAAGCATTTTGAATATCCCGATAGGCCATGCCGGGGGTGCCGTAGCTGTCCGCCTTAACGCCCATGCAGGAAACCTTGGTGATGCGCCCGCCCGTGATGGACAGCAGCGGGCTTAAGGTGTGGGGCAAATAGAAAATGGGATTGCGGAAGCAGCGGCCCCGCCAGGAGGGCACGTAGTTGGGGTTGGCGTAATAAGACGGATCGCTGGTCCATTCGCGGTAGCCGGTCTTGCGGTCCATAAAGGCGTCCCAGGCGGGTTCAAAATGCAGGTATTCGCCTTCGGCGTAAATGATTTTGCCGAATTCGCCCCGGGCGGCCATTTCGCGCCAGTCGCGGATAAACTTCCAATAGCGGGTTTGTTCCTGCATTTGGTATTTGCAGCCGGTTTGTTCCACGGCGTCCACCAGTTTTTCGCACTGTTCAATGGAAAAAGCGGCGGGCACTTCGGTCATAACGTGAATGCCGCGGTGCATGGCGTCCACCGCAATGTCCACCTGCACGTCGGGATCGCAGGTGATGAGCACCGCGTCCAGCTTTTCGTTTTTCACCATTTCTTCATAGCAGGAGTAAGGTTTATACGTTTTGCCGCCGGTAATGGTTTTAAAAGTCTCTAAAAAATCTTCGGCCTTGTGCAGCGCCGTATCGCAAGCGGCCACCACTTCATACTGCGGGTGCAGATGATAACTTTCGTGCAGTGAATGACAGCGGGAGCTGGTGCCAACCAAGCCGATGCGCAATTTCTTTTCTTCCATTTTCATAACCACCTTTGGTCATTGTTTTTTATTTTAAGCCTTGCGGCTTATAAACTTATGCAAAATCGGGCACTTCCACCAGGGCGCCCCCCTGTTCGCTGGACTGCGCCGCCGCAATGGCCGGCGCCGCCAGCCGCACCGCCGCGTACACGTCCATAGCCGGGGCAATGTGGTGCTGAATGGCGTCTAAAAACGCCAGAATGGGGATCATATCCACCCCGCCGTGGCCGCTGGCCCGCACCAGTTCGTCCTGCGTTTCGTCCACCACCGACCAGGGCATAGCCTGCCAGGTGCCGTTGTGGGTGCCGGGTTCGGGCGTATAGAGTTTTGGGGTATCGATCTCACTGCGGGCCCATTCCACCGAAGCCGCCGTGCCCTTGATCTGATACCAGTGGGCGCCGGTGCCGGCGTGAAAGCCGTGGGGACTGGTGAAGCCGGTTTTTACTTGAAACACCACGTCGTTATCGGCATACATCAGGGCCGTTTCCATATCCCGCACGTCGAATCCCCGGGTGTAATAACTCTCGGGCCGGGTGCCCATGCACGAAACCTTGGTGATGCGCCCGCCCGTGACCGAAAGCAGCGGGTTGAGGGTGTGGGGCGTATACAAAATGGGGTGGCGGAAGGTGCGGTAGCGCCAGCTTTCTTCAAAAGCGGGGTTTTTGCCGTAGGCGGGGTCGTCGGTGGCCAGCACCGAACCGTCGGCCTTGTTAACAAACCAGCCCCATTTGGGCTCGTAATGCAAATACTGGCCTTCGGCAAAAATGATCTTGCCGAAATCGCCCCGGGCCGCCATATCGCGCCAGGCGCGCACAAACTGCCATTCCCGCGTCTGTTCGGCCGCCACATACACCGCGCCGGAGGCGCGCACCGCGTTCACCAGAGCGGCGCAATCTTCCATGGTGAAGGCCACCGGCACCTGGCACAGCACGTGAACGCCCCGCCGCAGCAGGTCTGCCGCCAATTTGGGCTGTGTTTCGGGGCTTAACGCCACAATGGCCGCGTCAAACGCCGCGTCGCGGTACAGTTCTTCCACCGAGGCACAGCATTTCACCTGCCGGCCGGTCTCTTTTTGAAAACCGGCGGCAGCCGCCTGCAAAACCACCGGTGAACGGTCGCAAAACGCCACCATTTCCGCCCGGCCGGTGCGCTGCATATTCGCCGCCATAGAAGCCCCCATGGGCCCGGCGCCGATGAGCGCCACACGCAAAACAGGCATGCCCTTTTTCCCCCTTTATTTCTTGTGTGTTCAGTATACCATTTTTTCGCGGTTTTGTATTTATGATTTTCAATCATTTATTTACAATATTTTGTGTTCTTTGTAATAAATTACGTCCAAAGCGGGCAAAAAATGGTAGATTTGTCTAACAAATCGGCCCATTTGTCCATTTGGGGGTTGTTTTTTCGCCATAACTTCGTTACAATATAGTCGGTGCAAAAAAGGAGGTGCGCGGAATGGAACTGCTTTACGACCGGCTGCCCTGCCAAAAAACCGTGGACGTAACGGCGCTGGTTTCGGTGGAATATCTGGAACTGCCCAAGGATTTTGTGTTTCAGGCGGAGCATCACCGGTGCTGGGAACTGAACTTTATTGATTACGGCTCCCTGCGCACGTGGGTGGACGGCCGTGAAATGCTGCTGCAAAAGCAGGACATGCTGCTGCACGCCCCCATGACGCCCCACGGCATTTTGGAAAAAACCGAAAACACCCCCAACGTGGCCTCGGTGGCGTTTGAGTCCACCAGCCCGGCGCTGTATGACATCAGCGGCCGCATCATCCGGCTTTCGCCCGAACTGCAAAAGCTGTTAAGCGACGTGTTTCAATATGTTTCCACCATTTCCGAAGGGTATTTGCCGGTGAACGAGTTGGACCGGGCCCGCCACTCCCCCAACCCGCAAAAGGATTTGATTTTGCAGCTGGCGGCTCTTTCGCTGGAAAAACTGCTGCTGGAGCTGCTGCGCGCCAACGCGCCCCAGCCCGCCGCCCGAACGGCCAAACTGACCACCGAAAACCAAAAAACCAACCTGGCCCGCATGGTGGAAGAATATGTGAACGCCCATTTGGACGAAAAACTTTCGCTTGCCCGGTTAAGCCGGCATTTTAACGTGAGCGTCAACAAACTCAGCCGGGATATTCGCGCCACCACCCACCGCAGCCCCCAGGAGCTGGTGGCCCGCCAGCGGTTGAAAGCCGCCAAGCAAATGATCCGGCAGGAAGAGTATAACTTTACGCAAATTGCCGAACGGCTGGGCTTTTCTTCACTGCACTATTTTTCGCAATGGTTCAAAAAACAAACCCGCATGTCCCCCACCGAATACGCCACTTCGGTGCGCAGCCGCAGCGAAAGCTGAAGCATGATAACGCAAAAAACCGAGTTCCCGCAGGAACTCGGTTTTTTTAGTTCATATATGCCCTTTTACCGGGCTTTGCCAACGGCTTTTTGCAGGGTGTGCAGGGCGTCGCCCGCGTCCAGCGCGCCGTCGTCGTCCCAGTCGGCCAGAGCGAAGGCCAGCTCGTCGGCGATTTCCGCCTTTTGCACCGCGTGTTTCAAGGTGAGCAATCCGTCCACCGCGTTCACCTGGCCGTTCAGGTCCGCGTCGCCGGTGGTGGTCAGGCCCAGTTGATCCAATACGCTGCCGGGCAAATCGGCTATTTGCTCCGCTGTCCAGCGACCGTCGTCATATCGACTGATAACGACCGTCATCCAAAGTGAGTCCGATACCGGCAGAACGATTTCTCCCATGCCATCGGAAGGCGTTTGAATGTCGCTTCCCATGTAACTGTTAAATAACCAGCCGTTAAAAAGCGCCGGCAAGCCTTTGTATTCAAACGGCTTCACGTTATTGAACCTATATTTCTGCGTCCGCGTTGACATGTGGCCTTCCCGTATTTTATAGGGCTGTACATAGGACACCTCGTCATCGGTCGACCAGTTGGCCCACACAGACTCGTCGATAGACAAATCGGCGCCTTTTTGCTTGCACATGGCAAAATAGGGTGAAAAATCAGCCCGGGGAGCCTCTGCGTTTGCCGGAACAAACGCGATTCTAAGATACAGTTTAGCGTCCATAAGCTCCGTGTAGCCGCTGATCGCATAGGAATTGGCCCCATCGGTATAGGCCGTAACTTTTTTAAACATGAACGACGGCGCCATTTTCGGCAGCCATAATTCTTCTATCGTTTCTTCCTGCTTCAGTTGCTGCACCGCTTCCTGCCAGGTGATCTCGTTATCTTCCACCGCCGCCGCGGGCAGGGCCGTGCAGCACAGCAGCGTCAGGCACAAAAGAAGGCAGAACAGTTTTTTCATAACACAGACCTCCGCTTCGTTTTTGGGGTTTCCTCCACTTCCATCTTAAGCACAAAATCGAAAATTTGTCAAGCATTTTGGGCAAAAAAGTGACTCTACTCTTTTTTGTTCACAGTTTGTTCATAATTTGTTCACAATTTGTTCACATTTGGTATACAAACTGCACAAAAATCGAGCCGAATTTTTGACACATAAAATTTTTCGCCCTGCCGGAGAAGGCAGAGCGAAACGGGCGGAGCGGGGTTTTACACCCCGTATTTTACTTTGATGCGTTCCAGTTTTTCGCCCATGGGCTTGGCCAAAAACCACAAAAACACAAAATTGGAAACGGCATACAGCACCGTGTGGGGCACGGCGGCGGCCAGCGCCGAAAGATAATACTGCCATTCAAACCGGCCGGCGTACCACAGCACGGTCCACACGTCCATTAAAAACGAAAAGGCCACGCCCGCCGCTACGCCGTAGGCCAGCAGCAGCCACCGGCGCCGTTTGAGCGGCTCGGCCAGATAGCCGGCCAGCAGGCCGATGAGCCCCCACGCCAGCATTTGAAAAGGCGTCCAGGGCCCCTGCCCGAAATAAAAGTTAGACAGCAGCGCGGCGACCGACCCCACAAAAAAGCCCGATTCCGGCCCCAGATACAGCGCCGCGATGACGCTGAGCGCCGTGATGGGCTTAAAAAACGGAATAAAGCGGCCCACGATGCACAAGGCGGTCATAACCGCCACCAACACCAGGCGGCGGGCCCCCACCCGTTTTTGTTCAAAACCGGTGATAAACAACAGCACCGCCAGCAAGGCCACGCCGAAGGACACCAGCAAATACTGTTTTTCGGGCAGCACGGTGGCGCCCACCGCCACCAGCGCCGGCACGCACACAAAGGGAATGAGTATCTGCAGCCATCGCCGCAGGCGGACGTTGGGAATGGTGATCATGCGGTCGGCTCCTTTCCCGGGGCGTTGAGCAGGCACAGCCGGGCGGCGGCTTCCACCGTTACGGCGCCGTCGTAATACCCGCGGGTGATGCGGCTGGCGGCGGTGGTGTAAAAAGCGTTTTGGGCAAAAAATTCCGCGGGAACGCCGACCGATACCACCTGCCCGCGAAACAGCAACCCGCACCGGTCGGCGCAGGCGCAGGCAAAGGCAACGTCGTGAGTAACGGCCACCACCGTGACCCCCTGCCCCTGCAGTTGCCGCAGCACCCCGATAAACCGCTGTTTGGTGTAGGCGTCCAGCCCTTTGGTGGGCTCGTCCAGCAACAGCAGTTTGGGCCGGGCGGCCAGCACTTTGGCCAGCGCCACCAGCTGCTGTTCGCCCCCGGAAAGATCGTAGGGATGCCGGTCGTACAAGGGGGAAAGATCAAACGGCAGTTCTTCAGCCGCAAGGTCCACGTCGGCCAGTTCTTCGGCCACCGTGTTGCGTAAAAACACGGTTTGCACGTCTTGGGGCAGCAGGGCCACCCCGTTGCGGTAAAGGGATTGATTTTTATACTGTTTGATGGGCTTGCCCAAAACGGCAATGCGGCCCATATAGGGCTGCGCCAAACCGGCGGCGGCCGCCAGCAGCGTGGATTTGCCCGAACCGTTGCCCCCCAGCAGACAAAACAGTTCCCCTTCATACACCGTCAGATCGGTACCCTGCAGCACGTCGGGCAGGTGCCGCTGATAGCGCAGGCGCACCCCTTGCAGAGCCAGAGCCGGCTTTTCGCTGTGAACGGCGGGCGGCGCCGGCAAAGAACGCACCGCGTTACCGAAATGGGCGGTAACGAATTGCCGCCCCTGCCGCACGCTGAGCGGGCAAGGCCCCTGCCCTCCCACGGCGTGATATAACTGCACCGCCGACGGCATGGCGCACAACAATTCCGGCCGGTCGGCCAGGGCGGCGGCCGCCTGCGTGGGCGGGGCGTTTACCGGCAGGGCGCCATTTTCCAGCACCAGCAGACGGTCGCACAAGGGCACGGCTTCTTCCAGCCGGTGTTCCGCCAGCAGCACGGTAAGGCCGAATTCCCGGTTGATTTTATGCACCGTAGCCATAAAATCGGCAGCGGCAATGGGGTCCAACTGAGCGGTGGGCTCGTCTAATAACAACAAACCCGGCTGCATGACCATGACAGACGCCAGGTTAAGCAACTGCTTTTGCCCGCCGGACAGTTCCGAAACCGGCCGGTCATACCAGGCTTCTATGCCGAAATAGGCGGCCATTTCCGCCACCCGCCGGCCGATCTCTTTTTTGGGCAGGCCCATGTTTTCCAGGCCAAAGGCCAGTTCGTGCCACACTTTGTCGGTCACGATCTGCTGTTCCGGCTGCTGGGCCACATAGCCCACCTGAGCAGCCGGCACGGCAGCCGGATCGGTGCCGTTCAAGGTAATGGCGCCGGTCAGTTGTCCCAGGGGCGCCAGTTCTTTTTTTAACAGCCGCAGCAAGGTGGATTTGCCGCTGCCGGTGGCGCCGGCCATCACGGTAAAAGAGCCGGCCTCCAGCGAAAAACTCACGTTTTGCAAAGCGGGCGCGGCGGCGCCGGGATAGGTAAAGGTCAAATTTTCAACCGCAAGCAACGCCATTGCAGCGCCTCCTTTCCTTGCAGCAGCGTGGGCAATAAAACCAGCAGGGCATAAGCGGCGTAACCCACCCAGCCCAGCGGCGGAATGTGACTGATGGTGATGGCGGGATAATAAGTAAAGGCAACCTGCCGCAGGCCCGCCAGCGTGAGCGCCGTGAGCGCCACAGATGTCAGCGTCAGCACCCCGTCCCACAAACCGAAGGGGAAAATATCAAAATGCGTGCGCCGGCCGGCGCCGTAGCCCCGGGCCACCATGCTGTCGGCCGTTACCACGCCCTGTTCCAGCCCCCAGGTGATGAGTACGGAAAACACCCGCAGTCCGCCCCGGAAGGTATCGATCAGGTTGTCGTCTTTATACAGCCCCAGCGCCCGCTGGGCGGCGTTGATTTTTTTGGCCTGCCGCCCAAACAGAGGCACAAACCGCAGCGCCATGGAAAGCACCAGCGCAAGCCGCGGCGAAAGCCGGCCGAATAAATACAGCAATTTATCGCTGGTCATAATGGCCGTGAAACTGCGAAACCAATACAGCACCGCTACGATCATGCCGGCCGAAGCCACGCCGTAGATCACGGCTTCCAGCGTAACGGGATTGTGGTTGAGCACAAACAGCACCGTAACGCCGTTGTGAGAAAGCACCGGCCCGGCAATTGCCATGGCGGCAAACAACAGCAGGCCGAACCAATGGCCGCCCCGGCCGCCGCCCACGGCGAAATATAACAGCGACCCCACCAGCGAAAGGGTCAGGATCACCGGGTCCATGCAAAACATGGCGATGCCCGCCACGCCCGCAAAATATACGGCCACAGCGGCGGGATTATGATGAGCAAGGCTTTGCACGGCGGGCGCCTCCTTTCGGGCCGAAACGGGAGATTTACAGATCTTTGCCGATCTCGCGGGAATACAAAAATTCAATGCGGTCGCCATCGGCCAGCACATATTCGCCGCAGTTGACCGACGGTGCCGTGCCGTTTACGTAGTACATCCAGCCCGACAGCTCGCCAAACTGCATTTCATACAAATAATTGATGCCGGCAATATAAGTCATGTTGGCGCCGCCGGAAACGTCCATTTGAATGCCGTATTTGCGGGCGGCTTCCTCCATAATGTCAAACACCGTGTCCCCCGGCGCCAAGGCAAAAGCGGTCACGTCTAAAATACAGCCGTCGGCGGGGATGTAATCGGCGTCCGACAGGCCCACCACCGTATCGCACCGGATGGTGAGCGTGACCTGCCCCACCGTTTGGGGTTTAACGGCGTCTTGCCCGTGGTAATAATCGGTGGCCGACTGCAGGTTGGTGCTCAAAATGATCGCCACCGCCAGCGCCAAACAAATGCCCACGGCCAAAAAGTTTTTATAATGCCGCTTGCGGCACAGCCACAGCACCAGACACACCACCCCGGCCAAGCACACCGCGCCCAGGCAGGCCCACAGTTTGTAGCCGCCGGGCGCCGGGCCGTTGGTGGCTGTAACGGTGGGATCGGTGGGTGTGGGCGTTGCCGCCGGACGAGTGGCAACAGCCGAAGCCGCCGAAGAAGCGGGCACCGAGACTGCAGAAACAGCAGACGGCGCCGAAGCCGCCGAAGACGCAGGCCCGGACGGTGCGGACGAAGCCGGCCGAGAAACGACCGGTCGGGATGCCGCGGGCGCTGACGAAACAGGTACACGGGACAGCGCCGACGAGGCCGCGGAAACCGCCGACGGCACCGAAGAAACGGCCGAAGCGGCAGAGGACGGTTCGGAAGCGATGAGCTGCAAACCGGCGGGGTTTGCGTGGTCTAACACATATAAACCGGGCTTGCCGGCGCACATGCGCAAATAAGCCACCATGGTATACAACACCTGCACGGTGGCGGAAGCGTTATACCCTTCCCCAACGGCATGGCAAAAACTGCCGTCGGCCAGTCGATAGGCGGCCAGGCCGTCAAACACAGTGTGGCCGTTTTGCACAAACCGGTCGTCACGGGCGGCGTCTATGCCCCACTCCGAAAGGGCGCACAACACCTGGGCGGTGCTTTCGGCGTTTTGGGCGCCGTAACCGGCAAAGGCGCCGTTGGCTTGCTGGCGGCCGGCCAGCAGAGCAAACGCCCGCTCCCCTGCCGCGGCCACCGCCGCCTGCATTTTGTGGGGGGCCAGGGCTTGCAGGGCCATGGCGGTCACGTCCACGTCGCCGGTGGAGCCGATCACCGCCCAGCCCCCGTCGGCCAGCTGCAGATCCAGCAGACGCTGAACGGCCCCGCTTTGGGTGACGGTGCGCCCGGTGTAGCCGTTGTTGAGCAGATGCAGGCCGTAGATCCAGCTCATGACCCCCTGCTCGCCGGGCGCGTCGTTTACCACACGGCCGATATAGCCGTTGGTGGAGCCCACGGCGGCCAGGGTGAGGGCGTATTTTTGCCGGGTGGTGGCGGAATACACCGGGTGCTGGTCCACATAGGTCAGCAAGGCTTTTTCGTAAGAATCAAAACGATAGGTCCCGCTTTGGCTCAAGGCGAGCACATACCATTCGGCCGAGCGGCCGGCGGTTTGGGTGAGCGCCCCGTCTATCCACGCCTGGTCAGAGGCGGCGCCGGCGGCAGAACGCTCATACGCCAAAATACCGTCTACCCACTGGCGGGCGACGGTTTGGTGATCGTATTCAGCCAAAACGGGTACTGTGCAGCCCAGCAGACTGCACAGTACCAGCAGGCAGCTTAAAAACGCAACTGCCTTACGCTTCATGAGATTTGCGGCGGGCAATAGCCATACCCACAAAGGCAACGGCCATCAGGCCGGCAACCAGCGCCACGGGCGAAGCGTCGCCGGTTTTGGGGTTGGCGCCAACGGTTTTAACGTTTGAAGAAGTCACGGTTGCTTCGCCGATTTCGGTAGGCGTCGCGTCCGATTCCGATTCAACTTCGGGTCCGGGGGGGCACACAACATACAAAGAGATCGTATACAGGCAGGCAGGGGGCACCAACAGCATATCCTTGCCGACGGCGCTGATCACGTGTTCACCATTGCCTTCCACGGTCACGGTCACTTTGCCGTTTTCATCGGTAACAAAGGCGGTTTCCTTGCCATCGATGGTGATGGTGGCGCCGGCCACGGGCTTGGTGATGGGTTTGAATTCTTCATCAAACGCGGCGGCCAAAAGGGTGAGGGTGATCTCTTTCGACGTTTCAATGTCCTCATTGAGCTCAGCGTACATTTCCGGGCCCCGCTCTTCAAAATAGCAATAGGTATCGCTCCAGGCGGTGGTGTCGGTATACACGAACGCGTCCAGATAGTCGCCGTTTTTCACTTCGTCCAGCAGGCTCCAGGCGGAAGCGCTGTTAACGTAGTAGCCGTAGCTGCCGCCGTTGGCCACGCCCCACAGTTTGGCGAGGGAAAGGCCGTATTGGCCTTCTTCCGTAGCGTAACCGGCCGCTGCGCCGCCTGCGTAGTTTTCTTCATGGGCGCAATACAGCGCGTCGTTAATGGTGAGCTTGCCGTCGTTGTCCGTGTCGGTCACGGTAACGGCCTTTTGGGTGAGTTCCAGCTTGCCGTTGGCAATGGTAACGTACACAACGGTTTCCCCGTCGGCCAGCGCCGCCATGTTAACGGCGCACAGCGCCAGCATAAGGGCCAGCGCCATTGCGATCAGTTTTTTCACAATCGATCATCCTTTCTGTAACAAAACCCCTCGCGACGCGCGGTCACGAGGGGTAACAGTATGCAAGCAACATTTTTGCCGGCGCGCAATGCGGCCAACAAAAACGGCAGCTGCTTCGGATTTGAACCGAAAAAACATACAAGACTCATCTGACAACACGCCGTGAAGTATTTTATTTTGTTCATTATACAAGATGCGGCGCCCGTTTGCAACCATAAATTCCGTTTTTCGGCAAAAAAACGCATGGACCGAAGCGAACTTCGATCCATGCGGGTGTGTTGGTTGGGCGATCAGTCGTTGAGCACGACGCCTTCGCCCGATTCGCGGATAAGACGGAACAGGGTGTACATATCCACATATTGCATGGTTTTGCCCTGACCGGCGGCGTATTCGATATACGCGTCCACATTGGCTTTGATTTCGGTAGGCGTCCAGGACACGGTGCGATAGCCGGCAAAATGATAGCCTTTCATACCCGACGTGGCCCAACTGTACAGATACGAGGGGTTGTCTTTGCCCACGCCGATGCGGCATCGCAGATAAGGCACGCCGTTGCGGATGATGAGCTGATCATCGTTGCCGTTGTAATACAGCGAGCCGACGGGCGAAATGCGGTTGTACATCTTCATGACCGGCGCGTCAAACCGGCCGTTGTTGATGATAAAGCCGGTGATGCTGATATCGAACCGATCATAAAACGCCTTGCAATATTTCACCCACTGGTCTTCCCCGTTGCCGGTGGAGGCGGGCCGCGCCATGCCGGTGGCGCTCATGGGCGTGTTGGGCAGCAAGGCGGAGGGGATCACATACCCGGCGCCGCTGTTGCCGGCCACAAAGTAATCGTTAGCCGAAGCATGGGTGCGCACGTAATCGAACACCAGCGGAATGCGGTAAGACAAATTGGGATTATAACCCCACATAAGCGGCAGTTTGCCGCGGGCCTTGTCGCCGCCACGGCTGAGCCACATGGTGAAGGCATATTTCTTCATCCAGGCGGAAGAATCGTAGTCGCCCACATACACGGTGAAATAGTACGTATTTTTATCATACTTCACAGAATTGTCGGGTTGATTATTCTTATAAGTGGCCTGAGAGGGCACGAATTTGTAGTAAACCGAACCGTTGGTCATAGCGGCGGGTTGGGCGGCGTCCGCTTCCATAGCCAGATTATACCAGGTGACCACTTCAGAATAATAGGGTTCCAGCGCGCCGCCGGACAGCCGGCCGCCGCCGTGTTCGGCGGTGTATTTGGCCCACCAGGGCGGGAAGCCCATGGCCATGCCGATGGTGCCGTTGGCCCGGTCGTACCGCCGCTGGAACAGCATACGCAGGGTTTCACTGTCTAAACCGGGGGTTTGGTTGGGATCGTCGCAGGCCGCTTCGCCGATCACGGGGTCTAAATCGAAGAAGAAGCACCGCCGGGCGATGAGATAATCGTGGTTATGCAAACAGTGGCTGGAGGTTTTAAAGGGGCTGCCGTCCAGGGTAGCGGCGCCGTCCAGCGTGTAGGCGATGTAGAAGGAAGAGCAGCGGTCAAAATACTTTTCCATCGCCCAGCGATAGGCGTCGTTTTTGGTGCTGAAGGTGGTTTCCACATTGGTGCCGGGCAAATACTCGATATCATCCGTGAACATGTCCACCAGCGACTGCTTGACCTCTACGCCGGCGTTTTCCAGTTCGGTTTGCAGCGCGCTGCCGCCCAGCACGGGCAAAAAGCCGTCTACCCCGCAAATGGTGGCCGCCACGTTGGCGGTGGCGCCCACTTCGGGATCCCACAGCACCATGCCGCAATACTTAAGCTGGTTGGCGAACACTTCCAAATACTTATCCCATGTGGCAACCGCTACGCGGGTATAGCCCTTAAAGGCGGGAGAGGCCAGCAATTCGGTGAGCCAGGCGCTGTCGGAATCGTCGCTTACCAGATACACCAGGCTGGTGTGGTCGGCGTCCCGGCCGAAATCCCGGTTAATAAGGCCCTGCAGAGCCACGCCCATGCGGGTTTTATCCCAGTCGCCCAACGCCTTGCCGCTGACGGTGTACACCGTTTTTGCCGCAAGGCCGGTGTTGTCCATCACAAAGGACGTGTCGGCTGTGGCGTCGTCGGAATAAGCGCCGTTGTACACGTTGGTCGTGTCGAAGGGGGGATTCCAATTATCGTCGGGCACCGGATCGTCTTCCCCTACCGTAAAGGTAAGTCCCACCGGGAAGGTGGTGATCTTCTTCACGGCGAATTTCAGGATGAGCAGCGCGTCGCCGGCGTTAATGGTGTTATCGCCGTTCACTTCTGCCGCCTTTTTTTCGATTTCATTTAAATTGAGTTTGCCCACAGCGGCTTTTAACACCGCCAGCGCGTCGCTTGCGTTGACCTCTTGATCCATGGTCACGTCGCCGTAATAATAGGTAACGACTTCAGCCGCGGCAGGCGCGCCTGCCGTTACCGCCAGCGAAAGCACCATGGCCAGCGCTAACAGCCAGCCGGTCCATCGTTTCATAACATCTTCCTCTTTTCCGTTTCGGCGTTTAGCCGATCACAAAACCTTGTTTGGATTCTTTTGCCAGCCGCAGGAGCGTATACAGTTCCACATACTGCACTTTTTTGCCTTTTTCGGCAGCATAAGCGTTAAAGTGCTGCACGATCTGCCCGATTTGGGTGGGAGACAGACAAATGGTGCGGTAAGCGGCAAAGTTATAACCCGCCATGCGGTCAAAAGCGTGATTGTAAATGGTGGCCATATTGGTATCGGTCCCAATGCCGTTTTGGCAATAAATATAGGGCACGCCCTTGTACTGGGTCATGAGCGCGGAACCGCCGTTGTGCAGACCGCCGCTGGTGGAGAAGGTGTTGTACATACCCAAAATTTTGGAAGTGACCGGGTTGGAACCGTTGATGATAAAGCCGGTGGCGGACATATCAAACATTTCATAGAACCGGCGGCAATAACCGGCCCAGGCTACGTCGCCGTCGGCCAGTTGTTCGGGCCGTTTGGCGCCCACATAGGCCAGCTTGTTATCGCCGAACAAACCGGCGGGGATCACATAACCGGCGCCGCTGTCGCCGGCGGCAATAAACTCGTTGTTCTTCTTGTTGGAATAAATGTAATCGAAGATCACCGGCACCCGGTTAGACAGGTTGGGATTGAAGCACCAGGTGAGGGGCAGACGGCCGCGGGTACGGTCGTTTTTGATCCAGAAATCGTTCACCCGCGCTTTGAGCCAGGCGGAAGAATCGTAGTCGCCCACATAAATGGTATAATACAGGGTATCTTCGTCAAATTTCAGGCCGGGATCGTATTCATCCAGCTTGTTGTCGTACTGATCGGTCAGGGGCACGAATTTGTAATAAGCCGAACCGTTGGACATGGAGCTGGGTTGGGCGGCGTCCGCTTCTTTGGCCATGTTATAGCAGGAAACGTATTCGGTAAACAGCCATTCGATCCAGGTCGCGGGGCGGGTGCCCTTGTTGTCAAACTCGGTGTATTTCAGCCACCAGGGCGGGAAGCCCATGAGCTGGCCAATGGCGCCGTTGGCCCGTTGATACCGCCGTTCAAACAGCATCAGCATGGTTTCGTTGTCCACGCCCACGTCGGCCTGGGAATGGGGTTCCGGCCATTCGCCGTCTATCACCACGGTGGCGCCGCAGGTGGGGCAAACGGGATCGTCCACCTGCACGGCTACGTCTTCAGGATACTGATGGGTGTGGCCGTTGGGGCAGGTGAAATCATAATACACGATTTGCGAGGTATCGTCGCAGGCGCTGTCTCGGGCATAGGGATCCAGATCAAAGAAGAAACAGCGGCGGGCGATCAGATAATCGTGGTTGGCCAAACAGTGAGAATGGGAATTGGGCTGCCAGGCCGCGGGGTTATCATCATAAGCTGAGTAACCGCGCACGGTGCAGGCGCCGTCCAGAATATAGGCCAGGTAATTGGCGCTGCAGCGGTCAAAGTATTTTTCCATCGCCCAGCGGTAGGCGTCGTTTTTGGCGCTGCCGGTGCTGACCACCTTGGTGCCGGCCAGGGTTTCGCCCTTGTGGCCGTTTTGGAACAGCCCCGTTAACGACTGTTTGGTGGGCACGCCTTTGGCGGCGAGTTCATCATACAGGGGGCTCTTGTCCAACACGGGCAAATAGCCGTCTAACCCGCAAATGGTGGCGGCCACGTTGGAAGTGGCGGGCACGTTGCCGTCCCACAGCACCATGCCGCAGGCTTTGATTTGCGCTTCAAAGGTGGTATAGAACTGCTCCCAAGTGTTGATGCGCTGAATGGCAAAGCCTTCAAACACCGAACCTTCGGTTTGCATTTCGTCGAGCCAGTTGCTGTCGGAATTGTCGGTTATGGCATACAGCAGCATGGTGTGGTTGTTATCCATGCCGAAATCCCGGTTGAGCAGGCCCTGCAGGCTGACTACCAGACGCTGGGTATCCACGTTGGTGTAAACGGCGCCGCCGTACATGTAAATGGTTTTGGGCGCCAGGCCTTCTACCGTAAGGGTAAAGCCGGTATCGGCCGTGGTGTCGGTTGCATAAGCGCCGTTGAAGGAATTGGAAGTATCAAAGAAAAAGTCATTTTCGTAGGGCTTATAGGTCGTGCTGGGGTCTTCATACCCGTCCAGTGAAAGGGCGTAGGAATCATACGCGTCGCCGGCGGGGAAAGCGTCGATCTTGTTCACAGCGTATTTGAGGATATACAACGCGTCGGTAGCGTTGATGGTGTGGTTGCCGTCCACGTCGGCCGCGGCGGCTTGTTTGGCGGTGAGCTTCAGTTTGCCAACCGCGTTTTTAAGCGCCATGAGGGCGTCAGCCGCGTTCGCGATATAGTCCTGGTTCAAATCGCCGTAAGCGCCGGCGGTATCCGAAAGATCGATCCAGGCCGCGGCCGGAGACGCCACTGCCGCACACAGCAACAGTGCCAGCAGCACACAAAGCATACGTTTCATAATGGGTCACATCCTTTGCTGAAAAACCGGGCAAAAGGTAAGCGGTATTGCCGGCTTACCTTTTGCCAAAACTGTGATTATTGATTATTGAATCGTGGTACCTTGTTGCGATTGCTTGATCAAATCGAACATGGTGTAGGGATCCACGTATTCTACCGTTAAGTCGCGTTCGGCCGCATAGGATTCAAACGCACTGACCAGATTCTTGATCTTGGTGGGCGTCCAGCAAATGGTGCGGGAAGCCATGAAGTTCAGCTTGTAAACACCCAGCGTGGATTTGGCGCGGGTGTACATGGCGGCCGCGGCGTCGGTATGGCTGGTTTCGTTGCCCCAACCGTTATCACAGTAAACATAGGGCACGCTGTTATACAGACCCAGGCGGTAGGCCGGCATGTTGTGGAAGCTGCCGGCGGTGGAGAACTGGTTGTAGCAGGCGGCGATTTTGGTGGTGAGGGGATTTTCACCGTTGATGATGAAGCCGGTGATGTCGATATCAAACCGTTTATAGAAAGCCTTGCAGTAATCGGCCCACAGCTGACCGGCGTCGGGATAAGCGGCCGGCCGGGCTTCGCCCATATACTTCAGGTTGGTGCCGCCGAACAGGCCGGCGGGGATCACGTAACCGGCGCCGCTGTCGCCCGCAACAAAGAAGTCGTTACCGGTTTGATTTTCGTAAATGTAATCAAAGATCATGGGCACGCGGTAAGACAGGTTGGGGTTGTAAGCCCACATAAGCGGCAGCTTGCCCCGGTTCTTATCGCCGCCGCGGTTCACCCACATGGCATGCACGTGCATTTTCATCCAGGCGGAAGAATCGTAGTCGCCCACGTAAATGGTGTAATACACCTTGCTGGCGTCAAAGGTCAGGTTTTGTCTGGAATGGTTGGCTTCATACCGGGCCTTGTGGGGCACGTATTTGTAGTATGCCGAACCGTTGGTCATGGCGGCAGGCGCCTGGGCGTCCGCTTCTTTGGCCAGGTTGTAGCAGGTGATGTATTCGCTGAACAGCCATTCGATCCAGGTGCCCACTTTGCCGCCCTGGTTGTGGTGGTTGGTGTATTTTACCCACCAGGGCGGGAAGCCCATGAGCTGACCGATGGCGCCGCCGGCGCGCTGATACCGGGCGTTGAAGATCTTCACCATGGTGTTGTGGTCTTCCCCGGCGCTGGCCAGACCCTCTTTTTGGGCGGGGTCGTCGCAAGCGGCTTCGCCCTTATACACCGCCAGATCGAAGAAGAAGCAGCGGCGGGCGATGAGGTAATCGTGGTTAGACAGGCAGTTGATGCTCGACGTATCCAGCAAAGCGTTGGGGTGATTGGGATAGGCGGTGTAGCCCTTCAGGCAGACAGCGCCGTCCAGCGTGTAAGCAAGATAGGTGGAAGAGCAGCGGGCAAAGTATTTTTCCAGCGCCCACAAATAGGCGTCGTTTTTGGCGCTGCCGGTGCTGGTCAAGTTGGTGCCGTAGATCTTGTGGCCTTTTTTGCCGTTTTCAAACATGCCCACCAGGCTTTGCTTGACCGGTACCCCGGCGGCGACCAGTTGGGTGTGCAGGGGGCTTTCGGCCAGCACGGGCAAATAGCCGTCTAACCCGCAAATGGTGGCGGCCACATTGGCGGTGGCGGGCACGTTACCGTCCCACAGCACCAGACCGCAGGATTTGATGACTTCGCCAAACTGTTCCAAAAAGTCGTCGAACGTTTTAACGGTAGCGTTGGCCAGGCCATGCATAATGTCGCTTTCGCCGGTGATCTGCGTCAGCCATGCGGTATCCGACGCTTCCGATACTATGTACACCAGCGAAGTATGATTTTCGTCCATACCAAAATCCCGGTTGATGAGGCCTTGCAGGCTGTAAACCAAACGGGCGGCGTCATAGTTGCTGTTGAGTACGGCAGGGCTGAGCCGGTAGATGGTGTGGTCCTGCAGCGAACTGATGTCCACCGAAAAGCCGGTGTCGGCCGTTTCGTCCGCTTCATAGGCGCCGTTGACCGAATTGGTTTTATCAAACGCCAAAATCGGGTCACTGGGCACGGGCGGCTTAGCGGAATACTCCTCGCCGGCCGGGAAGGCGGCCAGCTTGCCCACGGCAAACTGCAGCACCATAAGGGCGTCTACCGCGTTAATGTCGTTATCGGTGTTCACGTTAGCCACAATAGCTTGCAGTTCGTTCAGCTGCCGTTTGGCAACGGCACTTTGTAAAATGGCCAGCGCATCGGTGGCGTTGATGGTTTGATCCAATGTCACGTCGCCATATTTTGCCCGGGTAACGCCGTAATCGTCCGCTTCTTCTGCCACGGTGGCGGGCAACAGCCCGATACCCAGCATCAGCAGTACGGCCAACAGGGCGGCAATACATTTCTTCATCCTCTTCACTCCTATAGCGCGACCCGCCGGAACCGGCCGGACGAGCTGAAAACATTGTGCCGCGGGAAGCCCCAAGCGGCCATTATTATTATACAACAAACCCGCTGTTTAAACAATACATATTTGCCACAAAATTGCGCTTTTTATTTTGGACAGTTTTCACAGTTTTTTTGGGCGGCAAATAGCAAACATTCACAAAAAGCGCCCGGCGGCAAAAAACGACCGCCCTGCCGGTGCAGAGCGGTCGCGGTCGTATAAAAAACTGTCAGCGTATCTGGGTCCCCTGCCCCGATTTGCGCACCAGGGCAAAATAGGTGTAAGGATCCAGGAATTGGGTGGTAAGGCCCTTGCCGGCGGCATAGGCGTTAAAGTCGTTCACAATGGTATACATTTGGGTGGGCGTCTGGCAAATGGTGCGATAGGCGCCGAAGTTGTAAC
Source organism: Oscillospiraceae bacterium (assembly GCA_902796075.1). Taxonomy (GTDB): domain Bacteria; phylum Bacillota; class Clostridia; order Oscillospirales; family Acutalibacteraceae; genus UMGS1484. The sequence goes on along the minus strand of CADBNN010000020.1, from coordinate 43,552 downwards.
CGCGCATGGTGTTGGTGGCGTAAGAATACATGGCGGCGCTTTGACCGGTGGTGATCTGGTTGTAGCAATGGATGTAAGGCGTGCCGTTATACAGACCCAGCCGGGTGCCGCTGCTGTTCATAAAACTGCCCACGGGGGAGATCTTGTTCATAAACGACGCCACGTTGGCCGGCATTGCGGAAATGCCGCTGTTGATGATAAAGCCGGTGATATCCAGATCGAACCGGTCGTAGAAAGGCTTGGAATAGGCGGCCCACAGATTGCCGGCTTCGCCGTTTTCCACCGGGCGGGCTTCGCCCATGTTGGGCATAACGGTGCCCTGCACCAGCGCCGAAGGCATCACGTAACCGGCGCCGCCGTCACCGGCCGCGAAATAGTCGTTGTCGGTGCGGTGTTCATACACGTAATCAAAAATCATGGGCACCCGGTAAGACAGGTTGGGGTTAAAGGACCACATGAGCGGCAAAGCGCCCCGCCGGCGGTCGCCGCCGTTTTTCAGCCACATGGTGTGCACGTGCTGTTTCATCCAGGCGGAAGAATCGTAGTCACCCACGTAGAACGTGTAATAGAACACGTTGCTGTTAAAGGCCAGGTCCTGCTTGTTGTGGTTGTTGGTATATTGTTTGGTGTGGGGCACGTATTTGTAATATACCGAACCGTTGGTCATGCTGGCGGGCGCCTGGGCGTCGGCTTCTTTGGCCATGTTGTAGCAGGTGATATATTCGGCAAACAGCCATTCGTTCCACACTTCGCCCTTGCTGCCCATATCGTGGAAGGCGGTGTATTTGGCCCACCAGGGCGGGAAGCCCAACAGTTGGCCAAAGGCGCCGTTGGCCCGTTTGAACCGGGCGGCAAAGATCTTGAGCATGGTGCGGTTGTCTTCCCCCACGCTGGCCTGGCCGTTTTGCTGGGCCGGGTCGTCGCAGGCGGCGTCGCCCTTATACACGGCCAGATCGTAAACAAAGCAGCGCCGGGCAATAAAGTAGTCCATATTGGTCAGGCAGTTGTTGCCGCCGGCCACCGCAATGGGGTTATCGGCATACAAATCGCCGTAGTCCTTAATGCAAATGGCGCCGTCCAGCGTGTAAGCCAAATAGGTGGAAGAACACCGGGGGAAGTATTTTTCCAGCGCCCACAGATAGGCGTCGTTTTTGGCGCTGCCGGTGCTGGTGAGGCTGGTGCCGTTGATGGCCTGGCCCTTGCGACCGTTGCGGAAAACGCCCGAAAGCGACTGCTTCACCGGCACGTTGGCGGCCACCAGTTCGCTGTGCAGCGGACAGCCGTACAGCACGGGCAAATATCCGTCTAACCCGCAAATGGTGGCGGCCACGTTAGCGGTGGCGGGCACGTTACCGTCCCAGGCGATGATCCCGCAGGCGCGGATCACGTCGCCGAAGGTGGCCATAAAATCGTCCCACTTGGTAATGGTCACCGGCGTCAGTTCGGCGGCGATGGTGCCTTCTTCGGTAATGACCTTGAGCCAGTCGGCGTCGGAGCCGTCTCCCACCACGTACATCAGCACGGTGTGGTCGTCGTCCATGCCGAAATCCCGGTTGACAAGCCCCTGCAGGCTGTAAAGCAGGCGGGCTTTGTCCTTGTCGCCCGAAATGGCGTTTAAGCCGATGCGGTACAGCGTGTGGGCCGGCAAACTGCTCAAATCCGCGTGGAAAGAGGTATCGGCCGTAAGGTCGGGCACGTAAGCGCCGTTGACCGAATTGGTTTTATCAAAACGGACGATGGGGTCGTTGGATTGCGGTTTGATCTCATATAACACGCCGGCCGGCAGTTCGGTGAGTTTATGCACCGCAAACTGCAGCACCAGCAAGGCGTCCACGGCGTTTATGCTGTTGTCCGCGTTCACGTTGGCAACGACCGCCTGCAGTTCGTTCAATACCGTTTTGGCTACGGCGGCTTTCAAAATTGCCAGCGCGTCGGCCGCGTCGATTTTCCGGTCCAGGTTCACGTCGCCGTATAACGCGCGCGTCACGCCGTAGGGATCGTCGCTTTCCGCCGCGGCGGCCGGCACAACGCCCGCGCCCAAAACCAGCAGCACAAATAAAAGCATAGCAATGGCTCGTCTCATAACAGTGTCCTCCATAAAGAATACAAAACTTTCATCCTCACAGTTCTTCGGTGCACTGGCCTGATTGCATCACCAGATCGAAGAACGTGTAAGTATCAACATACTCATACCGGGTTTCGGGGTCTTGCTCCTTGGCGTAGGCCAGGAAAGTTTCCACCAGCCGCAGGGTGTCGGAAGGAGCGTCGCACACATTGCGGAAGCCGGCGAAGTTATAGGGTGCCATGCGGGTGCGGAAGTGATTGAGCATGGCTTTGGCGCTGCCCTCGGCCGATTCCTTGCGGCCGCTCACGCCGTTGTGCAAATACACAAACGGCACCCCGTTGCACAGGGCCATGGTGGTATTGGAGCAGTTGTGGAAATTGCCAACCGGCGAAAAGGAAGCGAACATTTCCATGATCTGCCGGGTCATGGGGTAGTGGCCGTTGATGATGAATCCGGTCACGTCCAGATCGAATTTTTCATAAAACCACTTGCTGTATTCCGCCCAGGCGTTACAGCCGTCCGGCACTTCACGCAAAGAGGAATCGGACGACAGCGCGGCGGGGATCACGTAACCGGCGCCGCTGTCCCCGGCGGAAAAGAAGTCGTTGGGGGTCATTTCTTCATGAATAAAATCAAACACCATGGGCGCCCGTTCCGACAAATTGGGGTTGAAAGACCAGTTGATGGGGATCTTGCCCCGGGCGTCGTCATTCACCCAAAAGTTGGCCACGTGCTGTTTGAGCCAGGCGGCCGAATCGTAATCGCCCCCGTAGAAAGTAAAATACTTCACTTTTGGGTCAAACCGTTTCTTTTGGGTGGGCCGGTTGTTTTTATACTGTTTGAAGCTGCTGGTATAGCGGCTGTAGAACGACGCGTTGCTCATGGTGCAGGGGTGGGCGGCGTCCGCTTCCTTGGCCAGGTTATAGGCGGTCACCAGCGCCACGTAGATCCATTCCACCGTGGTGGGGAACAAACTGCCCATGCCGCGGGAGGTGGTGTATTTCACCCACCAGGGCGGGAAGCCCAGGATCTGCCCGAAAGCGCCGTTTGCCCGGTCATACCGGCCTTTCATGATCATTTTCAGGGTGGCAAGGTCGGTGCCCAGCGGCTGATCGGGATCGTCGCAGGGCTTTTCGATATCGATACAGGTCAAATCAAAAAAGAAGCACCGGCGGGCCAGGTAGTAATCGTGATTATACAGGCAGTTGAGCCCCGCCGAATGAGCCGCCGCTTCAAAGGGGGTGCCGGGCACACAACCGGCGCCGTCCAGAATATAAGCGATGTAGCGAGAGGAACAGCGGGCAAAATATTTATCATACGCCCAGCGATAGGCGTCGTTTTTGGCGCTGCCGCAGGAAGTGAAGCCATGTTCATACGCGGTGCCGCCGGGGCCGAACATGCCAACCAGGCTTTGCTTGACCGTTAACCCCCGGCCCAGCGCAAGCGTTTCAAAGCTGTCGGGCGCCGGGTCATGCCGCACGGGCAGCATGCCGTCCAGTCCGCAAATGGTGGCGGCCACGTTGGCGGTGGCAGGCACGGCCGGATCCCATTCGATCAGGCCGAAATCGGCCAACTGCGGGGCAAACAGGGCAAAAAAGTCGGTCAAATCGGCAATTTTGCGCACCGCCATGCCGTGAAAACTTTTGCCCGGCCGGCGGGTGTAATCAAACCAAAAATCGTCCGATTGGGTCACGTCTAAATACAGCAGGCTGGTGTGGCTTTGGCCGTATTCCCGGTTGAGCAGGCCCTGAAAACTCACCACAAACCGGGTGGCGTCCTTTTCAAAAATCGGATCCCGCCGCAGCAACGAACCGTCCGCCCAATAGATCGTGTCGGGCAGCAGCCCGTCGGTCACGATCTTGCGGGATTCGTCCGCCGAGCGGTCGACGGTATATTCGTAAGCCATAAGGTACCTCCTTCGGGGTGCTTGTCTTGCTTCTTTATAATATAATGGAAAGCCGACATAAGTCAATAAAAAAACCGAAAAAATTCGAAAAAAATACTTGACGGTTACGTGACCGTGTGATATAATCAAGTAAACGCGATGGAGGTGAGATCCGTGAAAGCTTATTTGCCCGGCACGTTGTTGGAAACCGACTGGTCAAGCGACGATCCGCTGGCCGTGCTGCACGCGGTGTTTGCCGCAGGTGGGTTGGTGCTTTCACAGGTATGCCGCTTAACGGGGCTGGAGCCTCACACCGTGCAAAACTGGGTAAAACGGGGCTTCTGCTCTTCCCCGGTGGCCAAGCAGTATTCCAAACGGCAGTTTTGCCGGCTGGTGATCATCAATCTGTTAAAAGAAAGCCTGCCGCTGCCCCGCATCGCCGCCATGCTCACTTACATCAACCGCACCCTCACCGACGAGCGGGACGACGCCCTGGGCGACGATGAGCTGTACGCCTATTTTGTGCGCATTCTGGTGCAAACCGACCGGGACCGGCTGCTGCGCCGGCAAACGGAAGAACTGATCCATACCGTGGCCGCCGGCTACACCGAAGCCTATCCCGGCGCCCGCAAACGGCTGGAAAAGGTGCTGCAGATCATGGTGCTGGCCTATTGCGCCACCCGCCTGCAGGCCGACGCCCAGCTGCTGTTGCAGAATTTAGATTAGGAGATGACCGAAATGCTGTTATGGTGGGCCTCTTTGACCCTGGCAGAACGTGTGCTGGCCTGCATTGCCCTGCCGGCCACGCTGATTTTGATTTTGCAGCTGATTATGCTGTTGCTGGGCCTGGGACATCACGATTCCGACGTTGATCACGACGCGGGCTTGGATGTTGACCATGATCTTGACCACGATTTTGACCATGACTTCGACCATGATCTGGATCACGATTTTGACCATGATTTTGACCACGACTTCGATCACGACGGCATCTTCGGGGAGGATCATCCTGCCCCGGTGATCCATTCCGACAGCGGCCTGCGGCTGTTTTCGGTGCGGGGCGTGGTAGCCTTTTTCGCCATGGCGGGCTGGTGCGGTCTGGCCATGCTGCGGAGCGGTGTTTCGTTGCCGCTTTCGCTCACGGTGGCGGTGCTGGTGGGGTTGCTCACCATGTTCATTGTTGCGGTGGCGATGTACTATTTTTACAAACTGCAGGCCAACGGCACCATGGACCTGCGCAACGCCCTGGGCGCTTCGGGCACGGTTTACATCACGGTGCCTCCCGCCCGGCAGGAACAGGGCAAAGTGAACCTGATTCTGCAAGGACAGTTTACCGAACTTTCGGCAGTGACCGACGACGATGCGCCCCTTGCCACCGGCACCGAGGTAACGGTGGTGGGTCTTTCGGGCGGCGGCGTGCTGGTAGTAAAACGCAAATAGGATCCTGCAACACATAAGAAACGGAGGTATTCATTATGGGATTCGAAACGATCGCATTCATCTGTGTGGGCGTGCTGGTAGCGTTTATGCTGCTTTTATTGCTGCTTTCGCGGTATAAAAAATGTCCGTCCGACAAAATTATGGTCATTTACGGTAAAGTGGGCTCCAACAAAGACGGCAGCGCCCGCAGCGCCAAATGCATCCACGGCGGCGCGGCCTTTATTGTGCCCCTGTTCCAGGCTTACGAATTTTTGGATCTGACCCCCATTTCCATTTCGGTAGACCTGAAAAACGCCCTTTCGCGGCAAAACATCCGCATAGACGTGCCTTCCCGCTTCACGGTGGGCATTTCCACCGAGCCGGCCATTATGCAAAACGCCGCCGAGCGGCTGCTGGGGCTGAAGCTTAACGAAATTCAGGAGCTTTCGCGGGATATCATCTTCGGCCAACTGCGGTTGATCATCGCCACCATGGATATTGAAGAGATCAACACCGACCGGGATAAGTTTTTGGAAGCGGTAAGCCGCAACGTGGAAAGCGAACTGAAAAAAATCGGTCTGCGGCTCATCAACGTGAACGTGACCGACATCAGCGACGAATCGGGCTACATTGAAGCGCTGGGCAAAGAGGCCGCCGCCAAAGCCATTAACGACGCCAAGAAAAACGTGGCCGAACGGGAACGGGACGGCTCCATCGGCCAGTCTCACGCCAACATGACCGAGCGCATTGAAGTTTCCAAAGCCAATTCCGAAGCCATTGAAGGCGAAAACAACGCCAAAATGGCCATTGCCATGTCCAACGCTTCCCTGCGGGAAAAAGAAGCCGAGGCCCAGCGCATTGCCACCACGGCCGAAAAGATCCAGGCCGCCCGGGCGCTGGAGGAAGCCTACGCCGCCGAACAGCAGGCCGAAGCCGCCCGTTCGGCCCGCGAAAAAGCCACGCTGGAAGCCGACGTGATCATCGGCGCCGAAATCGAAAAACGCAAAATCGAACTGGAAGCCGAAGCCGCCGCCGAACAGATCCGCCGCAAGGCCAAGGGCGACGCCGACGCCATTTATGCCAAAATGGCCGCCGAAGCCAAAGGTATGGAAGAGATCCTTACCCGGCAGGCCGCCGGTTTTGAAAAGATCGTTTCCGCCGCCGGCGGCGACGCCAATGCCGCGCTGAAGCTGATGATCGCCGACAAACTGGAGGATCTGATGCGGGTGCAGGTAGACGCCATCAAGAACATCAAGATAGACAAAGTGACCGTGTGGGACGGCGGCAACGCCAAAGACGGCAAAAGCAGCACCGCCAACTTTTTGTCGGGACTGATGCAGTCGGTGCCGCCGCTGAACGAGGTGTTTGCCATGGCAGGCATGCAACTGCCGGAGATTTTGGGCAAAAAGCTGCCCGACGAAACGGCGGAAGACCCGGCGGCCGAACCCCTGGCCGAACCGGCCGATAACACGCCGGCAACACAGCCCGCATTGGCATAATCTTTTTCCCCCGGCGGGGCAGCGCAAGCTGTCCCGCTTTTGCATTGACAAGCCGCCGCAAATTTGGTACTATGGGTAAAACGAAAAACACGGGAGGTATCCTGCATGAAACGATATATCGCGCTGGGCCTTGTGCTGGTGCTGGCGGCCGCGCTGCTTACCGGCTGTGCCGAACCCGAACGGGACCCGGCGGCCATGGCGGTGCGTATCGGCCAAACGGTTTACACCAACCGGCAGGTGAACATATACCGACAGATCTATCTGGCCCAGGCCCAGGCGGCCAAAGCCTACGCCTCCGCCAAAGGGGAATCCGCCGGCGGGGCGGGCAATTTGCCCCACGCGGCCATGGCCCAGGCGCTGGCACAAATGGAAGTGGCCGCCGCCGAAGCCAAACGCCTGCAGTTGGCGGTGGACTACGAAACCGCCCTGCAAAACGCCCGGCAGCAATATTCGCTGTATGAAGACGCGGCCCCCGACACGCCGGAACGGGCGTATTACGACGCGTTCCACGCCGCCCTTACCCAGCAGGGCATTACCCGGGCACTGTATGAAGAATACGCCCAAACCTATTGCCGGCTGGACGCCGGCATGGCGGCGCTGGTGGAACACTATGCCGAAGAAAACGGGTTTGACGACGTGAACAGCGACGATTTTGCCCAAGCCTTCAGCGGCTATTTAAAAGAACTGGTAGACAAAGCGGATATTGAATACGGGCCCTGACGCCTGCCGCAGCAAAAAAGCACCGATGCCGCGCACCGGTGCTTTTGTTTATGACTTTTTGGACGTTACCGCCGGTAAAACATGCCGTAATAGGCGTCTACTTCCTGCTGGATCAGGTCGGCAATGCGGGGCAGCGCCGTGGCCGGTTTTTGGGAGGGGGTCAGCACACTGCCGTCCACCGGGCCGCCCACCGCGCCGTCAAACGGGCCGGTGGAAAAGTCGGGCGACGTATGGGCGGCCGCCCAGGCAAACACCGCCTGACCCGCCCGGTCAAACCCCCGCTCGGCCATGTCCGCCGTTTGGGCCGCCGCCAGCGCGGCGTCGGCTTCGGCCAGCGCGTTGAGCACCAACGCCGTGCCGTTGGCCGGTTCGGTTTGGGCCGCCGGGCAGGTAAACACCGCCGCATTAAACGTGCTCATCACATAGTCTTGCTGTTTGGGCCCTTTGGGAAACGGCATGGCCGTGAGAGTAAAATCCGCGTCCCACGCCCAAGCGCCGGCTTCCGAAAGATAATACACCGCCATGGGCACCTGCTGTTCGCGGAACATGGCGGCCATTTCATTCACGTTATTTTCATACTGCCAGGCGCCGCTGTTATACATACCCTTGATGTATTCCATGGCCTGAATGCCTTCGGGCGACGCGATGGAACATACCGCGCCGGTGCCATCCGGCAAAAACGCCACCTCGTACCCGGCGTTGGAAACAATGGCCTGGCCGATGATGTTGGTGTTGGAAATCAGCACCGCCGACCGGGGCTTGTTGGTGCGGTATTCGGCGATGAGCGCATCCAGCGCCTCCCAGGTCCAGGTGCCGTCTTCAAATTGGTCGCCCAGCGCGGCATAGGCTGTGGGGGCGTAACGGGCCAGCAGGTCGCCGTTGATCGCCAGTCCCATGGCGTTGGCGCCCATGGCAGGGCTGCCCGCGCCGTATTGGCCGTCGCCCATGGCGCATGCCAGGGCCGAAGCGCCGGTGCGCACGACGTCTGAAAGCGCCGCGTTTTGGGCAAAATCCCGCACGGCGCCGCTGCGGGCATAGTTCCGGCACTGGTGGGCGGGCAGTTCCAGCAGATCATACATCCACAAAGGATCGTCCGCTTCCAGCGTTTGCACTTCAATCGTCACGCCCAAAGCGGCTTCCGCGTTGGCAATGGCTTGCAGCATGGCGCGGCCGTAGGCCGTATCTTCACTGTAACGGCTGGGATACGCCGTGCCGATCAAATAGGTGTTGCCCCGCATGCCAACGGGGTCAAAAGCGGTTTGTTTGCCCACCGCTGTTTTCAGCATTTGCAGGGCGTCGGCGGCGTTCACAACATCGCTGCAGTCCACGTCGCAGGCCGAAAGCACCAGCCCCCCGGGGGCCAGTTTGCCCACAGCGCACCGCAAGGCCACCAAAGCGTCGGCGGCGTTCACGGTGCCGTCGCCGTTGGGGTCGCCCCAGGTAACGCGGGGCTGTGCCTGTTCCGCCCGGACTGCCGGCGCACAAAATAACGCCGTCACGCTAACGCACACGGCCAGCCAAATACACATCCACCGTTTCATAACACCATCTCCCGCTGTTTTTCATGATTATAAACGAATACCGCAGTCTTGTCAATCGGTTGATTTTTCGTGATATTCATGGTATATTTAAGTTGATTTAAGGTTTTTCCCTTATACTGGCGCCAAAAGGAGGGATCGACATGCGCTTATTGCTGGCGGAAGACGAACGGGAACTTTCCCGGGCGCTGGTGACCATTTTAAAACATAATCAGTATTCGGTCGACGCGGTGTATAACGGTCAGGACGCGGTGGATTATTTGGAGACCGGCCTGTACGACGGCGCGATTTTAGACATTATGATGCCCAAAAAGGACGGATTGACCGTGCTGCGAGAGATCCGGGCCAAGGGCGACCACATTCCGGTGCTGTTGCTCACCGCCAAGGCCGAAGTGGACGACCGGGTGGCCGGGCTGGACAGCGGCGCCGACGATTATTTGCCCAAGCCCTTCGATACCAAGGAACTGCTGGCTCGCATCCGGGCCATGACCCGCCGCCAGGCCGATGCGTCCGACGCGGTGCTGACCTTTCAAAATATCACCCTGGACCGTTCCACTTACGAACTGTCCTCCCCCAAGGGCTCTTTTAAGCTGGGCAACAAGGAATTCCAAATGCTGGAAATGCCTATGGTGCGCCCGGGGCAAATTATTCCCACCGAACGGTTTATGGACAAAATATGGGGTTATGAAAGCGACGCGGACCTGAACGTGGTGTGGGTGTATTTATCGTACCTGCGCAAAAAACTCACGTCGCTGCAGGCTGCCGTGCAAATCAAGGCCACCCGCGGGGTGGGCTATTCGTTGGAGGCGACCGTATGATCCGCTCGTTACGCATTCGTTTTATTGCCATTGCCATGGGGGCCGTGCTGTTGGTGCCGGGCGGTATGATGGCCGCCATTAACGTGAGCAACTATGTTAACATCAACCGCAACGCCGACGTGCGGCTGCAAATGCTTGCCATGAACGGCGGCCAGTTTCCCATGGCCGTGCCAGGCGAGCCGGCTTTTAACGGTGAAGAGCCGCCTGTTACGGCAACCGACGCGCGGCCAAACGAGGATAACGCCCCCCACAGGCAGTGGGACGGTCGACGACTGACGGCCGAAGCGCCTTTTGAAATGCGTTTTTTCACCGTGGTGCTGGATGACGCCGGCAACACCGTTGCCACCAATATCGACCGCATTGCGGCGGTGGACGAAGCGGGCGCCAACGCCATGGCGACGGCCGTGCAAGGCCGCACCGGGGGATTTTACGGCGATTATAAGTTCACCGCCGTGGCGGTAGAGAACGGCACCATGTACATTTTTTTAGACTGCGGCCGCGATCTGGACACCTTCCGTTCCTTTTTGTGGAGCAGTTTGTGGGTGAGTTTGATCGGGCTGGCACTGGTGTTTTTGCTGGTGGTGATCTTTTCCAAAAAAGTGATCGCGCCGGTGGCCGAAAGCTACGAAAAACAAAAGCGATTCATCACCGATTCCAGCCACGAGATCAAAACGCCCCTTACCATTATCGACGCCAACACCGAGATTCTGGAAATGGAACAGGGCGCCAACGAATGGACCCAAAGCATTCGCAAACAGGTGGCGCGATTGACCGATCTCACCGGCAAGCTGGTGCTGCTTTCCCGCATGGAAGAAGCCGGCTCCCGCACGCCCATGGTGGATTTTTCCCTTTCCGACGCGGTAAGCGAAGCCGCGCAGCCCTTTGCGGCCGTGGCCGAAGCCGCCGGCAAATCGCTTGCGGTGAACGTACAGCCAGGTCTTTCGCTTTACGGTGACGAAGCCGCCATTCGCCAAGCCGTTGGCCTGCTGCTGGATAACGCGGTGAAGTATTCCAACGAAGGCGGGCAGATCGACGTGACCCTGAAAGCCGCCGGCAAGCACAAGGTGTTGACCGTTGCCAACACCGCCGACCACGTGACCGACGGCCCGGCCGACCGGCTGTTTGAACGGTTTTACCGGGCGGACGCTTCCCGCAATTCCGAAACGGGAGGCCACGGCATCGGCCTTTCGGTGGTAAAAGCCATCGCCCAAACCCACAAAGGCAAGGTAGCGGCGGTCGGCCGCAACGGCCGCATGGAATTTACCGTAACGCTGTAAAAATGCACATGAATAAAAAGCCGAAAATTTCTTTCGGCTTTTTTAATTCCGTTTAAAGTTGGCCGGGTATACTTACGCCAGAACCGCACGAAAGGAGTTATTCGTTATGAAACACAAACGCTTTCTTATTATATTGCTCAGCCTGCTGCTGGGCGTGGCGCTGGCGGGGTGCGCCGCCAACCCGGACGGCTCGGCCCAAACCGCTTCGTCGGTTTCTTCGTCGGGCGAAGCGGCGGTCTCCCCCGCCGCCCAAACGCTGGATACAGCCGACCTGTTTTCCGACCGGGATCTGGCGGGCGACTACGACGAAGCTACTGCCACCGCCGTTACCCTTTCGGGCGACGGGGTGACCATTTCGCAAGAAGGGGTGTATATTCTGTCCGGCTCGCTTACCGACGGGCAGATCGTGGTGGACGCCGACGACGCCGCCAAGGTGCAGCTGGTGCTCAACGGCGTTACCGTTACCAATGAATCCCTGGCCGCCATTTACGTAAAACAGGCGGACAAAGTGTTCATCACTCTGGCGCAGGGCAGTCAAAACGCCCTTTCGGTCACCGGCGCCTTTGCGGCCGACGGCGACGTGAACGTGGACGGCGTGATTTTTGCCAAAGACGACCTGACCGTTAACGGGTCGGGCGCCCTCACCGTCACCTCGGCCCAGGGCCACGGCATTGTGTGCAAGGATGATCTGAAGATCACCGGCGGCACCGTTACCGTAACGGCGGCGGGCCACGCCCTGCAGGCCAACGACAGCATTCGCGTGGGCGACGGCACCTTGACCCTTACCGCCGGCAAGGACGGCCTGCACGCCGAAAACACCGACGATACCACCCAGGGCTACATCGCCCTTGTGGGCGGCGCCGGCGTTGTTACCGCCGAAGGCGACGGGATGGACGCTTCGGGCGTTCTGCAGATAGACGGCGGCGACTGGAACGTGACCGCCGGGGGCGGCGCGCCCGAGCAGGTGCGCACCTATGCACAGTTCGGCAACCAATGGACCGACGGCACGGCGGCCGACGACAGCGTGAGCACGAAAGGCGTGAAAGCAAACGGCGCCATTACCGTGACCGGCGGCACCCTGACGGTGAGCGCGGCGGACGACGCGGTGCACGCCAACGCCGGCGTTACCGTGCAAAACGGCACCCTTTCTCTGGCCAGCGGCGACGACGGCATTCATGCCGACGAAGCGGTGGTCATCAGCGGCGGCAGCGTTACCGTCAGCGTGAGTTATGAAGGGGTGGAAGGTCAATCCATAGACGTGACCGGCGGCACCGTGAGCGTGACCGCCAGCGACGACGGCTTTAACGCGGCGGGCGGCAACGACCAAAGCGGCTTTGGCGGCGGCTTTGGCGGCGATCCCTTCGCGTCGAGCAGCGACAGTTATTTGCACATCAGCGGCGGCACCGTGCACGTAAACGCGTCCGGCGACGGTTTGGATTCCAACGGCGAACTGGTCATCTCGGGCGGCGTTACCACCGTGTCCGGTCCCACCGACAACGGCAACGGCGCGCTGGATACGGGCGGCACCCTGCAAATCACCGGCGGTGTGTGCGTGGCGGCCGGTTCCGCCGGCATGGCCGAAAACTTCGGCGCTTCCTCCACCCAATGCGCCATGCTGGTGAATCTGAGCGGCAACGCCGGCGACGCCGTGACCCTGACCGACGCCGACGGCAACACGCTGGTGACCTTCACCCCCGAAAAAGCCTATCAATGCGTGATCATCAGCTGTCCCGAACTGGCGGTGGGCCAAACCTACACCGTAACGGCGGGCAGCAACACCACCACCGTGGAAATGACCGACACCATTGTGGGCGCCGGCACGGGCATGGGCGGCATGCAAGGCGGTATGGGCGGTATGCAGGGCGGCATGGGCGGCCCCGGCAGACGGTAAACCGCCTGAACCGCGCATACTATCACAGAACAAAACGGGCTTGGTCCTCTGGATCAAGCCCGTTACGTATGTTGCTTTGGAAAGACGCTATTCCGCTTCGTGCCGATACACGCTTTCCCATTCCCCATCCTCTGCCGAAAGCCACACGCGCACGGCGGCGGCAGGGTCGGCGGTGAGGGACAGTTCGATCACCGGCTCTCCCGGCGGCACCGGCGCACAGGCGCACACCGGGCCGGCGGCCGGCGCCGGGTCCCAGGCGGGAGTCCGGCCGTTAACGCGGCACACAAAGTCGGCCGGCAGGGCGTCGGCTGTTAAATGCAGGGTGGTGGGCCGGCCGTCGTCCTTCACGGCGCCACGGTATTCGGTGCGGGGGCCGCACCGGCGCACATAGGCGGTTTGCAATTTCAGTTCCATTATATTTCACACCTTATGCTGTGGCCCTGTTCCTGGGCGGCAAAGGCCGCGTCTACCACCTGCATCACCCGCATGGCCTGGGCGGGCGTTACGATCAGTTCTGCTTTGCCGTCAATGGCGGCGCACACGTTGCGGTAGTATTCCTCCAAATGGGTGGGCACGTCGGGCAGCGGCAGTTCTTCCACCGTTTCCCGCGGGCGGGGGGCCATGGTGCGGGTGGGGCCGGCGGCGGTGTAGGTGATCACCTCATCCCAGGCCATTTCGCTGTCGTCGGCCAGTTTTACGATTTTGCCGTTCACGTTCCAGTCGTCCACCTGCAGCGTGCCCTCCCGGCAGGAAACGTGCCACCGGGGCTGCAGCACAAAGCAGTTGGTGGCCACCTGCACCAGGGCCGAAACGCCGTTTTGAAAACGCAAAAACACGTCCAGATTATCGTCCACTTCCACGCCGGGCATTAAAGCGAACAAATGGGCGCCCACTTCCACCACCGGGCTGTCTATCAGCCACAGCAGTTGGTCCAGCAAATGCACGCCCCAGTCCAGCAGCATGCCGCCGCCTTCCCTTTTAACGCCCCGCCAGCCGTTGAGCACCCGGCGGGAGCCCTGCACCCGGCTTTCGATCATATAAGGCTGACCGATCACGCCGCTTTGCAGCACCTGCTTCACGGTAACAAAGTCTTTGTCCCACCGGCGGTTTTGATGCACGGTGAACACCTTGCCGCAGGCCCGGGCCACCGCCTGCACCTGCGCCAGTTCGGCGGCGTTGAGCATAACCGGCTTTTCGCACACCACGTTTTTGCCCGCCTGCAGGCAGGCGATGGCCAGTGGCTTGTGAAAATCGTTGGGCACCGCCAGGGTAACCAGTTCCACCGCTTCGTCGGCCAGCAGGGCTTCTAAACTTTCATAAGCCGCAATGCCTTTGCTTTCGGCATGTTGGCGCCGCTCGGGCCGCACGTCCCAAACGCCCCGCAGGGTCAGGCAATCGGTCATGGCGGTGCGAATAAAATCGCCGTGCCATTCCCCCATGCCGCCGTAACCGATGATAGCGCATTGTTTTTGCATGGAAAATCGCTCCTTATGTATGGCAATGCCGACGGCGTTACGCCAGCAAAAACCGTTTGAAATAATCGACCGTGTAACGGATGCCCGCTTCGCCCAACCGGCCCTGCCAGGTGGCGGAGTGGGGTTCGACAGACAGCACACCGTTATATCCTTTTTGGTACAGCATAGCCATAAACGCGCCCCAGTTGGTGCAGTCCATCCCGGCCGGCGGATCGTCGATATGCTGCCCGGCCGCGTAAAGCGAGCCTTTGAGATGCACATGGTAAAACCGGTGGCCCCAGGCTTGCGTTTCGGCCAGATAATCCCGCCCGCCGGCAAAGGCATGAGAGGGATCGTATTTGATGCCCAACGCGGGCAGATGGCCGTGCACCACCGTCCAGGCCGGATCGCAGTCTAAAAAACTGTTCCAGTGGCAGTTATAGGTGCAAACCTTTACGCCGTATTCTTCGGCCGTTTGCATCAGTTCGGAAAGATACTCGATAGCCAGCGTGCAGTTTTGGTAAAAGGAAAGCCCTTCCACCATATTACAGCCGGTCACGTACACCGGGCAATGCAGATCCCGGCACAACGCCAGCAGTTTGCGCTCGTTGGCCAGTTCGTCCCGGCACAGGCCGTCGGCACAGATCCGGTCGGGCCCCCACCGGCCGATGGAGCCCATGACCAACCCCGTTTCCTGCAAGGCGTTTAGTATTTCATCCTTGCGGGCGATCACCGCGTCCAGGTCCACGCCCACGTTCAGGCAAAATTCCGCTGCGTCCACGCCCATATCCCGGGCCCAGCGAATGCCGGCTGCGTCGGGGGTGGTGATGATACCCAGTTTCATATTCAGTCCTCCAAAAACACCGGCTTGCCGGTTTGGGCCGATTCATAAATGGCTTCTAAAATGCGGGTAACGCAGGCCGCCTGCCGGGGCAAGGTGGAAGGCTCGGTGCCGTGCAGCACCGCGTCGGTAAACATTTTGGCTTCAATATCTTCCGGCGCGCCGCCGGCAATGCCGTCGTAAAACGCCGCGCCGCCCGCCTGCAGGTTGGGCTTTTGCACATATTGCCGACCGTGCTGCACCCCGTTGATGCGCAAGCCGTCCAGCATATCTAGGCCGGCTTTGGTACCGCACAGCACGGTGGACGCCTCTTTCGCGTCGATCAGATTCAGCGCCCAGCTGGATTCCACCGAAACGGTGGCGCCGTTTTCCATCACCACAAAGCCGAAGGCGGCGTCTTCCACCGTAAACTGTTCCGGGTCCCAATCGCCCCAGGCGTTACCGGTTTCGGTCTGATCGGCCAGTTTGCGGAAGGTGGTGCCCACCACCATTTTGGGCTTATAATTGTTCATGCACCACAAGGTCAGGTCTAACGCGTGGGTGCCGATATCGATCAGCGGGCCGCCTCCCTGCTCATATTCATTCAAAAATACGCCCCAGGTGGGCACCGCCCGACGGCGCAGCGCCAGGGCGCGGGCATAATAGATATCGCCCAGTTCGCCGGCATCGGCACAGGCTTTGGCATACAGCGCGTCGGCCCGGCGGCGGTTTTGGTAGCCGATGGTGAGCACCTTGCCGGTTTCTTCGGCCGCTTCACACATGGCCACGGCTTCCGCATAGGTTTTGGCCATGGGCTTTTCACACATCACGTGCTTGCCGGCGTGCAGCGCATCCACCGTGATAAAGCTGTGAGACCGGTTGGGGGTGCAAACGTACACCACATCCAGCGTGGGGTCCGCCAGCAATTCCTTGTAATCGGTATAAACCTTGGCGCCTTCGGCGCCGTATTCCGCCGCGGCTTTGGCCGCCCGTTCTTCCACAATGTCGCAAAACGCCGTCATATCCACGGCGCCCACTCGCTGAATGGCCGGCAGATGTTTGCCGAACGCAATACCGCCGCACCCGATAATGCCGCCTTTTAACTGTTTCATAGTACACGCCCCCTGCAAAAAGTTAGATTCTAATGGCATAGTAGCAGAAAACGTCCGGAAAATCAAGACAAACGGGCCAAATAATGAAGAGATTTTCTCCGGCGGCGTATGGATCGGCAACAGCCGGCCACACTATGAACAAAAAAACGCAAAGGAAGAACGCTATGCAAACAAAACCCAAGCAATACCGGCGCATGACGGCCGACGCCTCTCCCCGCTCGCCGGTAGCGCTCAACTGCCTGAAGGCTTTTTTAACCGGCGGCGCCATTTGCACCGCAGGACAGTTTTTGTGGGAACGGTTTGAAGGAATGGGCTTGCCCGCCGATACCGCCCGGGGGCTGGTTTCGGTGAGTTTGATTTTTTTGTCTATCCTGCTCACGGCGCTGGGCGTATACGACCGGCTGGCCCGGCAGGCAGGCGCCGGCACGCTGGTGCCCATTACCGGCTTTGCCAACGCCGTTGCCGCCCCCGCCATGGAATTTCGCAGCGAAGGGCTGGTGCCCGGCCTGGCCGCCAAAATGTTTGTGATCGCCGGCCCGGTGCTGGTATACGGCACATTGGCCAGCGTGATATACGGCGTAATCTTGTGGGCCGCCGGCCTGCTGTAAATAAAGCGCAAGCAACCGCCGAAACGATGGCGCCATCGTTTCGGCGGTTGCTTTGAAAATAAACTTATTACGTTACGATCAGCACCTGTCTGCCGGTCATGCGGAACAAGACCGGCGCAGAAACAAACGAAAGCAGCGTTTGGTCCACAACAAGCGGTTTTCCCTCATAATGAAGATCCCGCATTTTGCCGAACGCATTCCAAAATCTTACGGTATCGATCCACGGTCTTGCCGGCGTATCCGCGTTGGGAGCTTCGGCCGCATTTTGGCGCATGTGCTGCCTCACACACCGGCGGAAAGAGTGCGTTAAGCACATCCCGTCTGTTACACGGGCAAAAACGCCCGCACCGTAATACCGATCCTCCCGGCGGTATCGCTCAAGGCCGTAATCCGAGCCGTTATGCACGCCGGCAACGACCGAGATCCTGTTTTCCTCCGCGCACCGCCGCATCAGGGCGCAATACGCTTCTTCGGCCCGTGTGATCGTGCCGTCCTTTGCAAGCCGCTGCACCGTCAAACCGCCGGCAAGGCCGCAAGACCGCACGTGGTATGTCGCGTCACCGGCCACCACTTCGGCAAACAGTTTGGCCGGTTTCCCCGCCGAAAAGGGCAAGTCGACACCGTACTGCGAAGAATACAGCAGCAACATTTTGATTGCGCCGACGACCGTTTGACCCACATTGTGGTCGATCACCGTAACGTCTTCGGCAAACGATATGCCAATAGGCCCGCATTCTTCAAAAGGATCGATCTCCAGCCGCTTGATATACATGGGCGCGGATTCAGATCGCGACCGGCGTAATGCGGCAACGCTGCTTGATCCGGTCGATATCCGCCGTGGTGAGAACCCCTTTTTGCGACAGTTCAGCCGCAATAGCTTCAAACAGATCACGGTTCGCAGACAAGATCTCCTTCGTTTTTCGATACCAACGTTCCATTTCAACGGCGACCGCCTGCTCTCGCCTGGATTTGCGGCTTTGCGAATCGCCGCATTCGCTGACGTAAAAACCGAATCCGCGGATGCAGGCGTCTCCCACAAGGCCGCTGACCAATGAAAACGCATGATCCAGGTCTTGCCCTACTCCGGCGTCTGCCATGCCGTATTGCTGATCCAGCGCCGCCATGCCGCCCAGCGAAGCGCATATTTGCCGAAACATGTCTTGCGTCGTGCTGCGCTCATGGTCGCAACAGTAAGAAGTAAATCCGCCGGAATGTCCGGCATCGTTATACGCAGTAACGAGCGCGACGCTTCCGGGATTCAGCACTTCCGCCACGGTGGCATGGCCGGCTTCGTGGTAAACGATGCGCACCCGCTGGTCGTTGCCGTTTGTCAGGTCGGTTTTCGGCACAGGGCCGTTCAGCACCGCGCTGGGAATATCGTAAACGGTATGCAAACACGCTTTCATAAAATGATCCATGGTGATCACGTTGGAGCGTTCAAAGCCGGCATACAGCCCCGCTTCGTTTATCACCGTTTCCAGCGCCGCACACGAGCGCCCGTCCATCATCCGCGCAATAACGGTCGCGTCCATATCTGCCATGCATTTCTTCTTTTTGATATAATGGTCAATGATTTTCACGGCGTCTTCCCCGCGGGGGTTATGCACCTTGATCATCCGGTCAAAACGGCCGGCGCGAAGGAGCGACCTCGGCAGTGACTGCAGTTTGTTGGCCGTGGCGAGCACAAACACTTCTTGGCCTTTGCAGTCGTCAATGCACGACTGCACCGTAACGTATTCTTCCGCATGCGGATGGCGTTCATCGCCGTTGGCAAATTTTTCCATGTCGTCAAGAAACACGATAGACGGCGCCGCTGCTTTTGCCGCCGCAAACGTTTCTTTGATCGCCTTTACAAAATCGCCGTTTGGTTTATCTTTGCGGCACATAAAGGACTTTCGGCCGCTGGCGGCGATCACCGCGTATGACATAAGCGTTTTACCCACGCCGGGCGATCCGTACAGCAACAGCCCGTGCGGAGATTCAACGCCCAGCTTTTGATACGCTTCGCTATTGGCAAGAACGTCGCTGATCTGGATCAGTTCTTGTTTGATCGCTTCATAGCCGAGGATCTTTTCAAAATCATTCATGAGTATTACCTCCTTTTCGTGCTTATTCTACCATTTGTTATGCACCCTTTTCGGTGCATTTGCGCCGTGTGCAGCGGTTTTGTATGATAGGGCGCGGCGCCTTGCTTTTTCGGTGATAAGCACTGCAGGATAGGGCCATTTTTACGCCTTTATCACATGATCCAGCGCTTCAAAAGCCGCGTTCATCGCCTGGTCGCGCGAAGGAAAAAGCGTGTTGCAAAACACATAGTCCAGCGAATACTGCCAGCCCCCCTTTTGCCGATACAGCACGACCACGTGCTGTTTGATTTTGACGTAATGATTGCCGTTGCGGGAGGTTTTCCACGTACGTTTCAAAAAGTTCCGGCGGCGATTTTCTTTGTTTTTAAAATCGTTTTCACGTTTTATCGCCTGTTCCACGTTGCCTTCCATTTTGCCGGCGCAAACGCAGCCCACGTTAAGCGGGTGAAAGGCGGGATGGACCATGTGATGCACATACCGGATGACCTGGCAGCCACACATTTCGCACACCCCCACAGGGGCGCCCAGATCGCTGACGCCGGCGCAGTGCCAGCCGTCGTGGGGTGCGTCGTCGCGCTTCCACAAATTGGGCGTGTTGGCCAGTTTGCGTTTCACTTCTTCCTGCGCGTCAACATAATCGGGTTCAGGCGCAGGTGTGATGATTTCGTCGGGAGCGGCTGCTTCCCGGTGCACCGCCACCGGGTCGGGAATCACAAAGCTTTCGGCTTGCACCCTCGCCTCACGCCCATCATACGGTAAACTCTTCGCTTCATCTTCCATCCAATCGGCCGTCAGCCGGGGCGTCGCCGGGGCGCCTTCTGCTTGTTCAAAATCTGTTTCGCTGATTTCGGTTTGATACGTTTCCGGCGCAGGGGCAGCAACGGCCGGCAGGGTATGCGGCCGGGTGAAATAATCCGCGTTAAGCGAACGCTCCTGCCCTATTTTTTCAAAAGCAACGGTCAGGCTGTTGCGTTTGGGATCGTAACGAACCACCCGCCCTTTGCCGAAGGCGTGGTGGGTTACTACGTCGCCTGCCCGATACAGGCGCCTTGCTTTTGTTTCAAATCCTGCGTCCAGCCGGGCGGCGTATTCTCTGCTTTCCCGGTCGAGCCCGTCGGAAATAACGCCGATCCTGTCGTAACGGTCCGGCCCGATCTCTCGCAAAAAGCGGGACGGCAGTTTTTTTATGCCGTTTTGGGAAAGCCCTTCGGAATCCATCAAATACAGCTGTTCTTTCGCTCTGGTTATGGCAACGTAACACAATCGCCGTTCTTCCTCCAAGCCCAGCAGTTTGCGTTCTTCTATGGTTTTGGCAGACGGAAAAATGCCTTCGGAAAAGCCGATAATGAACACCACGGGGAATTCCAGCCCTTTGGCGGCGTGTATGGTCATGAGTTTTACGGCGTCGCTTTCGGTTTCGTCGTCGTCCCCGCTTTGCAGGGCCAGGTGCTGCAAAAACTGCGTCAGCGGGATCTCTTCGCCGAAATTTCGCTCAAACTCATCCGCCACCCGCTTAAACTCCATTAAATTGTTGTAGCGTTCTTCATCGCCCAACCCCCGCATGTACGCTTCGTAGCCCGATTCGGCCGCCACGCGGTTCACGATCTCGCCGATGCTGCATTGGGCCGCTTCGCCTCGCACAGCCTGTATCATCCGCACGAATCCGGCGGCGTCGCTGTTTTTAAACGGCTCGTTTTCAAGGTGAGCCGCCAAAACGTTAAACAAAGGGACCGTCTGTGTGCCGGCGGCCTGCAGGGATTCCTGCAGCTGCTCCAGCGCAAGCAGTTTGGCTTTGCCGAAACGCCTGCGGGGTTTGTTGATAATGCGCTTGAACGAAACATCGTCGCCAAAGGCGATCACCCGCAGGTATGCGATCATATCCAAAACTTCCATGCGCTGAAAAAACTTAACGCCGCCGTATATTTCATAGGGTATGTTTTGTTCCGCAAGCCGGTTTTCCACCAGGCGCGACAAAAAGCCGGACCGGTACAAAATCGCTATGTCGGAATACCTATATTCGTTTCTGCGCACAATGCTTTTGATCAGTTCCGCTATTTTGGCGGTTTCTTTATCGTCGCTTTTAAAATGAAAATGGGTAACGTTGGTGCCCGCCGAGCGCTTGGTAAAAAGGTCTTTTTTCAAGCGCAGTTGGTTGTGGCCGATCAGGCTGTTGGCGCAATCCAGTATTTGCGGTGTGCTGCGATAATTGCGATTGAGAATGATCGTTTTGGTAGGGGTGTGGGTTTTATCAAAATCCACCAGCAGCTTCACGTCCGAACCCCGCCATTCGTAAATGTTCTGATCCGGGTCGCCCACGATCAAAAGATTGCGGTAACGGCCGCACAAAATATCGATCAGCCGCATTTCGCGCGCGGCGCTGTCTTGAAATTCGTCTACCTGAATATAGTTCAGTTTGTTCTGCCAGCGTGTGCGCACGGTTTCGTCGGTTTCCAGCAAATACAGGGCAAAGCTCAGCAAATCGTGAAAATCGAGGGCGTTCACCGCTTTTTGCCGTTGCATATATTCTTCCACGATCTCGTCGTCCGGCGAAGCGACGGCGGCCATGATCTGCTTTTGTTCCGGGCTGATCATGCAGGGGACGTATGCATGGTATGCCGCTGCTTTGTATTCTCCTATTTGTTTGAGCATTTTTTCAAAGCTGGCGTAGTCAAGCTTTAATTCCCGCCTTTGGTAAATTTCGCTGAGTATGGTTTTTTGCTGCACCGCGTCTATGATCTGAAAATTTTTGGATAAAAACAGTTTTTCGCCGTCGTCCCGCAGCAGTCTGGCGCAAAAGCCGTGGTAGGTGCAGATCAGCGCCGTATCGTATTCATCGCCGATGATAGCGCTGATGCGGCGCTTCATTTCACCGGCCGCTTTGTTGGTAAAGGTAACGCACAAAATGTTGGCCGGATCGATGCCGTATTCTTTCACAAGATACGCGTACCGACTGACCAAAAGCTTGGTTTTGCCGCTGCCTGCGCCTGCAATGACCCGCACAAACCCTTCGGTTGCCAGCACGGCTTCTTGCTGCTTTTCGTTCAAGTTGCCTATGAGATCCATACAACAGTCCCCTTTCCGGCCGTTATAAAAAGAGTATCGCACGGTCGATGTACCAAAACCGGGGCATAACGCGCCAAATGAAAAAGGACCGTGAGCTTCACGGTCCATTTTCCTAGGCAAATGCGAAAAAGCGATATGATTCTTGTTGTTTGCAACGGATGGCGGTGAATTTTTCGTCGTTAAAAGCCATTGTTATGTGTCATACTGTTCCGCCGCGGCCCGCAGGCGGGCTTTGATATTGTTCACCAGGTCCGCCGGCGCCGTTACGGTAACATAGCCCGCATACTGCAGCGCCCAGTGTTCCATGGCCATGGGGCTGGCTTTCACAGTAACCTTCAGTTGGTTTTCGTCCAACGGCTGCACGCGGATATCCTTGCCGAACCAGTCGATGATCTGGTCTACGATCTGCGCCGCGGCAATAAAATCCACCCGCACCGGCTTGTCGGTATACATATAGGGAAGCGCCGTTGCCAGTTCCTTATAATTGATGCCTTTTTTGTACCCTTCCACAGACGAAACCGGCGTGAGTTTTTGTTCGGTGATCGCCATGTTGGTAATGCGGTCCATACGGTAAAAACCCATGTTCTTCCAACGCTCGCTTTTGCACATTAAATAATAGCGCTGGTTGTGCAAGATCAGCTGGTAAGGCGAAACCCGGTGGGTGGTGGTTCTGTGCAGTTTTTTGTCTGCGCCGTACTGGTTATAATCAAACCGGATCTGCTTTTTTTGCTCGATGGCTTCGTCCACGATCTCGATATTGTAAAACAAAGCCGGGTTTTCGCTTTTGTCCCAATCCCCTACCGAATGGATATGCCGCACGTGAGAGCGAAAATACCGGCTGGACAGGGCGCACAGTTTATCGATCAGCGCTTTGGAATAGCTGGCGGTGATATACTTGCTGGATAAAACGCCGTCTATCAGGATGCGCAGTTCCGCATCGGTAAAATCGCGCTCGTCCAAATAACTGCCGGCACGGCAGGATTCGATCTCAAATCCCGCTTCTTTCAGCAAAGAAATGTTGCGGCTGATAGCTTTGCGCTCGATCACGATACCGTATTCGTTTTCAAGATATTGGGCAATATCCTCTTGCTTGAGCGGATGGTCGTGATCGCTGTATTGCTGCATGATTTGCAAAATGCGCAGCAACGCCAATTTTTTGGGTTCCAGCCCTTTCAACGTTTCCTTTTTCGATTGGGGATTTTTCATGGTGCGCCTCCTGTTCTGTGTTGTTGATTGTACCACTATCGGTACATAACGGCAAGTCGCTGACGCACAACGTGCTTGCGCTTTGGGTCAGCGAATAAAGTGGGTCATTTGCACGGGCTCGGGGTCCGGCAGGCCGTAGGTTTGCTTGCCCAGGGCGATGGACCGCATTAAAAACACCATATTGCGGGCCACTACCCGGGCGTTTTGCAGGCCTTCCGCGTCTTGTTCGATCTGCCCCGGTTCCCGGCCGAAGCCGTTGTTCCAATACCGGCCGGAGGCGATGGGCATTTGGTTGATGGTGAAATATTTATTGAGCTGGTCAAAAGTGGCGGAGGTGCCGCCCCGGCGGGCCACGGCAAACGCGGCGCCCACCTTCATGCGCAAATCGCACCGGGCGCTGTAAAACAGCCGGTCCAGCAGGGCCACCAAACTGCCGTTGGCCGAAGCGTAATACACGGGCGAAACGATCACCAGCCCGTCGCAGGCAGCCAGCTTGGGGGCCAGTTCGTTCACGTCGTCCTGCAGCGCGCAGCCCGGGTGGGTGTGGCAATAGCCGCAGGCCAAACAGCCCTGCACCGCCTTGGTGCCCAGGTGCCAGCATTCCCAGGTTACCTGCGCTTCGTCCAGCACGCGGGTGACCTCCTGCAGCAGGCGCTGCGAATTGCCTTGCTTACGGGGGCTGCCGTTCAAAATCAAAACATGCATTACAAAAACCTCCTTGGGTGGATCTACCCTTTTATCATACCGAAAACCGGCCCGGTTTGCAAGCCTTTAGCGCAAAAAAACGGGGCCGGCTTGCAAAAGCCGACCCCGCGGGGTTATGGATTTTTGACGATAGACGCTCAGATCAATACAGATCCGCGTAGTAGTCGTCGCATTCCGCCTGCGCCGCCGTTTTGATAGCGGTCATAACTTTGGAAGGCGATTTAGAGGGCGAGGTAACAGAACCGTCTACCTGAGAAGCGATTTTGCCGGAGAACACGCCGGAAGAGAATTCGGGCGTCATGTGGGCAACTACCCATTTGTAAGCGTCGGTAGAGGTCTTGTCAAAGCCGTTGCGGGCCATCTTCTGCACGTTGAAGGTAATGATCTTGCTGGACATGGTAGCCGCGCCGTTGAGCCAGTTGCCGATCACGTCCAGCCGGTTTTCGCGGGTTTTGGGCACGATATACAGACTGCTGTCGTACACGGCGTTGATGTAATCCGATTTATCCGGGCCCATAGCCATGAGCACGAAACCGAAATCGAAGTCGGCCAAAGAAGCGATGTTGGGATAATACTGCAGATAAGAAGCGAACATGGCGCATTGGCCAGAAGCGAAGAAGGGCACTGCGTCGGTGATATCGCCGAAGTACTTCCAGCTCTTATCGTCTTTCCACAGGGCTTTGCACCATTCAAGAGCGCGAATGCCTTCGTCGCTGCACATAACCGGTACCACGCGGCCGTTCACCATATCGGCGGTAGCGCCGGCGTTGTTGGTGATGGCCATACCGATCAGGTTGGTGTTGGAGGTCACGCCGTAAATATCGGTTTTGCCGTCGCCGTTGGTATCGCGGGTGCACAGCTTGGCCACGGCGCGCATGGCGTCGAAATCCCACTTTTTCTCTTTATACAGTTTGGCAATGTCATACTCGGGCGCGTACTTTTTGATCAGGTCCTTGTTGTAGATTACGCCTACCGGGTTAAGGGCATTGGAAGCGAACGCCACGCCGTACACCTTGCCGTTGAAGGTGACCGACTTGGTAGCGCTGGTGTTGAAAACATCCTTGTTGATAGTTTTGGATTTGTAAATGTTGGCGGCCGCTTTGCGCTTGGCGATATCGCGGCAGCGCACCAGCGAAACTTCGTAAATATCCACGCGGGCTTTGCCGGCCATAACGTCTTTCACGATCAGGTCGGTAGCGGTAGCGGCATCCAGATGGGGATCGATGATGGTGCGGATGTGATATTTCTTTTCCATGTTTTTGAAGGTGGACTGCCAGGCGTTGCCGGTATTATCGGAAGCCTGATAGTTATGATCCCAGATAGTGGACAGGATAATATCTTCCATGGGCGTTTCGTCTTTGGAAGAAGGCGTGTCGGGGCTGCCGGGGTCCTTAGAAGGCGTGGAAGATTTGGTGTTTTTGCTGCTGTCGGTTTTGCCGTTGCCTTTGCCCTTGCTGCTGGTTTGGTTAGCGCGTTGGCTTTCGGCTTTGGCGATCTGCTGGGAAACCACAGCCGCCTGACTTACGGTTTCTTCGATCTTTTCCTGGCTTTCCACATGAATGGCAAACTGTTTGGCCGGGTCGGTCTCCCCGTCGGCATACACGGCATAGGTCATGCCGTCGGCGATGAGGGCGGCGGGATCGGTCACTTCGTTGCCTTCCGCGTCGGTCACCTTCTGGGTGTAGCCTTCCTTCGCCGTTACCAGCGTGAAGAACTGTTCCAGGGTGGTGCCTTCGGCCACGTTCATGGTGGCGGTGCCGTCGTCATTGGGCGTAAGGATCACAACGTCCTTGCCATCGGCGTCTTTGCTGATGGTATAGGGATCATCGTCTTCCGGCCCCACAATAACGGGTTCGGGTACCGATTCGGGGGTGGTTTCGGTGGGCGTCACGTCCGTAGGCGTGGTGTCCTTCGGTTGCTGCGTGCAGCCGGCAAAAATGGTGATCGCCATCATGGCCACAAGCAGCAAACTGAGGATGCGTGTTATACTTGCTTTCATCTTGAAACATCTCCTTCTTAAGAATCAAAGAATTTCGAGCAATGTCGAAACGGGCGCGGGCCCGTTAGCAACCGGGTTTTTCTTCCGTGAACAGCACGGGCTGCCACACGGTTTGGTCTGCTTTGCGGTAGTAGGTTTGCACCCCAAAGGCCGGCAACCGGCCCTGCAGCGG
Organism: Oscillospiraceae bacterium; assembly: GCA_902796075.1. Lineage (GTDB taxonomy): Bacteria > Bacillota > Clostridia > Oscillospirales > Acutalibacteraceae > UMGS1484. The sequence goes on along the minus strand of CADBNN010000020.1, from coordinate 17,214 downwards.
GGCACCCACCGCATCACCGCTTACGGTAAAATCAGTATCGCGGCCGTCGGTTTCATACACCCGCACCACCAGGCCGTCGCCGTTTTCGGCGGCTTTCAGGGCGCTCACCGCCACGTTGGGAGCGCTAACCGCAAGCCCGGCGTAGGGAGCGTGAGCCAGGGGGCCGGTGTGCCAGGTTTCCAGCACGGGGGTAAGGCCCTTGTTCAGCAGGCGCCCGGCTTGCACAAGGGTGTGCCACGTGCCGTTGGCAGGCTGCACCGCGTAGGAAAAGTCTGTTTGCCCCTGGGCGGTGTATTCGCTTTCTTCCGTGCGGGGACCGCCGTGGTCCCCGAAAATGGGACTGCGAAGCACCGTGTGATACAGCGTGCCGCCCTGCACCGAAGAACTGTAGGTATTATTATTCAGCACGGCCAGGCCGCCCTCACGTCCCAGCACCGCCGTCCAGGTCAGGCCGGGTTCTTCTTCCCCGTTGCAGGGGCGGGCGATCACGCCGAAGGGAATCTCATAATAGGCCTGCGGATCCTGCGCCGCAACAGGCCAGGCCAGCTTGAGCATTTTGTGCCGCTCATGCCATTCCACCCGGGCCCGCACCTGCAGCTGGTCGCTGCCGGCAGCCAGAGAAAAATATTGGGTAAGTACCGAACGGCCGTAACGGCTGGTCACCTTCACGGTGGCCCGCACCGGCCCGTTTTCTGTCACCGTCATGCGCGCGTCGCTAAAGCGGCCCATCACGTCGCCAAAGGTGTTTTTGGCGTGGCTCCAGGTATCGTGATAAAATTCATCCAGCACCACCGGCACCCCGCCGCGGTCGGCCAGCAGTTCCCGGCCGGCGGTTTTATCAAACAGCGAAAGCACATAGCCGGTGTGGGCTTCCAGTGTAAGGCGCAGACGTTCGTTTTCCAGCACGGCGCCGTTCACCGTTTCGCAGGTGCAGGGGCCGTCGCACAACGCGGCGTGCACCGGACTTTCGGCCGCGGGCAGCGGATCGCCCTCCTGCACCAGATGATACACCCGGTAGCCAAGCGGAGGCACCTGAGCGGTAAACAACGTATCCGGCCGGTTCATGCATTCGTGGGAAGAAGACAGCACCGGCTGGCTCACCACCGGGTTACCGGCTTCGTCGGTGACGCGCGCCGCCTGCTGGTTGACCTGCACCGTGTGGGTAACGGGGAAAGCGTGGGGATTGAACACCACCACGGGCTTGCCCTGTTCCATGGTGCCGGTATCCACCTGCCAGGAAAGGGTTTGCAGGGCGTTGTTTTCTTCTTCCGCCGCGGTGGTGCGGGCGGCGCCCAGCATGGCCAGCGTTTCATCATGGGCTTCCCGAATGGAACAGCCCCCCATGGAATCGTGAAAATGGCAGAAGCACACCCGGTCCCACGCCTTGTGAAAAGCTTCGGTTTTGGCCGGCTTGCCGCACAGCGCAGCCGCCAGCATGGTGTAGGATTCCGCCGCCGCCAGGGCGGTTTCGGCCCGGCGCACACCGGTTTTTACCCGGGGTTCCGCCGCGTAACAGCCGCTGGCATGGTGCTGCAGTTCACCCTTGAACAAAACGGGCGGCACCGGCGCGTTTTCCGCCGCGGCGAAAAAGTCAAGCAGATCGGAATAGATCAGCGTATCGTCGGGATGGGCGTCGCCATAGGCGCCCAGCACCGTTAAATTCTGAATGGTGGGGCCGCCGCCGTGGTTGCCCACCCCGTAAAACAGGGGGCGCACCGGCATGCCCTCACGCGTGGTTTGGCGCAAATGGTCCAGCCGTTCCTGCAGTTCTTCGGCGGAGGTAAAATTCACGTCATACTTGCCGTCGATCCGGCTGGCCAGCACCCGGCTGCCGTCGGGCGCGACCCAGCGGAAGGTTTCTTCCGGCAGCGCCATTTCGTGGGCGCCCGGCCGCATAAATATATAATAGTCCAGCCCGCTGTGCCGCAGCAGCATGGGCATGGTAGCGCAATGGCCAAAGCTGTCTACACAATAGCCCACCCGGGCGGTAACGCCGAAGGTGCGGGCGAAATACCGCTGGGCATACAGGCTTTGCCGGGCAAAGGATTCGCCGCCGGGCATATTGCAGTCGGGCTGCACGTGCCAGCCGCCCACCAGAATGAACCGGCCTTCGGCCACGCGCTGACGAATTTCCTCCAGCATGGCGGGAGCAAATTCTTCGATCCATTCAAACACCAGCGCCGACGAACAAATAAAGCGAAACGCGGGAAATTCTTTCATACGGTCCAGGGCGGAACGGATGGTGGCTTTGGCTTCGCCGCTGCCTTCCTGCCAGGTCCACTGCCACATAGGATCCAAATGGGCGTTGCCTGCCAGATAATAGGTATTGTGAGGCAAGGCGACCTCCTCCTTACACACGGGTTCAATTGTATTATACCACGGTCTTGTGAAAGTGCAATAGAACTTTTTGGAAGGGAATTGATTTTTTTTATGATTTGTGCTATAATGCTTGCGCAAGGAGGATTCGGCTATGGAACGACTGCAAAAAGAAGATTTATTTGACCAGCGCAGTATTGTGGCGCGGCAAAAACGGTTTGACGGCTTTACAGCGAATCATTTCCACGATTTTTATGAAATAGAATACATTACCGGCGGCGAAGGCAACTGCACGCTGAACGGCACCGTGATGCCCATGCACAAGGGAATGCTGTTTTTTATGACGCCCCTGGACTGCCACAGCGTGCGGGGCAACAACGTGCACTTGGTGAACATTATGTTTTCGGCCGATTTGGTGCCCCAGCATTGTTTGGAGCCCTTTTTGCGCCTGACCGCTCCCAAAGCGGCGGCGGCCGACGCGCACACCCAGCGCTTTTTGGTGCCCCTGCTGGAAGAGATCATTCAACATCAGGGCGATCTGGCCTATTGCACGGTGCTGATGGAATGCCTGCTGCGCAAAATGCTGCACTTCTGGCCGGACGATCTGGCCCCTTCGCAGGACGACGCGGTGGCCAAGATCCACTTTTATCTGCTCACCCATTTTCGCCAGCCTATATCGTTGGCGCAGGCGGCCGCCTACGTGGGGCTTTCCCCCTCTTACGCTTCGGCGGTGTTCAAGCGGGATATGAAAGTAAACTTCAAAACCTATTTGGACGCCCTGCGATTCGATTACGCCAAAAAGCTGCTGCTCACCTCCTCCGCCACGGTGGCGGCGGTGTGTGAAGAAAGCGGATTCACCGACGTTTCCAACTTTGTGCGGCGGTTCAAGGTCCACTTCGGCATGACCCCCACCCAATGGCGCCACAGCACGGAACACGACCGGACGTAAAACCGAACATAATGAAAAAGCGATGCAGCCAACGGTTGCATCGCTTTTGTTTTTTGCTTTATTCGGCGTAAAAATGGGCTTCGGTAGCGGCGCACAAATAGTGATATACCGGCAAATGCAGTTCCTGCACCTTAAAGGTTTCGGTGGCGGGCACCCGAATGCACACATCGGCCACCTGGGCCAGACGGCCGCCCCCCTGCCCGGTGAGGCCGATGACCGTGAGCCCCAATCCTTTGGCGGTTTTGGCCGCGGCCAGCACGTTGGCGGAATTGCCCGACGTGCTGATGCCCACCAGCACGTCGCCCGGCCGACCCAGGCCCATGACACCCTGCGCGTAAAGCAAGGTGGGGTCGGCGTCGTTGCAAAAGGCGGTGTTAAGCGCCGTTAAGGCCGGCAGCGCCACGGTGGGCAGTCCCAACTGCAGGCTGTTCAGTTCGGCTTCGGTCAACTGGGGGCAACGCTCGCGCATGGCTTGCTTTTGGGCCGCCGAAAGGGGCCGTTTTTTCAAAAAGCCCTTCATCAGTTCCCCCACAATGTGGTCGGAATCGGCACAGCTGCCGCCGTTGCCGCACACCAGCAATTTGCCGCCGTCCGCAAAGCAATCGATCCAACAGGCGGCGGCCTGTTCAATAGACGCCCGGCAGGCGGCCAGGGCGGGATAGCGTTCTAATAATTCCTGCAACATAGTTATTTCTCCTTATACAACGGCCGTTACGCACGCGGCGTAATCGCCGATATGTTCTCCTAATTGGGCGGGCACCACCCGGCAGCAGGCCACCGCGCCCGGCAGCGCCTCTTGCCGCAGCACCCGTTCGGCCGCCGGCCACAGCAGATCGCGACTGCGGGCGAAAATGCTGCCGATCACGATGCATTCGGGATTGAGCACATCCACCAGCAGCGCCAGGCCGCGGCCAAGATATTCCCCGCAGGTGCGGTAAACGGCCAGGGCGGTCTCGTCCCCCGCTTCGGCCGCGTCGCCCACGGTTTTGGCCGTCACGTCGGCAGCGGTCATGTGGGGGGCAAAATAGGCGGGGCACACCCCGCGCTGGAGCTGTTCCACCGCCATGGTGTAGCCCAACTGGGCCAGGCCGCCGCCGCTGCAAAAGCCTTCAAACGAACCGGTTTTGCCGTAGCCCGCCGGACCCAGCCGGTCCAGCCGCAGGTGGCCGATCTCGCCGGCGTTATCGTTGGTGCCGGCATACAGCCGCCCGTTGAGGATCAGACCGCCGCCCATGCCGGTGCCGAAGGTCATAAAAATCATATTTTCACAGCCCTTGCCGGCGCCGTATTTCCATTCGGCCAGGGCACAGGCGTTGGCGTCGTTTTGCAAGCGCACCGGCACGCCGTAACGCGCCTGCATTTGTGCCACAATGGGCACGCTGTCCCATCCGGGCAGGTTGGGCGGGCTGCAAATGATCCCCTTGCGGGAATCCAGCGGTCCCCCGCAGGAAATACCGATGGCGTCCGGCTTGCGCTTCAGCAAACCGTCGGCCATGTCCATCATGCGGTCTATCATGGCCGCGGGTGAAATGGAATGGTCGGTGGGACACACCGCCTTTTGTTCCAGCGTAATAGCGTCTCCTTCGCATTGGGCCGTGATCACGGCGCACTTGGTGCCGCCGATATCAAATCCCGCAACATACATAAGCAGTTTGCTCCTTTCGTGGCATCATTCGGTTTCCGGGTCGCGGGCGGTCAGCATCCGCGCGGCCCGCTCCAGCGCGTCCCGGGCGTTGCCCCAGTCGGCGTCCGGCCCGTTGTTGCGATAATCGAACATATCACAAAAATGCTTCACGTCGCCGTGCAGTTCTTCCAGAGCGGCACGGGTGACGCGGGTCAGATCCTCTAAACACCGGGCCCGGTATTTTTTGCTCAACTGCTTTTCCGCGGCGGCGGCCAGCAGGCTGTAATGGGGCAGGCAGAATTGAGGCTGCCCGGCAAACAGCTCGCGGAACGCCCGGTCGTTTTCATACAGCACCATGGTGTTGCGCACCAACTGGCTCATGCCGGTTTCGATCTGTTCACACACAAAGCAGGTCTCCCCCGCCCGTTCGGCCGAACGCCCGCCCGCGCCGGCGGAAGGCTTTAAGAAAAAGGGCTTGCCCTGCCCGAACACCCGCCGGTCCAGTTCGGTCAGGTGGCTTTCCAGCATAAGCGCCACCGAAAGCCGGTTGCGCCGATTGAGCATTTTTTTGAGATGGTCAAAGCAAAATCCCTGCCGGTTGGTTTGTATGCGCACGTCGGGTTCCATCATGGCGGCGCCCATAATGTAGGTGAGCACCCGCTCTTCCAGCATGGCCCGCATGCGGCACAGGGGACAGCCCTCCCGCGGAGCGAAAACTTCCTCCACCGGAATACTGCACAAATCGCTTCGCACGGCTTATCCCCCCTTTTTTTGTTTATTGTAGCGGCCGGGCGGCGGTTTGTCAACGGCCAGACCCCCAAAAAAACTTGCTTTTTTTGTGAAAAAACACTTGCATTTGTTTTTCACATGTGATATAGTTCATTTAGTAGGATAGAAGCGTAGGTGAAAGAGTGGGGCGACCCGCTCTTTTATGTTTCATCCGGCGTTATGCAACTTTTGCTGTGAAAGGATGATCGGTTTGCCCAAAAAAGACGGTGGCGTAGCCGCCCGCGCGGAACAACTGGCCGCCCCCATTGCGGCCCAACTGGGTCTTGCTTTGTGGGACGTGCGGTTTGTGAAAGAGGGCGCGGCCTGGTATTTGCGGTATTTTATCGACAAGCCCGGCGGCGTGACCATTGAAGACTGCGAAGCCCTTTCCCGGGCGCTGGACGACCCGCTGGACGAAGCGGATTTTATTGAGCCGTCCTATTATCTGGAAGTCAGCTCGCCGGGGCTCAACCGGGAATTGACCCGTCCCGCCCATTTTGCGCAAATGCAGGGTAAGCCTGTCACCGTGCATCTTTACCGCCCGCTTAACGGCCAAAAGGTGCTGCGCGCCACGCTGGCCGGCAAGCAAAACGGCATGCTAGCACTCACTGACGAAAACGGCGCCGCCCTTAGTCTGGCAGAAGCCGACGTGGCTGCCGTGAAATTAGACGACGATCCTTTTAACAAGGCATTGTAACACACCAGTTTGGAGGAATTAACAAATCATGACCAACGCAAACAAAAACGAATTTTTTGAAGCCCTGCTGTATATGGAAAAAGAAAAGGGCATTCCGGCGGAATACATCGCCGAAAAAATCGCCGCCGCCATCGTGACCTCGGTCAAAAAAGACTACGGTTCCAAAGACGTGGTATTTTGCAACATCGATCCCGTGGAACAGATCTTTGACGTATTCGTGCGCAAAAACGTGGTGGAAGAGATCGAAGACCCGGACACCGACATACTGGTGGCCGACGCCAAAAAGATCAAACGGGGCGCCAAGGTGGGCGACGTGGTAGAGATCCCGCTGGACACCCGCGCCTTCGGCCGCATTGCGGCCCAAACCGCCAAGCACGTGATCCGGCAAGGCATTCGGGACGCGGAACGGGGCCAGGCTATGGAAGAGTTCCAGAACAAGAATCAGGAATTGGTCACGGCCGTTGTACACACGGTGGACCCCCGCACCGGCAACGTTACGGTGCAGATCGGCACCGCCGAATATGTGCTGCCCAAGGGCGAACAGGTGCCGGGCGAGGAACTGCGCGAGGGCGAACACGTGAAGGTGTTTATTGTGGACGTGTTTGAAACCGACCGGGGCCCCAAGGTCAAGATCTCCCGCACCCATTCGGGGCTGGTGCGCCGACTGTTTGAAATGGAAGTGCCCGAAATTTACGACGGCACCATCGAAATCAAAGCCATCTCCCGCGAAGCCGGCTCCCGCACCAAGCTGGCGGTGTATTCTCACGACGAAGCCATCGATCCCATCGGCTCCTGCATCGGGCCCAAAGGCACCCGCGTGGCCAAGATCGTAGATGAGCTGGACGGTGAAAAGATCGACATCGTGCGCTATCACGAAGACCCCGCCGCCTTTATTGCCGAAGCCCTTTCCCCTGCCAAGGTGGTATCGGTGGAACCGGCGGAAGACGGCTCGAAGGCCTGCCGGGTCACCGTGCCGGACAGTCAGCTTTCGCTGGCCATCGGCAACAAAGGGCAAAACGTGCGCCTGGCCGCCCGTTTGACCGGGTGGAAAATCGACATTCGGCCCGAAAGCGGCTTTTACGGCGAATAACAGCCAACAATAACCCATTCGTTCAGGAAGGAGAAGGCCGCCATGCAAAAACCTCGCAAGATCCCGCTGCGCAAGTGCAGCGGCTGCGGCGAAATGAAACCAAAAGGCGAACTCATCCGGGTGGTGCGCAGCCAGGCCGGTGAAGTTTCGCTGGACCTGACGGGCAAAAAGCCCGGCCGCGGCGCTTATGTGTGCCGCAGTTCCGCCTGCTTTGCCGCCGCCCGCAAGGCACGCCGGTTTGAAAAAGCCTTTTCCGCGCCTATACCCGAAGCGGTGTTTGACGCCATGGAGGAGGAATTAAAGGCAAATGAATAGCAAACTGCTTTCTCTGTTGGGCCTGTGCCGCCGGGCCGGCCGTTTGCGGCTGGGGTTTGAACAAACCCTGCAGGCAGTGGAACAGCGCACCGCCGCGCTGATCCTTATTGCCGGCGACGTAGCCGCCCGCACAGAAAAAGAAGTCCGGTTCAAGGCCGGCGATTCCGTTGCGATACGACGCATCGCCCCCACCCGCGAACAACTGTCTCACGCCGTGGGCGCCCCGGCCGGCACGGTGACCGTGACCGACGAGGGGTTCGCCAAACAAGCACTGCTGCTGATCAATCAGGAGGAAACGACATATGATGATGATTAAATACCGTGTGCATGAGGTCGCCAAGGATTTCGGCGAAGCCAATAACAAAAAGGTGATCGACGTTTTACAGCAATACACCGGCGATACCAAAAAGCACATGACCGCCCTGACCGAAGAGGAGTTGAACATTGTGTTTGACGCCTTTACCCAGGACCGGGCCGTGAAGAGTTTTGACGCCTATTTTAAAATGGGCGAAGAAGCCCGTGCCGCCCGCAAGGCGGAAAAGGACGCCAAAAAAGCCGAATTGCTGGCCCAGCAGGCCGCGATTTTGGAAATGCTGAAAAACGGCGGCAAACCGGCGGAAGAAACCCCGGTTGACGCGGACGACGCCAAAGAAGCCGCCCCTGCCAAAGTCGAAAAGCCCGAAAAGGTCCAAAAAGCGGCAAAAGCCGAAACCAAGGCTCCCGCAAAACCCAAAGCGCCTGCCAAGCCCAAGCCGGAAGCCCCGGCTCACCGGCCGGAAGACGACGCCAAATTCAACGCCGCCGCCGCGGCCGCCGCAGCCAAAAAAGAGCAGGAAAAGGCCAACCGGGAACCGGGCGCTCAGCCCAACCGCGGGCCCGGCACCGTGCGGCACATCAACACCCGCAGCGACAACGTAGACCTGGAAAAGTACAACGAAAAATATACCAACCTGGCGCCCGACCGCTCTATGCGCGATTCCAACACAAACAAGCAAAAACTCAACCAGCGGTCTAAAGACTACCGGCGCAATCAGCGGTCTAAAGCGGAAAACGAAGCAGACAAACTGCGCCGCATCCAACTGGAAAAAATCAAAAACACACCCATCAAAGTCACCATCGGCGACGAGATCTCGGTGAGCGAACTGGCCTCCCGCATGAAGAAAACGGCGGCCGAGGTCATTAAACAGCTTATGAAGCTGGGCGTAATGGCGTCGGTGAATGAAGTGATCGACTATGACACCGCCGCTATTGTGGCCACCGAAATGGGCGCCGTGGTGGAAAAAGAAGTGGTCGTCACCATTGAAGACCGGATCATTGACGACAGCGAAGACACCGCCGAAAGCCTGAAGCCCCGCAGCCCCGTTGTGGTGGTCATGGGTCACGTAGACCACGGCAAAACCTCGCTGCTGGACGCCATTCGCAACACCAGCGTGACCGCCACCGAAGCGGGCGGCATCACCCAGCACATCGGCGCTTACCGGGTGCCGGTGGGCGACCGGGAGATCACCTTCCTGGATACCCCCGGCCACGCGGCCTTCACCTCTATGCGGGCCCGCGGCGCCATGGCTACCGACGTGGCCGTGCTGGTGGTGGCGGCGGACGACGGCATTATGCCCCAAACCATTGAAGCCATCAACCACGCCCGGGCGGCCAACGTGCAGATCATTGTGGCCATCAATAAAATGGATAAGCCCGGCGTGACGCCCGATAAGATCATGCAGCAGCTCACCGAACATGGCCTGGTGCCCGAAGAATGGGGCGGCGACGTGATCTGCGTGCCCGTTTCGGCCCTTACCGGCATGAACCTGGATAAACTGCTGGAAAGCATTATTCTGGTGGCCGATATGCTGGAACTCAAGGCCAATCCCGACCGGCCCGCCAAGGGCACCGTGATAGAAGCCCGGCTGGATAAAGGCCGCGGCCCCATTGCCACCCTGCTGGTGCAAAACGGCACCCTGCGCACCGGCGACATTATTGTGGCCGGCACCGCCGTGGGCCGCGTGCGCGTGATGACCAACGACAAAGGCGAAAAAGTGAACGAAGCCGGCCCCTCCATTCCCGTGGAGATCACCGGCATGGCCGAAGTGCCCGAGGCCGGCGATACCTTTAACGCGGTTTCAGACGAACGGCTGGCCCGCGAACTGGTGGAACAGCGCAAAGCCGCCGCCAAGGAAGAACAGTTCCGCTCGCAGCAAAAGGTCACGCTGGATAATCTGTTCGACCAGATGCAGCAGGGCGACGTAAAGGAACTGAATATCGTAGTCAAAGCCGACGTGCAAGGCTCGGTGGAAGCCGTGCGCCAGTCGCTGGAAAAACTGTCTAACGACGAAGTGCGGGTACGGGTCATCCACGGCGGCGTGGGCGCCATCAGCGAATCGGACGTGATGCTGGCCAACGCCTCCAACGCCATTGTAGTGGGCTTTAACGTGCGCCCCGACCCCACCGCCCAGGCCAATGCCCAACGGGACGGTGTGGAACTGCGCATGTACCGGGTCATTTACGATTGCATTGAAGAGATCGAAGCCGCCATGAAGGGCATGCTGGCGCCCAAGTTCCGGGAAGTGGAAATGGGCCGCATCGAAGTGCGCTCCGTGTTCAAGATCTCTTCCGCCGGCACCATCGCCGGCAGCTACGTGCTGTCCGGCAAGGTCACCCGCGCCTGCCAGATCCGCGTGGTGCGGGACGGCATTGTGATCGCCGAAGACGCCATCGACTCCCTGCGCCGCTTCAAGGACGACGTGAAAGAAGTGGCTTCCGGCTACGAATGCGGCATTGGGCTTGCCAAGTTTTCGGATATTAAAGAAGGCGACGTGCTGGAAGCCTTTATTATGGAAGAATACAGAGAATAAAAAGGGGGGCTTAACATGCCATCCAAACGTATGGGCCGCGTGAATGAAGACGTAAAGCGCGAGCTGGCTGACATTCTGCGCAGCTTAAAGGATCCCCGCATTGCCACCATGGTAACGGTGGTGCGCACCGAAGTGAGCGGCGATCTTTCTTACGCCAAAATTTTTGTTAGCGTTATGGGGGACGAAGCCGCCACCAAAAGCACCTTGCAGGGGCTGGCCAGCGCCAACGGCTACATCCGGCGGGAACTGGCCGCCCGGCTGAAACTGCGCAAAACCCCGGAATTGAAGTTTATTGCCGACGGCTCTATTGCCCACGGCGCCCACATTGCGCAGATCCTCCAGTCGCTGGACATTCCGGCCGAGGAGGACGCGACCGACGAACAAAGTGAGGATGCTACATGATCACTGTGCAACAAGCCGCCCGGCTGCTGCAGGAAAACGACCGGTTTGAAGTGTTGCTGCACGCCTATCCGGACGGTGACACCATCGGCAGCGGCTATGCCCTGTGCCGGGCCCTGCGCCTGCTGGGCAAGCAGGCCAACGTGCGGTGCGCTCACCCCGTTCCGCCTGCCTACGCGTATATCACCGACCCCTATACCCACCAGGATTTTGAACCGGCCTTTTTTGTGAGTACCGACGTGGCTTCCCTTTCCCTTCTGGGACCGGGGGGGACCGATTATGCCGGCAAAATCGAACTGGCCATTGACCACCACGGCACTCACGAAAGGTTTGCCGCCCATTCGCTGGTGCAGGCTGACGCCGCTTCCTGCGCGGAAGTGGTGCTGGCGGTGCTGGACGCGCTGGCCGTGCCGGTAGATGCCTATTTGGCCAATTGTTTATACACCGGCATTTCTACCGATACCGGCTGTTTTAAGTACACCAACACCACCGCCGCCTGCCACCTGGCCGCCGCCCGCATGATGCAGGCCGGCGCCGACATCGAACAGATCAACCAAGCCATGTTCGATACCAAATCCCGCGCCCGCATTGCCATTGAACGGGCCATTTTGGAGGGCATGGAATTTTTTGCCGACGGCAAGATCGCCTTTATCACCATCACCAACCGCATGCGGCAGGAGACCCATGCCGAAGAAGGCGATCTGGAAGGCATCACCTCCCTGCCCCGGCAGGTGGAAGGGGTGCTCATCGGCTGCACCCTGCGAGAAAACGAACAGGGCGAATACCGGGTTTCGGTGCGCTCTCGCGGCCCCATCAGTTCGGCGGCCATTTGCGCCCAATTCGGGGGCGGCGGGCACACGGGCGCGGCGGGCTGCCGATTCACTTGTGATCTGGCAACCGCCAAACAGCAACTGCTGGCCGCCTGCACAGCCGCCCTTTCCCAAGCCCAATGACCGGCCTGGTTTTGATCGATAAGCCCGCCGGCTTTACGTCGTTTGACGTGGTGGCCGTTATGCGGCGGGTATTGGGCACTCGCAAAATCGGCCACACCGGCACGCTGGACCCTATGGCGACCGGCGTGCTGCCGCTTTTGGTGGGCAAAGCCACCCGGCTGTGCGACTGCATGCCCGTAACCGACAAAGCCTACCGGGCGGTGGTGCGCTTTGGCGTTACCACCGACACGCTGGACGCCACCGGCACCGTGCTGACTCAAACCGAAAGCCACGTTACCCCCGCCCAGGTGCAGGCCCTGCTGCCCCGGTTCACCGGGCCCCAAATGCAGGTGCCGCCCATGGTTTCGGCTGTTTCGGTGGGGGGCGTGCGGCTGTATGATCTGGCCCGGCAGGGCAAAACCGTGGCCCGACCGGCGCGGCCCGTTACCGTGCATGCCTTGCGGTATATCGACGGCGACGAAGCCGCCCAGGAATATACGCTTGAAATCGTTTGCTCCAAGGGCACCTATGTGCGGTCGCTGGCCGACGATATGGGGCGTGCCCTGGGGTGCGGCGCCATGCTGCAAACCCTGCGGCGCACCGAAGCCTGCGGCTTTACCCTGGCCGACTGCCTGCCGCTGGAACAAGCCAAAACCATGCCGGCGGAACAACTGCTGCGGCCGGTGGAAAGCGCCCTTACTCCCTACCCTGCCGTTACCGTTACGGCGGCGCAGGCCGCCCGCTTCGGCAACGGGGGCCGGCTGGATCTGGACCGGTTGACCCTGCCCGCCGGCGCGGCGAGTATTGTGCGGGTATACGATCCCGCAGGTTGCCTGCTGGGTCTTGGCCGCATAGACGCCCAAGCGGGCGTTTTGTGCATTCAATGCTTTTTATAAGAGGTAATCATGAATTCGATCCCCCTTCAACCAACCGCCCCCACCGCGGTGGCGCTGGGCACCTTTGACGGATTGCACCCCGGCCACCAGGCGGTGATACGGGCCGCCGTGGCCAGCGGTTTGCCCGCCACGGTGCTTTCGGTATTGCCGTCCGGCGTGCGGTTTTTAACCACCGACGAGGAACGCCGACGCCTGCTGGCGCAAATGGGGGCGGCCGCCTTTATCCCCCTGGCGCTGGACGAAATACGCACCATGTCGCCCCGGGCTTTTTTTAACGAGGTGCTGCTGGCCCGCTGCGGCGCCAGGGTGCTCTCATGCGGTTTCAACTTTCGCTTTGGGCAAAACGCCGCGGGTGATACCGACCTGCTGGCCCGCTTGTGCGCAGAAGCCGGCGTGCGGCTGGCGGTGGCCGACCCGGTGACCCAAAACGGGTTGCCCGTTTCTTCCACCCGCATCCACAATGCCCTGGCCGCGGGCGATATGCCAACCGCCAATGCTTTGCTGGGGCGGCCCTTTGGCGCCGCGCTGCCCGTGATACACGGCAACCGGCTGGGCCACACGCTGGGCTTTCCCACCATCAACCAGGCCTGGCCGGACGAACTGGCCCTGCCCCGGTTTGGGGTGTATGCCGTAACCGTAACGGTAAAGGGCGTTACCCGCAAAGGGGTGTGCAACCTGGGGGTGCGGCCCACCGTGGGCAGCGACCGGGTGCTGTGCGAAACCCACGTGCTGGATCTGCAGGAGGAGTTATACGGGCAAACGGCCGACGTGCGGCTGCTGGCCTTTTTGCGGGAGGAAAAAGCCTTTGCTTCCCCCGCCGAGCTGCAGGCGGCCATTGCCGCCGACGTGGCGACGGTGCGGACCATGCCGTAAAAAAGCAATACAGAAAAAAGCCATCTGTTGTTTGAAACAGATGGCTTTTCTTATGAAATCGTTCAGTCTTCGGGATAGCCGTCCGGATTGGCGGACTGCCAGCGCCAGGTATCGGCGCACATGGTGTTCACGTCCCGCTTGGTAACAAAGCCGAAAGCCTGCTTGGCCTTGTGGGGATCGGCATAATAAATAGGCAGGTCGCCCGGCCGCCGTTCCCGCACTTCATACGCAATGGGGTGGCCGCAGGCCTGTTCAAAGGCGCGCACCAGTTCCAGCACGCTGGTGCCTTTGCCCGAACCCAGATTAAAGGCGTCTATCCCTTCGTGGTCCTGCAAATAAGCCAGGGCGGCCACGTGGCCTTCGGCCAGATCGCTCACGTGAATGTAATCCCGCACGCCGGTGCCGTCGGGGGTGGGATAATCGTTGCCGAAAACCGGCAGGCAGGGCAGTTTGCCCACCGCCACCTTGGCAATATAGGGCACCAGATTGTTGGGAATGCCGTTGGGGTCTTCCCCGATCAGGCCGGACGCGTGCGCGCCCACCGGGTTAAAATACCGCAGCAGGGCGATGCGCCACGCCGGATCGGAAGCGTGCAGATCCTTTAATATTTCTTCTATCATATATTTGGTACGGCCATAAGGATTGGTGCAGCTGCCGGTGGGCATATCTTCCCGGTAGGGAATGGGCGAATTGCCGTATACCGTGGCGGAGGAAGAAAACACCAGTTTTTTCACCCCGTGGGCGGCCATGACCTTGCACAGCGTTACCGTGCCGCCGATGTTGTTGGCGTAATAGTCCAGCGGAATGCGGCAGGATTCCCCCACCGCCTTAAGACCGGCAAAGTGGATCACCCCGTCAATGGCGTGGTTTTCAAAGATCTCGTTCATTTGCCGGGCGTTGCAAATATCATAGGGATAAAAGGTCAGGGTCTTGCCGGTAATGCGCTCCACCCGCCGCAGGGATTCCCGCTTGGCGTTGCACAAATTGTCGGCCACCACCACGTCATATCCCGCTTGCAGCAGTTCCACGCAGGTGTGGCTGCCAATATAGCCGGCGCCGCCGGTCACCAGAATTTGCATGGTTGTTTGCTCCTTTCGGTAAGGCCGGTCAGGCCAGAATGTCGCCGATTTCGTCTATGCCCTGACGGGTGGTGACCACCACAATGTTATCGCCGGGCAAAATGCAGTCGTCCCCCGTGGGATACAGGGTTTTGTTTTGCCGGGTGATAATGCCGATGAGAATGTCCGGCTTGAGCCGCAGTTCCTTTAAGGGCACGTGGTTGCCGGCAAAGCTGTTGCCCACGCGAAATTCGATGGCTTCCGCCCGGCCGTCCACCAGACTGATGAGCGTTTCAAAACTGCTGTCCTGCGAATTTTTCAGTGCCCGCACATAGCGGCACACGTTGTGGGTGGTAATGTTGTGGGGCGTCACCACGCAGTCGATGCCCGCTTTTTCCAAAATGCCGCCGAAGGTGATGTGGTTGATTTTGGTGACCACCTTGGAAACCCCCAGCGACTGGGCGTACATGGAAATGATCACGTTTTCTTCGTCCAGCCCGGTCAGGGCGGCCAGGCCGTCCACGTCGGCAATGCCTTCTTCCAGCAGCAGGCTCTGGTCGGTGCCGTCGCACTGCACCACGGTGGTTTTGGTCAGCAGCCGGGCCAGCCGGCGGCAGCGGTCGGGGTCCGATTCCAGCAGTTTCACGTCCATGCCCACGTCTTCCAAAATGCGGGCCAGATAATAGCCGATGCGGCCGCCCCCCACGATCATGACGTTTTTCACTTTTTTATTGGTGTAGCCCACCCGCTTAAAAAACAGGTTCACGTCCCGCAGGGCGCCGGTGATGCTGATGCGGTCCCCCGCCTGCAGCACAAAATCGCCGCCGGGAATAAACACCCGGTCGCCCCGGTGCACGGTGCAAACCAGCACCTTGGCCTTGACCACCGAAGAAAAATCCGACAGGCGCAGCCCGTCCAGCGGGCTTTTTTCGCCCACCGCCATTTCAATGATCTCCACCCGGCCGTGGGAGAAAAAGTCGATTCTTAGAGCCGAAGGAAAGCGGAAAATACGGGAGATCTCCTCCGCCGCTTCCAGTTCCGGGTTCACGTTGATGCCCGGCCCCATTTCGGGCCGCAGCATATCGGCCGTGCGGGCATATTCCGGTTCCCGCACCCGGGCGATGGTGTGGGCGGCCCCCAGCTTGTTGGCCAAAATGGAAACGATGATGTTGGTTTCGTCCGACTGGGTGGCGGCGATCAGCACCTGGGCGTCGGGCACGCCGGCTTCTTCCAGCACGCTGCGGTCTACCCCGCTGCCCAAAATGCCCGAAACGTCAATATCGTTCAGGGTGGCCGAAAGGTGTTTTTCGTTGCGGTCTACCACCACAATGCTATGGCCGTCGGCCGCCAGCTTGCGCGCGATGGCGTAACCCAGTTTGCCGTTGCCGATGATCACGATCCTCATACTGCTGCGTCTCCCGTTTAGCGTTATTGTTATTACTATACACCTTTCGCCGGCAAAATGCAAGCAAAACCCGCCAAAGCGCAAAAAGCCGGCGAACCGGGAGAAACGATCTTCTCTCGGTCCGCCGGTATTACGTAAAAGCGTTATTGCAGGGGCAGGGTGACGGTTTCTATTGCAAGGTAAGGGAGAATATCTGCCGGCGTGTGAGTCGTTTCGTTTTCAACCATACATAAAATGGTTGAACGGCGTCGCACACACGTGCGGATCGCATATATTTGCTATTATTATACCAAAAACAACAGGTCCTGTCAACCGCGCCGCATTTTTTATGGGGCAACGGGCGGGCTGAATCTTGACAGACGGCGTTTGCCGTGTTACAATAGCGTGGACGTTTTTAATACTATCTGCAAAAGGAACGGTGGAAAGCAACATGAAAATCCTTGTTATCAACGCGGGCAGCTCGTCCATCAAATACCAGCTGTTCAACATGGAAAACGAAACGGTCATGGCCAAGGGTCTGTGCGACCGCATTGGCATTGAAGGCGGCAACTTTAAGCACGCCGTGCCCGGCCGGGACGATTACAAGATCAACATTCAAATGGCCAACCACGGCGAAGCCGTGAAACTGGTGATCGACACCCTCACCTCCAAAGAACACGGCGTGATCGACTCTCTCAGCGAGATCGCGGCGGTGGGTCACCGGGTGCTGCACGGCGGCGAAAAATTCTCCGGTTCGGTGCTCATCGACGATAAAGTCATCGCGGCGATCGAAGAATGCTGCGAACTGGGGCCCCTGCACAATCCTCACAACCTCACCGGCATTCGCGCCTGCGAAGAAATGATGCCCGGCGTGCCGCAGGTGGCGGTGTTCGATACCGGTTTCCATCAAACCATGCCGGACTATGTGTATCTGTATGCCCTGCCCTATGAATATTATGAAAAATACCGCATTCGCCGCTACGGCTTCCACGGCACCTCGCACCGGTATGTGACCGGCCGCGCCGCCGCCATGCTGGGCAAAAAGCCGGAAGAACTGAATCTGG
>CADBNN010000019.1 GCA_902796075.1 Oscillospiraceae bacterium | reverse complement strand
CGATCTGCTTTTGATCACTTATCTCAGCTTGTTTTTTTAACTGCGCACTTACTCACCACGCTGATAGGAAGCGAGAATACTGCCTTACCACGGTCGGGCTTTTGCCGGAGCGGTTTTGTGTTTGGTTTGATCCTGTTACACCTTTTGGTTGGTGGTTTTTAAAATCACGTCGTGAGAGCCGCCTTCTACGATGCTGACCGAAGAAACCAGCGTGAGCCGGGCGTTCTTTTGCAGGTCGGGGATGTTGGTAACGCCGCAGTTGCACATGGTGGATTTGACTTTATACAAGCTTTTTTCCACATTGTCGTGCAGGGGGCCGGCGTAGGTAACGTAAGAATCCACGCCTTCTTCAAAAGACAGTTTGGACTTGCCGCCCAAATCGTACCGCTGCCAGTTGCGGGCCCGGTTGGAACCTTCGCCCCAATATTCTTTCACATAGGTGCCGTTGATGGTGAGTTTGGGGGTGGGGCTTTCGTCAAAACGGGCAAAGTAGCGGCCCAGCATAATAAAGTCGGCGCCCATGGCCAGCGCCAGGGTCATGTGATAGTCGTGCACGATGCCGCCGTCGGAGCAAATGGGCACATAAATGCCGGTTTCGGCGTAATATTCATCCCGGGCGGCCGCCACTTCGATGAGCGCCGTGGCCTGGCCCCGGCCGATGCCCTTGGTTTCACGCGTGATGCAAATGGAGCCGCCGCCGATGCCGACTTTGACAAAATCGGCGCCTGCTTCGGCCAAAAAGCGGAAGCCGTCCCGGTCCACCACGTTGCCGGCGCCCACCCGCACGGTGTTGCCGTATTTTTCCCGAATAAAATCGATGGTTTTCTCTTGCCAGCAGGAATAGCCTTCGGAAGAATCGATGCACAGCACGTCGGCCCCGGCTTCCACCAGCGCGGGCACCCGCTTTTCATAGTCCAGCGTGTTGATGCCGGCGCCCACCATATAACTCTTGTTGGCGTCCAGCATTTCGTCGGGATTTTCTTTATGCTGGGCATAATCCTTGCGGAACACGAAATACTTTAAACGGCCCTGTTCGTCTATCAGCGGCAGGGAGTTGAGCTTGTGCTCCCAAATAATATCGTTGGCTTCTTTCAGCGAAGTGGTGGCCGGGGCGGTGATGAGCTTGTCCAGCGGGGTCATAAACTCCGCCACGGGCAGATCGGTGCTCATGCGGCTCACCCGGTAATCGCGGCCGGTTACAATGCCCACCAGCTTGCCGCCGGCGGTGCCGTCGTCTGTTACCGCCACGGTGGAATGGCCGAACCGTTCCACCAGCGCCAGCACGTCGGCCAGGGTGTCGGTAGGCCGCACGTTGGAATCGCTCACCACAAAGCCGGCCTTGTAATTCTTCACTTTTGCCACCATGGCGGCTTCGTCTTCCACGCTTTGGGATCCGTAAATAAAGGACAGTCCCCCTTCTTTTGCCAGGGCAATGGCCAACGTATCGTTAGAAACCGATTGCATAATGGCAGAAACAAGAGGGATGTTGAGCGTGATGGCAGACTGTTCCCCTTTTTTGTAGCGGACCAGCGGTGTTTTTAAGCTCACGTTGGCCGGAATACAGTCGGGCGACGTGTAACCGGGAATGAGCAAATATTCACTGAAGGTGCGAGAGGGTTCGGAATAATAAAAAGCCATGGTGTTTCTCCTTTGCTCTTGTATTTTTCCTATTTTACCACATTTGCACCGTTCTGTCTATGAAAAATTACAAATTTTTTTGCCCTATGTTTTTGTTGAAATCGCCCGAAGGCTTTTTTACAAAGCGCCGCGCATTTTTTGCAGGATGGCCCGCTCCCGCCGGGACACCTGCACCTGGGTCATGCCCAGCAGCGCGGCGGTGGCCGCCTGGGTTTTGCCTTCAAAATACCGCAGGTGAATGAGCGCCTGTTCCTGCCGGGGCAGGCGGGCCAGTTCCTGATACAGCGCCTGCCGGTCGCAAACGGCTTCTTCCGCCCCGGCCACGCTCACGTCATATTCCCGGCCGTTTTCTTCTTCCCCCACGGTGAGCGAAAGCACCGGCCGGGCGGCGCACAGGGCTTCGGCCACCTGCTCGGGCGGCGCCTGCAGCGCCAGGGCCAGTTCGCTCACCGCCGGCGGGCGGCCCAGCCGTTCGGTCAGTTCTTCTCCCACCCGGGCGGCCTTGCGGGCCAGGTCTTTAAGCGTCCGGCTTACCCGCAAACTGCCCCCGTCCCGAAACAGCCGGCGTATTTCCCCCAGTATCACCGGCACCGCATAGGTGGAAAAGCACAGCCCCCGGGCGGGATCGAACCCTTTGGCCGCTTTGCACAGCCCCAAACAGCCGGCGCCGTACAAATCGTCATAGTCCATGCCCCGGCCGGTCATGCGGCGGCAGCAAGCGTGCACCAGGCCCAGGTTATCTTCAATCAGCCGTTGTTCGGCCCCGGTCCTCTTCACCGTTTGCGTATCTCTTTTTCCATTATAACGGCGGTGCCCTTGCCGGGGGCGGAGCGCACCCGCAGCCGGTCGGTAAAGGTTTGCATCACCGCAAAGCCCAAACCGGCCCGCTCGCCGCCGCCGGTGGTAAACAACGGTTCCATGGCCTGCTTTACGTCGGCAATGCCCACGCCTTTATCCCGCACCTGCACCCGCACCCGGTTGCCGGCATACAGCCCCACCGTGATGGTAACGGGGCCGATGCGATCCGGATAGGCGTGCACGATGCAGTTGGTGACCGCTTCGGAAACGGCGGTCTTCAAATCGTTTATCTCCTCCAGCGTGGGGTCCAGCTGGGCGGCAAAGGCCGCCACCGCCACCCGGGCGTAGCTTTCGTTGCTGGAGCGGGAAGGCAGGGTGAGTTTTACTTCATTTTCGGCTTTTCGCTTCACGCGGGATCACTCCTTTTCATTTCGCCCTTTTCTATCACCGCCAGGCGTTCCAGCCCGGCAATACGCATCACTTTGTAAATCTGCGGCGAGGTGTTGAGCACCTGCAGCTGGCCGTCATAAAACCGCATGAGCCGGTAGCGGCCCATCACCAACCCAATGCCGGAACTGTCCATAAAGCTCACGTCACGAAAGTCCAAAATCAGCAATTTCACGGTGCCGCACTGCAATTCGTCGTCGATCGCCCGGCGCATTTCGGCAGCGGTATGGTGGTCGATCTCCCCTTCCAGATAGGCGGTGACCGTTTGCCCGTCTGACTGGATGCGAACAGACATATTCCATGCCCTCCTTTTCGGTTATGTTTGGCTTAGCATACACCCGGCCGGTTAAAAAAACGGGCGCATTCTGCCGGCAAAATCCGTCGGCGAAAGGCTTGTTCGGTCGCAAGCCCGACCCCCCGGTCGAATTTTTAGGAAAGTGCGGGAAAACCCTTGACATTTTGCGAAAAAAACAGTATAGTAATGTTGTTTATTTTATAGATGAGGAAAGGGATGCATAGATGTCCGACAACATCATGTCGCTGGAAGGGGTTTCGGTCGCTTTTGACGGCGAAACTGTATTAGATCACGTTTCTTTGGATATTCATGACGGTGAATTTATAACCCTGCTAGGTCCATCAGGCTGCGGCAAAACTACCACCTTACGCATTTTAGGCGGTTTTGTTGAACCGATGGAGGGCAGGGTTTATTTTGACGGTGCATGTATCAACGGCGTGCCGCCTTATAAGCGGCAGGTTTCCACCATTTTTCAGCGATATGCGTTGTTCCCTCATTTGAACGTGTTTGAAAATATCGCCTTCGGCCTGCGGGTGCGCAAGGTGCCCGAAGCTGAACTGGTGCAGCGGGTGAAAGAGGCCATTGCTTTGGTGAACCTGAAAGGGTTTGAACGCCGGCATATCAGCGCCCTTTCGGGCGGGCAGCAGCAGCGGGTGGCCATTGCCCGCGCCGTGGTGACCCGGCCCAAAGTGCTGCTGCTGGACGAACCCCTGGCGGCGCTGGACCTGAAGCTGCGCAAGGATATGCAGGTGGAACTGAAAAACCTGCAACAAAGCCTGGGCATCACCTTTATTTTTGTTACCCACGACCAGGAAGAAGCCCTTTCCATGTCTGACCGGGTGGTGGTGATGGACAACGGCCGCATTCAGCAGATCGGCACCCCGGAAGATATTTATAACGAACCCCAAAACGCCTTTGTGGCGGACTTTATAGGCGAAAGCAATATTTTAGACGGCGTGATGGTGCAAGACCGGCTGTGCCGTTTTGCCGGGCGGGACTTCCCCTGCCTGGACGGCGGCTTTGCCCCCAACGAGCCCGTAGACGTGGTGGTGCGCCCCGAAGACGTGGACATTGTGCCCGTGGAACAGGGCATGCTAACCGGCACGGTGACCGCCATCACTTTTAAGGGCGTGCATTGGGAGATCATTGTGGACATCGACCATTTTAAATGGATGATCCAAACCACTGACCACTGTCCCCTGGGCTCCCGTATCGGCTTGTTTATTGAGCCGGACGCCATCCACGTGATGAAGCGTTCGGAGTATTCCGATATGTTCGGCGACTATTCCTCTTTCAGCGAAGAATTCGACGAGCTTTCGGTGGCCGACCCACAGGCGGAGGAGGAACAGCAGGCGTGAAAAAGCGTTCGTTTATTGAGCGGTTTGCCGCTGTGCCCCACATGGTGTGGACGGTGCTGT
>CADBNN010000018.1 GCA_902796075.1 Oscillospiraceae bacterium | reverse complement strand
CGGAAAAGGCGGCTCTGACGACAAGAAAAAACGCAAATCGTACAAAATGTACGTGCAAAAAGATTTCGGCGACGCGATCCGACGGGGTGGGGAACAGCCGGTGAAGATCCGCGCGCGCATGGCGGAGATTGACGGAACGGTCGAGCGGGACCGGAACGATCTGACGGCGCAGATCGGCGTTTCCGCCGACGGTATGACTGTCCACGGCGCGGCGCTTGCCGGCCGCTACTGCGAGGCGACGGTGAGCGTACCGAAAGAATACGACAAAGACACGGCGAGCATCACCTTTACCTTTACGGGAGAGGGCGGCAGCTTTACCAATACCGTCATATTCCGCATAGTCGACGGTCCTCAGCTTAAATTCGTCGACGAAAGAGACGGGACACTGTACCACGCAAACTGCGGCATCGACGCCATCCCCGGCGATGGGTTTACATACACGGAGAGATTTGCAATCGTCGACGCGCCGACAGCGCCGAAGCTTTCGGACATCACCGCCGTCAATACCGGCGAGTTTGACGTAGCGTTCGCGCTGACCGACCGACCGGCGGTCTACAAAATGACCGTGAAGAACAACACGAAGCCCGATCCGGAACACGATATCTTCGCAAAGCCCGTTGACAAAAACTTCGAGATCCACGTGATCGTTGAAGGCGAAAAGGAGCCGGTAAAAGGCTACGTCACGGTGAAGCTGTATCCCGAAGGGATCACGGTATCGTCTACGATGGAGGGCAAGAAGAAGGACGTCAAATACGTCCGCGTGCAGGCGTACGAAAAAGAATACGTCGGCGACCTCGATAAAAAATGGCAGGTCAGCGAGATCAAATTCACCCTCGCTCACAAGGGCAAGGACAAAGCGATCATCGATCCCGACGAGGCCAAATACAAGTTCGATAAGCTCAAAGGCGCAGGCGGCAAAGGCACGGCGGCGGCAAAAGAGCAGGCGATCGCAGATAAGTACGATTACAAGGAATCATGGGGCGACTGGAACGGAAAATTCACCTATACGTTTGAACCGCAGGATATGCTGTGGGAGCCGGACAACGGCACCTTCTTTATGACGCTTTTGCCCGTGACGTGCGAGTACGACGGACAAACCTATAAAGATGAGATACCGCTTCGGCTTCGCGGCAAGGATCCCGATCCCATGGAGGAATGGAACAAGGAGTACGCCAAGACCCGCGAGAGGATCGTAAAATTTTCTCTGCCGTCTCAGAAGGATTACAATCTGCAGCAGCTTGAGAAAATAGCGGCGAATGAACCGCGTATTTCCACATGGGAACTGCGTTTGATGGCCAAGGACGTTGTACGCGCCTATATGAAATACTGGACGGAACAGAACGAGAAGGATAAGTGGAACGCTGCCGCACTCGACTGGACGGTCTGGGGCCTTGAATGGGTCAAATGGATCGGCGACTGCGCATTCTCCTACGTCGCCGCGGCGTACACCGGGCCGATGGAAGCCATCATTTCACCCGCAAAGGATGTGCTCGTCTCCGCCCTCGGCGAGGTGGGCGTCAACATCGTATGGGGCACGAAATTCAACGTTGAAAACCTGGAGGTCGTCGCGGCGCTGAAGAGCGCAGGTGACAACTTCGTTTCAGGCTGGGCATCCGAAGGCGCCGCGAACGTTTTGAAGGCAAATCCCGCCAACATCAAAATGGCGGCGGGCATTATGGGCGCTTACTTTGCCTACGCCTGCCTGAACAATTATCTTGAACATATGGCCGAGACGGGCGAAAGCGATTTCTACGGCGCGATCATGGGCGCGTTCAAGGATCTGACCGTCACCGCGATCAAGGCGGCGGCGAGCATTTTGTTCGGCAAATGGCTCGAAAGTGAGAATTTCAAGAACAAGATCGGTCCCAAGCTAAGTGCGTTCATGAAAAAGCACTTCAGCGAAAAATGCAAGATCAACCTCACCGATCAAACGCTCTCATACAGGATCGAAGCGAATGCAGGCGGCACAAAACGATGGATGGATATTGACGCGGAGATCATAAAATCCGGTATCGTCGAAAAATATTTCACCGAGCTTTGCGGAGCCGGAGCCGCATTCATCCACGACAACATCGAAACAGCCGAAAAGGCGCTGTTCTGGTTCAACCCCGCGGGCGAGATCATATTCTCTTTCAGCATCAATCTTCTTGCCGGAAACGTCGATGACGAAAGTGCTAAGAACGTCATGCATCTTTGCGATATCAACCTGAGCAAGGCGCTGAAAAACACCGCGGGCGAGCTGTTCAACTGGATGTACGATCTTTTCTTCAGCGGTCTTCCCGTCGCGACCGACGTGATGGAGATCCCGAAGGATCCGCCGCTCCCGCCGGCAAAGAATTAAGGAGAAAACGAAATGCAAAACACCCGCGTAACGCTTTGTGCGGACGGAAAATACCGGTGGACGTATGAAATGAGCCTATTCAAGAACCCAACAATATTCTTGCTCATTTGGAAGATATTTTTCTTTATATTCCTTGGTGTTTTTGCCGTTGTGAATATTTCAGACTTTATCAAATGGGGCCCTGAAAAAGCGCTTGAAAACCTGCCGGTTTTGGGATATTTACTTTTAGGAATGACCGCCGTTGTAGGTTTGGGGTATCTTATATACGCCGCCATCATGGGCGGAAAGTATATCGTCGAATTTGAAATGGACGAAAAAGGTGTCCTTCACAAACAAACCGCATCACAGGCGAAGAAAGCGAAAAAGCTCGCCCGCGCCACGATGGCAGCGGGTGCGGCGGCCGGCAGGATCGGCACGGTGGGCGCCGGGATGAACGCCCAGCGGACAGAAATGTATTCGGAATTTGCAAAAGTGCGCAAGGTCAAAGCCTATCCCCGCCGGGGGCTTATCAAGGTGAACACACGCTTCGAGCACAATCAGGTTTATGCGGCAAAAGAAGACTTTGCATTTGTGAAAAATTACATTGTTTCCCGTTGCCGCAACACAAAGCACAACCCATAAAGGAGCGTATCGCCATGGCAAATATTTGTTCACACTGCGGCAAAGAAGCGGAGATACGCGAAATGGTCGCCGGCGGCATGGTCATTACCATGAAGCCGTTTTCCGGCAGTTTCAACGTTACGTGCAAAAACGTGATCTATCTGTTCAGCACCAACTGATGGACGGCCCGCCGGCTATGCCGGCGGGTTTTGTTGTGCCGCGGCGCAGAATTTTGCCCTCCCATCTGCTTGCGGGGTTGACATTTGGCCGGGAAAGTGGTATGATTTGTATAACAAAACACACCAAGGGGGCTATTATATGCGCGCACCAAAAGGCAAATACGCCTGGACGGTCACCGTGGGCGAAAAGGGGCAGATCGTGATCCCCAAGCAGGCGCGGGACGTGTTTGGCATTCAACCCGGCGACACGCTGATTTTGCTGGGCGATGAAAAACGCGGCATCGCCATTCCGCCCAAACAGTCGTTTGCGGCATTCACCAAACGCATTTTTGAGGAGGGTGAACAATGACGCCGATCTTAACAGTAGAAGGCCTGACTAAAATCTACCCCGCGTTTCGGTTGGGGCCGGTTTCCTTTCGGGTGGAGGCCGGCAGCATTATGGGCTTTATCGGCCGCAACGGCGCCGGCAAAACCACCACGCTGAAATCCATTCTTAACCTGGTGCATCCGGAAGGCGGCGCCATTCGCTATTTCGGCATGGACCTGGCAGGCAACGAGCGGGCCGTGAAGCAGCGGGTGGGCTTCGCCGGCGGTGCGGTGGACTATTATCCCCGCAAAAAAATCGCCCGGATCATTGACGTGACCCGCCGGTTTTACGATAACTGGGACGAAGCGGCTTACCGCAAGTTTATGGACGCCTTTTCGCTGGACCCGCAAAAAACGCCCCGGGAGCTTTCGGAGGGGATGAAGGTCAAACTCAATTTGGTCATCGCCCTGTCTCACCGGGCGGAACTGCTGATTTTAGACGAGCCTACTTCCGGGCTGGACCCGGTTTCCCGGGAAGAACTGCTGGATATTTTTACGGCGTTGAAGGACCGGGGCGTGGCCATTTTGTTTTCCACCCACATCACGTCGGACCTGGACAAATGTGCCGACCACATCACCTATATAAAACAGGGCAAATTGCTGGCCTCCGGCAAAATGGACGCGTTTTTGGCCGACCAGCGAGCCCGCGGCGCGGGGAACAACCTGGAAGAGATCATGCTGCACTATGAAAAGGAGGATTTCCGTGAAAAACTTGCTGATTAAGGAAATGCGGTTGTCCGCCCACGTGTTGAGCTATTTGTTTTTGGCCTTTTCCCTCATGGCGCTCATTCCCCGGTATCCCATTTTGGTGGGGGCGTTTTTTGTGTGCTTCGGGCTGTTTCAAACCTTTCAAAACGGGCGGGAAACCAATGACGTACTGTACAGCGCGCTGCTGCCCATCGATAAAAAAGACGCGGTAACGGCCCGGTTCATCTTTCTTTGCGTTATACAAGGGGCGGCGTTTTTGCTCATGGCGGGACTCACCGCCCTGCGCATGGTGTTTTTGGCCGGCGCGGCGCCGTATGCCGATAATCCCATGATGAACGCCAACCCGGTGTTTTTGGCCTGGGTCCTGGTGGTGTTCGCCCTGTTCAACGTTTTGTTTGCCGGCCTGTTTTATCAAACGGCATACAATTTCGGCAAGCCGTTTGTGGCGTTTATCATCGCGTCCCTGCTGGCGGTGGGTCTGGCGGAAACGCTGCACCACCTGCCGGGGCTTGCCTTTTTGAATACTTCAGAGCGCCTGCCGTTGCAGTTTGCGCTGCTGGCGCTGGCGGCGGCGTTTTATTGGCTGGCCACCGTTTTAGCATGCCGCAAAGCGCGGCGCCGGTTTGCCATGCTGGATCTGTAAACAGCCCTTCGCCGGGCAAGCATCATAAAGGCCCGTCGTCACACGCATTGTGGCGGCGGGCGTTTTGTTTTTTCGGAAAACGTCGCCCGGCAGGCGACCCGCGGCGGGGGCGGCGGTGTTATACTGGGGCCAAACAAAGGAGGTGTGTTGTTATGAACAAAACCCAACGCGGCGCCGTTGTGCAATCGCTAATGGCCCTGCTGGCGGCGGCGCCCAACGGCACGGTGACCACCACCGGGCGGCTGTTGAGCGCGGCGGGCATAGAAGATCGGGCGGTCAGTGAAGGAGACTTGTTCGATATTCACTTTGATTTATTCACCGCGGCGGAGCAGGCCGGCTGGGTGCTGGATATGTCAGCCCACGAAGGCAAGCTGGAGGGCCTGCCCTACAATCTGGATTTTGTGCTGCGCAAATAAGCGGCGCAAAAAAACGCTTCCGGCCGGCGGGTCGGAAGCGTTGTTTTTGGCTTTGGCGGGGCGTTACACCCGGGCTTTGCCCGCCAGAATGTTTTGGTAATCTTCCCAGTTTTTGCGCAGCAGCACGGGAATGTTCAACTCATACGGGCACCGCTGCAGGCAGGCGCCGCATTCGATGCAGTTGGGGATCTTGCTCATTTCGGCCTGCCATTTTTCGCTGAGCCAGGCGGCCGAGGGGGAGCGGCGGATCATTTGGGACATGCGGGCGCACTGGTGGATGACAATGCCAACGGTGCAGGGGGCGCAATAGCCGCAGCCCCGGCAAAAATCGCTTGCCAGTTCCCGCCGGTCCGCTTCGATCACCGCCTGCAGGGCGGGGGTCATCACGGCGGGCTTTTCAAAAAAGCCGAGCCACTG
This sequence comes from Oscillospiraceae bacterium, assembly GCA_902796075.1. Taxonomy (GTDB): domain Bacteria; phylum Bacillota; class Clostridia; order Oscillospirales; family Acutalibacteraceae; genus UMGS1484. Next base: position 18,346 of record CADBNN010000018.1, on the reverse strand, counting down.
GTCCAGTTCGCTTTCCCGCTGAATGCCCCAAATGGGCAGCACGGGATAGTCGCTCATAAAGGCCATGCAGGCGGCGGCGTTGGTCAACAGCCCGCCCGAAAGCCCTTTCATGGCAATAAAGCCCATGCCGGCCTGCTCGCAGGCGCGCACCAGGGCAATATCCCGGTCGGTCGCCAAATAGGAAAAGGGGAATTGCAACGTTTCATACAGCCCGCTTTGCACGATCTCTTCCGCCACGCCGATTTTGTGGGCGGTTATGCCGATGTGGCGGATCTTGCCCTGGCGTTTGGCCTTTTGCATGGCTTCATACAGGCCGGTGCCGTCGCCGGGGGCGTAGCATTGGCTTGCCATGTGCAGCTGGTAAATGTCCACGTAATCGGTGCGCAGGTTGCGCAGGGTGGTGTCCAGGTCCTGTTCCAGCTGTTCCGGCGTGGTCGCCATGGTTTTAGAAGCAATATAGATCTTGTCCCGCATGCCGGCAAAGGCTTCGCCCAGTTTTTCCTCGCTGTCGGAATAAGCCCGGGCGGTGTCAAAAAAGGTCATGCCGCCGGCGTAGGCCTTGCGCAGCAAATGCACGGCGGTGGGCATATCCACCCGCTGCACGGGCAAGGCGCCAAAAGCGTTTTGCGGCGTGGTGATGCCGGTTTTTCCCAAGGTGACGGTTTTCATACTTTCGCCTCGCTTTTTTCATTTCCCGTTCAGTATACCATACTTTTTACCGGCCAACAAGGGGCGAATTGCAAAACAGCCGATTGCCAAGCCGCCCGTTATGTGCTATACTATTACAAAACCTACCGTAAAGAAGGAATGGCGCATGATAAAACAAGCACTCACGCCCCCCATGGGTTGGAACGCATGGAATTATTTCGGCCGGGACGGCATTACCGAAACCATTATGCAGCAAACCGCCCAGGCCATGGCCGATTTGGGCTTTGTGGAAGCCGGCTACCGCTATGTGAACGTGGACGATTGCTGGATGCTGCCCCAACTGGCCGCCGACGGCGGGCTGGTGCCCGACCCGGAACGGTTTCCCCACGGTCTGAAGGCGCTGGGCGATTATTTACACGCCCGGGGGCTGTTGTTTGGGCTGTATGCAGGCGCCGGGGTGCTCACCTTCGGCGGCGGCGCGGGCTCGTTTGGGTATGAACGGCAGCACGCCCGCCAGTTTGCCGAATGGGGCGTGGACCTGCTCAAATATGATTTCGGCTATGTGGCGCCGGGCAACGACCCTTCTCATTTATTCCGCCGCATGGGGCAGGCCTTGCGGGAAAGCGGACGGGATATCGTGTTTTCCGGCTGCATTGCAGACGATACGGTGGCCCAATGGATGCGGCCCACCGGCGCTTCCCTGTGGCGGGTGGCCAACGATTTGACCGACGAATGGGAATCGATCTTGCGGGTGGCCCGCCGGTCGCTGGAACGCAACGCCTACGCCGGCCCCGACGGCTGGAACGATCCGGACATGCTGGTGGTCGGGCTCAACGGACAGGGCCATCACGGCCACTTGGGCGCGGGCTGTACCCGGGCGGAATACGAAACCCACTTTGCCTTGTGGTGCATGCTGGCCGCCCCCCTTATTATGGGGCACGACGTGCGCGCTACCACCCCTGAAACCGCCGCCATTCTGCTCAATAAAGAACTCATCGCCATCGACCAGGATCCCCTGGGCGTGGCGGCCTATGAACTGCCCACTTTAAGCAATCACGACTGGATTTTGGCCAAACCGCTGGCCAACGGGGACGTGGCGCTGTGCGCGGTGAACGAATCACAACAAACCAAAAACATGATCTTTTCCTGGGATTACTGCGGCTGGGACCTGCACGACCGGGTGCGGGCGCGGGACGTGCTGCGGCAGGAAGACGCGGGCGAATTTGTGTGCGGCGCCGCGGTGGAAGTGGAACCCCACGCCTGCTGTGTGTGGCGGCTCACCCGCGTGTAAAAAGAAAGGAAGGACGGATGTTTGGAAAGCATGCCGCCCTGAACGGGGCGTGGGAGGAACCGGGCGTGATCGGCACCCGGATCGAGATCAACGGCCGGCGCCTTACGGTGCTGTGGCGCAGCGCGCCGGTGCTGCAAACCACTTTTCGGGTGGCAAACGGGCCGGAAGGCCTTGTGCTGCGCCCGGCACAAAACAGTTTGTGTTACGCCGGGGAAAGCAAGCCCTACGCTGTGCTGACCGGGCTTGTTTATCGCGACGGCACGCTGGTTATGGACGAACAGTTTCCCATTTCCGGCGCCAGCCGGCGGGAGCTGAAGCCCACCCGCAACACCCGCTACGGCCGCTATACCGTAGACGACCGGGGTCTGGCGATTTTGCAGGGCACCTGGCGGGATGAACAGGGCTTTTTTACCCTCACGTTTGCCGGCAACACCCTGCACACCGGCCGGCGCACCGTTAAGGTGCACACCCTGCGGCCGTTAGACGACGCTTCCGGCCAATGGTACAAAGTGGCGGACGAGGACCCGGCGGTGACCGGCTGGGACGGACTGGAACGCCTTACCCTGGAGGGGGACCGGCTGACCGGCTGTATCCCCGTGTGCGACGCGCCGGCCATCGATCTGGTGTTTACCAAAACCGACGCATAAGGCAAGCCTGCCGCGCTCTTTCGGCGCGGCGGGCTCTTTTTGCGCCGCAGGGTTGTAAAAACTGTGCAAATATGTTATAATCCAACTATTAAGCCCGGAAGGAGCGCAGGGTATGAAGCGGTTTTTAGTGGTAGTGGATATGCAAAACGATTTTGTGGACGGCGCGCTGGGCACGGCCGAAGCGGTGGCCGTGGCGCCCCGGGTGGCGGAAGCCATCGCCCGGTTTAACGGCGAGATCTTTGTTACGCTGGATACCCACGGCCCCGACTATCTGCAAACGGCTGAAGGCAAAAAACTGCCGGTGGAGCACTGCTTGAAGGGCACCGCCGGCTGGCAGCTGTGCCCGCCGGTGGCCAAGGCGCTGGCCGGCCGGCCCTACACCCCGGTGGAAAAGCCCGCCTTCGGTTCGCTTACTTTGCCCGAAATGGTCGCCCGGGCGGCGGGGGAAGAGCCCTTTAGCCTGGAACTGCTGGGGTTGTGCACCGATATTTGCGTGGTTTCCAACGCCTTGCTGTTAAAAGCCCGCTTTCCCGAAGCGCCCATAGCCGTGCGGGCCGACTGCTGTGCCGGCGTAACGCCGCAACTGCACGCGGCGGCGCTGGCCACCATGCAAAGCTGTCAAATCGACGTGATTTAGGAGGACACCATGCAGCTGGAACCCATTGTGATATCGCTGTTAGATACCGATCTTTACAAATTCAACATGGACCAGGTGATCTTTCACAAGCACACCGACCTGTGCGGCCGCTACTATTTTAAGTGCCGCAACGCGGGCGTGACCTTTACCCCCGCCATGGCGCAGGAGATCAACGAGCAGATCGACCATTTGTGCAGCCTGCGCTTTACGCCGGAAGAACTGGCCTATTTGCGGTCTATCCGATTCATTAAAGACGATTACGTGGAATTTTTGCGGCTGTGGCACCCCATTCGGGATTACGTGCAGGCGGACCTTTTGCCGTCGGGGGAATTGTCGGTGGTGGTGGACGGACCGCTGTTTTCGGCCATGCAGTTTGAAATTTATCTGCTGGAGATCATCAACGAAGTGTATTTTCGCATGGCCTACGATTACGATACCCTGTTGGCCTCCGCCCGGGAGCGGCTGGACGCCAAGATCGAAGCCATGAACAACGGCACTTACACCTTTCCTTTTGCGGAATTCGGCTGCCGGCGGCGGCTTTCCCGGGTGTGGGAAGACGAAGCGGTGCGTCGTCTGCTGACCGAAACCGACCGGTGTGTGGGCACCTCCAACGTGTATTTGGCCATGAAATATCACGCCACCCCCATCGGCACCTACGCCCACGAATTTGTGCAAATGTATCAGGGTATTGATTCCATTCCTCTGGCTTATACCAACCATTACGCCATGGAGGACTGGTATAACGAATATAAAGGCGACAACGGCACCGCCCTGACCGATACGGTGACCACCGACCTGTTTTTGCTGGACTTTGACCGGGCCATGGTGAACAACTACACCGGCGTGCGGCACGACAGCGGCGACCCGTATGCCTGGGCCGAAAAAATGATCGCCCATTATGAATCTTACGGCGTAGACCCCAAAACCAAACTGCTGCTGTTCAGCGACGGGCTGGATTTTGACCGAGCCCAAAAGCTGTATGACGCGTTTTGCAACCGGGCCAAGGTATCCTTCGGCATCGGCACCTTTGTGAGCAACGATACCTGCCAACCGGCGCTGAATATTGTGATAAAACTGCAGTACGTTAACGGCCGCCCGGTGGCAAAACTTTCGGATGTGGCCGGCAAAGCCATGTGCCGGGACGAGTCCTATTTATCCTATTTGAAACGCGCGGTGGATTTTCGCCTGCAACGGGAGGGCACCGGTCGTCTTGCCCCGGCAGAGGAGAACTGACCGGTGGCGGCGCTGGCGTTGGCCGTGCAATGGCCCGGCCCCCAATACAAACAACTGAAAGCGGCGGCCGCCATGGTCGGGGTGCGCGTGCGGCAGGTGACCCCCGCCGGTTACGGATTGCCCCTTGCCGACCTGCGGGACGGCGCGCCCGTCACGGAAGGGAACGGCGCGTTTGACCCCCTGCCCGAACCCATGCTGCTGTTCGCCGATTTTACCCAAGCCCAATTTAACGCTTTTTTGACCCGCCTGCACAACCAGCGGGTGGGAACGGGCGTGTTAAAAGCGGTGCTGACCCCTACCAACGCCCGGTGGACGCTGCCGACCCTGTACCGGGAACTGGCGGCCGAGCGGGCAGCCGTGATGGCCGCACAACAAGGAGATGGAACCCATGAGTCAAACTGAACAGCCCGGCGCGCGACTGAACGAGGCGTTGCGGTTTGCCATTGCTGCGCATGCCGGCATGGTGCGCAAGCAGGAGGCCCGGCCCTATATTCTGCACCCGCTGGAGGTGACCGCCATTGCCGGCACCATAACCGGGGATGAGGACGTGTTGTGCGCCGCCGTTCTGCACGACACGGTGGAAGATACCACCGTAACGCCCCAACAGATCCAAGCCGCTTTCGGCCTCCGGGTGGCGGCGTTGGTGGCCAGCGAAACCGAAAACAAACGGCCCGAACTGCCCCCAGACGAAAGCTGGCTGGTGCGCAAGCAGGAATCGCTCGCCGCTTTGCGGCAGGCAGAAGATCCGGGCGTGGCCATGCTGTGGCTGAGTGATAAACTTTCCAACATGCGGGCTTTTTACCGCTCCTGGCTCACACAGGGCCACGCGCTGTGGCAATCTTTTAACCAAAAGGACCCGGCCAAACAGGCCTGGTATTACCGAACCATTGCCGACTATACCCGGGCGCTGGCGCACACCGCCGCCTGGCAGGAATATAACAAGCTGGTGCAAATCGTTTTTGAAGGGATTGAATAATGATGCAAGCAGAACACACGTTTGAAAACAACACGCTTACCGTACAACTCACCGGGCACATCGATTCGGCCAACGCCGCCGAATGGGAGCAGGCGCTGGACGCCGCCCGGGCCAAAACGTCTCCCGCCGCCGTGGTGCTGGACTGCGAAAAACTGACCTATATTTCCAGCGCCGGCCTGCGGGTGGTGCTGCGCACCAAAAAAGCTGTGCCGGACACCAGCCTGATCAACGTGGCGCCGGAAGTGTACGAAATTTTTGAAATGACCGGCTTTACCGAAATGATGTCCGTGCAAAAGGCTTACCGGGTGGTTTCGGTGGAAGGGTGCGAAGTCATCGGCCAGGGGGCCAACGGCAAGGTGTACCGCATTGACCCCGACACCATTGTGAAGGTGTATCTCAACCCCGACGCCCTGCCCGAGATCCACCGGGAGCGGGAACTGGCCCGCACCGCCTTTGTGCTGGGCGTGCCCACCGCCATTCCTTACGACGTGGTGCGCATTGCCGGGGGCGGCTACGGTTCGGTGTTTGAGCTGCTTAACGCCACCAGTTTTGCCAAACTGCTGGTGAGCGGCCAAAAGCCGGTGGAAGAAGTGGCCCGCATGAGTGTGGACCTGCTGCACCTGATCCACGGCACCCGGGTCAAGCCCGAATTGCTGCCCAGCGCCAAAGAAGTGGCGTTAGACTGGGCCGACTTTTTGCAGGATCATCTGCCCGCCGACCAGTGGCAAAAACTGCACGAGCTGATTGCCGCCGTGCCGGAAGACGACCACATGCTGCACGGGGATTATCACATTAAAAACGTGATGCTGCAAAACGGCGAAAGCTTGCTCATCGATATGGACACCCTGTGCCACGGCCATCCCATTTTTGAACTGGCCAGCATGTATAACGCCTATTTGGGCTATACCGAACTGGACCACCAGAATGTGAAAGACTTTTTGGGCATTGATTACGCAACGGCCGAAGAGTTCTGGCGGCTTTCTTTGCGCATGTATTTGCCGGACGCGGACGAAGCCACCCTGCGGGCGGTGGAAGAAAAAGCCATGATCGTGGGTTACACCCGCATTATGCGCCGCACCATTCGCCGCAACGGCATGGCCACCGAAATGGGCCGGGCCACCATTGAAAACGCCGCGCGCCACCTTGCGGAACTGCTGCCCCGGACAGACAGCCTGACCTTTTAATACAGCGTCTTGACAAATCCGCTCGCATTTGTTACACTGTTCACAGCAGCACCCATATTACATAATAGGAGTGATGACCTGTGAAAAAAGCGATCGCATTGTTATTGGTGTTGGCCATGAGCGCGGTACTGTTTGCCGCCTGCGGCCAAAAAGCCGACACCCCGGCAGCCGACCCCGCCAAAGCCATTTTGGGCCAGTGGGAATATGAAGGCGGCGATTACGTTTACACCTTTAATGAAGACGGCACCGGCAGTTACGGTGTGGCGGATCTGCCCACCGCCAGCATGGAATTCACCTATGAACTGAAGGACGGCGGCAAAATTTCGATTTTGTACACCGGCAACACCGAACCGTTTGAAACCGAATATGTTATTGAAGGCAACAAACTCAACATTAAAGACAGTTTCGGTTCCGACACCATTTATGTGAAGAAATAAAACGATTTTTCAGCCAACAAACACCCCCGGGAAGAGCCTCTTCCCGGGGGTGTGTTTTCGTGTTTTATTTGGTATGAATATCCACTTGGGTGTAGGGGATAACGATGCCCGCCGCGGCCAGACCGTCTTGCACGGTGCGCAAAGCCGCCCGGCGAATATCCGGCCGGTCGGCCGGCTCGCAAAAGAAGCGCAGCTTATATAGAATGGCGCTGGCGCCGAAATCCTGGGTGCCCTTCAGCTCACAACTTTCCACCCCGTCCAGGGCGGCGATCTGCCGGGCGATATCGGTAAGCACGGCAAACACCCGCTCGCGGGGCTCTTCATAGGGCAGGGGCAGGTCGATATCCACCAAATGGGTCAGCCGCCGTATGCGGGAAATGTTGCGGTTGGCCACCACCAGGACCGACCGGTCGTCGATACATTCGATTTTGGTGGAGCGCATGGTAAAGCCCACCACAATGCCGTCGCGGCCTTCATATTCCACCGCGTCGCCCACCTTAAAAAAGGAATCCAGCATAATGGTAATGCTGGCAAACACGTCCTGCAGCGAATCTTTTATGGCCAGGGCCGCCACCACCGCAAGCGCGCCCACGGCATAAACAAACAAACTGATGTTGATGCCGTTGATTTGCAGCACCGCCAACACGGCGGCCAGTATCACAAACACTTTAATAAGCCGGTAGCCGTTGGTGAAAATGTGCAGCTTGCGCAGATCGTCCGCCAGCGCGCTTCGTTTTTTGAACCGGCGAAACGCGGTGCGCAGAATAATGAGCACCACCACGCACAGCACAATAGCCAGCCCCGTGCGGATGAGCCGGGCGGCGTCTAATTTTTTAGCCGCGTCGCTTAACGCGTTGATCAATTTTTCTTCCGTAACGATCGCCTGCCTTTCGGGTCATAAAAAAGTCGTTATGCGTCCGCCGGCTCCAGCGCGGCCCGCAGGGCGGCCAGTTTTTGGCGGGCTTCCTGCCGGGTGGCGCCGTGCACGCAGTAATAAAACTTGCACTTGGGTTCGGTGCCGCTGGGGCGCACCGCCGCAAAGCCGCCGTCGGCAAAGCGATACAACAGCACGTCCGAAACGGGGAAGCCGGCCGGGGGCTGTAAAAAGTCCACCGTTTCCTGCAGGGGCAGGCCGGCCAGTTCGGTTCGGGCGCGGCCGCGCAAGGCTTGCATAATGGCCTTGATCTGTTCGGCGCCCTTGGCGCCTTTGCGGGTGAGGGAGGTCAGGTGGTCTTCATAGATCCCGTAGGCGGCGTATAATTCATCCAGCACGTCCAGCAGGGTCTTGCCCCGGCGCTTGAAGTAATCGGCCGCTTCGCAAAACATCAGCGAAGCCTGCACCGCGTCTTTATCCCGCACAAAATCGCCGATCAGGCAGCCGTAACTTTCCTCATATCCGAACAAAAAGGTTTTGTCGCCCAGGCGTTCGTGCCGGCGAATGGCGTCGCCGATGAACTTAAAGCCGGTCAGGGTCTTTTCCACCGTAAGGCCGAAGCCTTCGGCAATGCGGTCGCCCAAAGTGGAGGTGACGATCGTGTTGATCATCACCCCGTTGGCGGGCAGGGCGTTTTTCTCCCGCAGGCGGGTGAGCAGATAGTATAAGATCACCGCGCCCGACTGGTTGCCGGTCAGCAGGCGTGTCTTGCCGTCCCGGCCCCGTATCACCGCGCCCAGCCGGTCGCAGTCGGGGTCGGTGGCAATGGCGATGTCGGCGCCTGTTTGTTTGAGCAGTTCCAAAGCGGCGGTATAGGCCGCCGGCGATTCCGGATTGGGATTTTCCGTGTTGGAAAAGTCCGGGTCGGGATCGCATTGTGCCGTTACGGGTATCACCCGAAAGCCCGCCTGCTGCAGCACGTGCCGCACGGGAATGTTGCCTGTGCCGTGCTGAGGAGTGTAAACCGCCGTGATATCCCGCTTGACGCCGGGATCAAACTGCAAAGCCAGCACTTTTTCGTAATAGGCGGCGTCTACCGCAGGACCGATGGTTTCTATCAGGTCACCGGCCTGCTCGGGGGTGAGCATCGGCACGGCGAAGGGATCGGCTATCCGGTCGATGGCGTCTATCACCGCTTGCGCCATTTCCGGTACCATTTGGCAGCCGGTGCTGTCATACAGCTTATAGCCGTTGTATTCCGGCGGGTTGTGGGAAGCGGTGATCATCACCCCGGCATAGGCGCCCAAATAACGCACGCCGAAAGAAAGCTCCGGCGTGGTGCGCAGACTTTCAAACAAATAACTGTGAATGCCCCGGGCGGCCAGCACGCCGGCCACGGTTTGGGCAAACAGCCGGCTGCACCGCCGGTTATCGTGCGATATTACCACCCCTTGCCGGCAGGCGGCGGGACCGGCCTGCACCATCACGGCGGCCAAACCGGCGGTGGCGCGGGCCACGGTGACGCGGTTCATCCGGTTGGTGCCGGCGCCGATCACGCCCCGCATGCCGCCGGTGCCAAAGGCAAGGTCGGTATAAAACCGGTCGTTTATCTCGTCCGGGTCATGGGCAACGGCTTGCAGTTCGGCCACTGTTTCGGGGTCGGCCTTGGCCAGCCAGAGTTCGAATTTTTGTTGTGCTGTCATGGTGTCGCTCCTCTTATATCGATCGGGTGAAAATTCACCGCAAAATGGTGTGGATCAGCGGCCGGGGGGCAGGGGGTTCGTCGGCCAAGGTCACGGCTTGCAGGCACAGCGCACGGGCGGCGTCCGCCGTTTGGGGCCGGTTGGTGTGCAGGGTGCACAGCACGTCGCCCGCCGCTACCCGGTCGCCCGGCTTTTTGTGCAGTATAATACCGGCCGCCGGGTCGATGGCTTCTTCCTTGGTGGCGCGCCCGGCGCCCAGCAACGCCGCCGCCGTGCCCAACTGCCGGGCGTTCACACCGGCCACGTAGCCTTCGCCCGACGCGACCACCGGCAGCCGATGGGTCGCCGCAGGCAAACCGTCCGGCCGTTCCAGCGCCGTGGGATCTCCGCCCTGGGCGGCGATCCATTCTTTCATTTTGGCGTAGGCCGAACCGTCGGCCAGGGCTTGCCGCACTTGCAGTTGGGCCTGTTCCGGCGCCAGCCCGCGGGCCAGCGCCACCATTTGGGCGGCCAGCGCCACGCACACTTCAGCCAGATCGCCCTGCATTTCGCCCCGCAGCACGGCGACGGCTTCCGCCACTTCCAGCGCGTTGCCGATGGCGTGGCCCAGCGGCGCGTCCATATCGGTGAGCACGGCGGCCATGCGGCGGCCGCAGCCCTTGCCGATGCGCACCATGGCTTCGGCCAGCGCCAGCGCCTGCTGTTCGGTTTGCATAAAGGCCCCGCTGCCCACCTTCACGTCCAGCACGATCGACCGGGCGCCCGCCGCCAGTTTTTTGCTCATAATGCTGGCGGTGATGAGGGGGATGGAATCCACCGTGGCGGTCACGTCCCGCAGAGCGTAAAGTTTTTTGTCGGCCGGGGCCAGGTTGCCCGTCTGGCCGATAACGGCCACGCCCACCCGGTTCACCTGGTCTATAAAGGCTTCGGGTGAAAGGGACGTGCGGTAGCCGGGAATGGCTTCCAATTTATCTACCGTGCCGCCGGTGTGACCCAGCCCGCGGCCGGACATTTTGGGCACCTTGCACCCCAAACTGGCCGCCAGCGGCGCCACGATGAGGGTGGTTTTGTCGCCCACGCCGCCGGTGGAATGCTTATCCACCGTGGCGTCGCCCAGGGCGGAAAGATCCAACCGGTCGCCCGAACGGGCCATGCAGTCGGTCAGGCAAACGGTTTCTTCATCGGTCATGCCCCGCCAAAACAGCGCCATGCACAGGGCGGCCGCCTGGTAATCGGGAATGTCGCCCCGGGTATAGCCTTCCACAAAAAAGGCGATCTCTTGCGGCGAAAGGGCTTCACCGTCCCGCTTGCGGGCGATCACGTCTACCATGCGCATTGCAAAACCACCTCCTTACCGGTCGGTCGGCAATGAAAACGAAAGGGGCAATAAATCCCCCAGGGTGTGTTCTTCAAAAGAATCGGGCCCGGTGATCAACAGCACCGGCATAGCCGGCGCGCAAAATTCGCAAAGCGCCTGCCGGCACACGCCGCAGGGAGGAAACAGCCCCTGCACCGCGTCTTCTTTGCCGCCGCACACCGCCAGCATGGCAAAGGCCCGTTCGCCTTCACTCACGGCTTTGAATAGGGCGGTGCGCTCGGCGCACACGGTGGGGGAAAAGGCGGCGTTTTCGATATTACAGCCGGTATATATCCGGCCGCTTTGACCCAGCAGTGCCGCCCCCACCCGGTAGCCCGAATAGGGCGCATAGGCGTTGCGGCGGGCGTTAAGCGCGGCCCGGCACAGCAGGCGGCGGGTTTCGGCCGGGCGGCACAGCAGGGGCCACAGGCTTTGACCGTCGCCCCGGTAATCGCAATCCAAATAGTCCGCCACAGTGGCGGCGATGTGGCAAAAGCCCGACCGGGTGCCCAAATTCACCGGCTCCACCGGCGCGCCGTACACAAGCAAAGGGGTGTATTCCCGGGAATGGTCGGTGTGACTGTCGCCCGGGTCACAGCCGTGGTCGGCGGTGATCATCAGCAGGTCTTCCGGCCCCATTTGGGCCATAAAACCGGGTAGCCAGCGGTCAAACGCCGTCAGGGCGGCGGCATACCCGTCCACGTCCTGCCGGTGGCCGTACAGCATGTCAAAATCCACCAGATTGATAAAGCACAGCCCTTCAAAATCGGTTTTCACCGCGTCCATGGCGGCGGCCATGCCTTCGGCGTTGCCGTGGGTGGGCACTGATTTGGTAATGCCCCGCCCGGCAAACACGTCGCTGATCTTGCCGACGGCATACACGGTTTTGCCCGCTTGCTGCAGGGCGTCTAACAGGGTGGTGCGGGGCGGCTGCAGCGAAAAATCCCGCCGGTTGGCGGTGCGGGTAAAGGCGCCGGGTTTGCCCACAAAGGGGCGGGCGATAACACGGCCCACCGCGTGGGGGCCGGTGAGGATGGCCCGGGCGGCGCGGCAATATTCATATAATTGTTCCGGGGGCACCAGTTCTTCATGGGCGGCGATTTGAAACACGCTGTCGGCCGACGTATAGACGATCAGCTTGCCGGTTTGCAAATGCTCCTGCCCGTAATCCCGTATCACGTCGGTGCCGGAATAGGGTTTGTTGCACAGCACGCCCCGGCCGGTGGCGGCCGAAAAAGCCTGCAGCACGTCTGCCGGAAAGCCTTCCGGATAGGTGGGCAGGGGGGAGGGGGATACCACGCCGGCGATCTCCCAATGGCCGATGGTGGTATCCTTGCCGGCCGAGCGTTCGGCCAGGCGGCACACGGCGGCTTGCGGCGCGGCCGTGCGGGGCAGATAGTCTTGCCCGTCCATGTGGCCCAAACCCAGCTGCAGCAGGGCGTTCAGATGAAAAGCGGGGGAGCCGGCAATGCGTTTTAAGGTGTGGCAATCGTGGTCGCCAAAGGCGGCGGCGTCGGGCGCTTCGCCCACACCAAGCGAGTCCAGCACAAACAAGAATACCCGTTTAGCCATGGGCTGCCTCCTGTGCGGCGTCCAGCGCCAGCGCGGTGCGCAGGGCCAGTTCCATCATATCGGTAAAAGATTCCTGCCGCTGTTGAGCGGTGGTGGATTCCCCCGTGAGCAAATGGTCGGAAACGGTGCAAATGGCCAGGGCGTTTTTGCCCGCCCGGGCGGCGTTCATATACAGCGCGGCGGCTTCCATTTCCACCGCCAGCACCCCCATTTTGCGCCAGGCGTTCTGGTCGCAAAAACCGGCGGGCACCCCTTCGGCGTCGTTATAAAAGGTATCGGACGACAGCAGGTTGCCTACCTGATAGCGCAAGCCCATGCGCTCGGCTTCGTCGGCGCAGGCGCGCAGTACTTCATACCGGCAAATGGGGGCAAAGTCGCCCGGCAGGTGGTATTGGTGGGCATAGCGGGAGTTGGTGCAGGCGCCCTGACCCAGCACGATGTCGCCGATTTGCAGATCGGGCTGCATAGCGCCGGCCGACCCCACCCGCAAAATGGTTTGCACGTTAAAAAAGTGAAACAGTTCATAGGAATATATGCCGATGGAGGGCATGCCCATGCCGCTGGCCATGACCGAAACGGGCACGCCGCCGTAGCGGCCGGTATAGCCCTGCACGCCCCGCACGTTGTTCACCAGGCGGGCGTCGGTCAAGTATTCCCGGGCAATGTGGGCCGCTCGCAGCGGGTCCCCCGGCATGAGAACGGTGGGGGCAAAATCGGCGGGCGTAGCGTCAATATGAGGGGTAGGATAGTCGTTCATGATTTATTCTCCTTGTGCGGCCTTGGCCAGTTTTACCACCCGGCTGGTGCCCAGCCGGTCGGCGCCCAGGGCAATAAAATCGGCGGCGTCCTGCAGCGAAGCGATGCCGCCCGCCGCCTTCACTTTAACGGTGGGCGCCACGTGGGCCCGCAGCAGCGCCACGTCGTGCCGGGTGGCGCCGCCGGTGGAAAACCCGGTGGAGGTTTTGATGTAATCCGCCCCCGCGTTTGAAACGGCGCGGCACAGGGCGATCTTTTCTTCGTCGGTGAGCAGGCAGGTTTCAATGATCACCTTCAACAGCCGCCCGGCGCAGGCCTTTTTAACGGCGGCTATTTCGCTTTGCACCCGGTCAAACTCCCCGGCTTTGGCCCAGCCCACGTTAATGACCATATCGATCTCGTCGGCGCCGTTTTGCACCGCGTCGGCGGCTTCAAAGCATTTGGCGGCGGTGGTGCTGTAACCGTTGGGGAAGCCGATGACCGTGCACACGGCCAGCCGGTCGCCCACCAACTGTTTGGCCGGCTGCACGTAGGCGGCGGGAATGCACACCGACGCCGTGTGAAACCGCAATCCGTCTTCACACACGGCTTTGATCTGCTCCCAGGTGGCGTCGGGCGCCAGCAGGGTGTGGTCGCATTTGGCCAAAATCGCTTGTATTTCCATGGCAAAAACTCTCCTTTATGGGCAGGCAAGCGGCAAACCCGCTTGGCCGGGAATCGTTCAGCCTGATTTTACCATATTTTGTCCCGACTTGCAAGAGCAATTCCGCAGGCCGGGCGAACCCTTTGCCGGGCGCGTTTTTGCCGTTTTTTGCACAACAAAACCGGTGTTTTTGCGGATTTGCACTTGACATTTTTCGGCGAAGGTGGTAAAATTACTATACTTATGGATATACGTTAAATGGGGTAATATTCGCTGCGCCCGTTCCGGGTGCGTCCACCGGGACGATAACGCCCTCATTTTGGAACAGAAACGGAGGACGGCCGCTCGTATGAAAACAGTGTTGACCGTGATCAAAAACATTCTTGTTTGGCTGTTGGTGGTGGCCGTGGTGGCCGTTATGGTGTTAACGGTTTCCAGCGCACTGCTGTTTGACAAGAACGATCGGGATATCTTCGGTTACAAATTCTTTGTGGTGCAAACCGATTCCATGAGCGCCACCGATTTTTCGGCCGGCGATATTATCATCGACAAAACCGTGGACCCCGCAACGCTCAAAGAGGGGGACATTATCACCTTCGTTTCTATTTCTCAAGACATAATCGAGGAAACTGGCGGGAGTGGAACCGTCACCCATAAGATCCGTGCCCTTACCACCGACGGGAACGGCCGCCCCGGTTTTATTACCTACGGCACCACCACCGGTGTGGACGACGACACGGTGGTGACCTATGAATACGTGGTGGGCAAGTACGTGGCGCACATGCCGGCCGTCGGCTCGTTTTTTGCCATGTTAAAAACCACCCCCGGTTACATTGTGTGCATCTTCGTTCCCTTTATGATCCTTATTTTGTATCAGGGCATCAAGGTCATTCGCCTGTTCCGTCAATATAAGCGGGAACAGTCGGCCATGATGGAGGAAGAACGCCGCAAGATCGAAGAAGAACGCAAACAGTCGGAAGAAATGCTGCAAAAACTGCAGGCGCTGCAGGCTCAACTGGCCCAGCAGGGCGTGACCGCCCCCGACGACGGCGTCGACCCGCCGCCCCAACAGCCGCAAGACTGACCGGGCACACCATTTCCATTCAGATTTTCGATGAAGGAGGCAACCATCGTGAGCGAAACAACTGCTGCCGGTTCCAAAGTGACCTATCGCGCTATGGTGATCGGTATTGCGAGCATATTTGTGTGTTTGGCTTTGTTGGTTGGCACCACCCTTGCGTGGTTTACCAGCACCGTTACCGTGAGCAATAATGTAATCCGCGCCGGTACCTATGAAGCAAAAATGTATTTTGCCGGCGACGTATACCCCACTGCCGGCACCGGCTGGCAGGAGATCACCGAAACCACCAACCCGTTCCAGGTGGCGCAATGGTATCCCAACAGCGTGGTGTACCGGTATTTCAAAGTAACCAACGGCAGCGCCCTGCACCAGGCGGACGCGAAGCTGTATATCAAGCTGGACAGCGCCCAAACCGATCCGGACCTGGCTTCCTATCTGCACGTGTATTCCGCTCCCGTAAACGGCGCCTATACGCTGCGAAGCGGCGACCGCAAGGGCGATATGCGCGGGCTGTATAACGCCCTGCCAAACGAGCAAAAAGCCCTGGGCTTTGAAGCGGGCGGCGTTACGGTGCCCAAAGCCACCGTTACCGACGGCGCCAAAACCGACGGGGAGGCCGTTTTTGTGGTGGCCATCACCCTGGCGGACAACGCCCCCGTGGGTGTGAACACCCAAACGGTCAACTTTACCGTGACCGTGACCACCGAACTGCAGGCCGATTAAGCGTTTTTGGAACGAAAGGAGCTTTCATCCTATGCGCGGCTTTTTGAAAAATCTGTTTTACAGCCCCAAGCATGACACGCCCCGGCGCAAGCGGACCACCAGGGTTTTGCGCGCCGTTGTGGCGGCGGTGCTGTGCGTGTGTGTGATGGGCTTTGGCGTGTATGCCCTGTTTAGCACTTCCGTCACCAGCCGCTCCAATTCGGTGGCGGCCAACGCGACCTATCAACTGGATGTGAAAATCGACAAAACGGTGGCAGGAGAAACCGCCGCCTTTGTTACCGATGGGGCGGCTACGTTGACCGCGCCGTATACCGCCGCGTTCAACGCGGCTGACGTGGGCGACGACGTCGTTTATACCGCCACCCTCACTTATCACGCCGGCAACCAGGCGCCCACCGGCTATTGTGTGATCACCGTGACCGAAGGCGAAACCGTCAGCGTGTATTACACCCCGCAAATCACGGCGGACGCCGCCTTTACCTTTGGCGTAACGGTGCTTTCGCAAGCCACCGTTACCTTTGCGCCCCACTGGGGCGAAGCCGCCAATTATGCCGACGAACTGGCGCAGGCGCAACTGCTGGCCGCCGGCGCGGGCGTTACCGTGGGCTCGGAATACGCCGTGTTCACCCCCAAATTTGCACAGCATGAAGACTTTTTATACCGTGTGGGCAACCGCAACGCCGTGTGCCTGGGTGATTTGTTTACCGCCCGACCGGGTTACGGCAAAACAGGCGTTACGGCCGCCGACGTGAAGGTGACGGTGACCGGGCTGGACGAAGAAACGTCGGTATATCAAGCCAACGTGGCCGTTGAAGCCGATGCTGCCGACTGGACCAAAACCGCTTTGCGGTTTGTGAATAACGAGCAGGGCGATACCATGTATTACGAAGGCCCCGTGACTGTGGCCGTGCAGGAAACCGCCTCCGGCCGCGTGTGCGAGCTTACGCTGGAAGTGGTGGCCGGCCAAAACGTGACCGATTACGCCCAACTGAAAGCCTTTGCCGAAGCCGAACAAACGACGCCCGCCGTGATGCTGGCCGACGTGATGATGGAACAAGACGGGCAGTTGGCGCTGCAAAACGCCACGGTGTACGGCAACGGCTTCACGCTCAACGCCGCCAACGGCCTTGCCCGCTATGCCGAAGAGGAAAACGGCCAGCCGGTGTATAACGGCACGCTGGATACCAACTATCTGGTGGCGCTTACCGACTGCGCGGTGGACCACTGGACCGTGATCGGCCCGGTGCTGACCGCTTACGAAAGCGATACCACCAAAGAAAACAACTTCCCGGTGGTACTCACCGCCGGCGATACCTTGATCACCAACAGCCTTATTGCCAACGGGGCGGCTCCCGTGCGGGTGAACGGCGGCACGCTGCGGCTGCAAAACACCCTGCTGCAGGGCGGCCGGTTGGCGAATCTGGACGTGCGTTCCGGCCATGTTTCGCTGGCGGACGTTACCACCGTGAACCAGGCGCAAAACGGCACGTCGCCCGTGGGCATGGGCGTGCTGATCGACGCCGCTGCCACCGTTCAAAACACCTCGCTGGTCATCAACGGCGCCTTTACTCAGTATAACAGCATTACCGCCGCCCAAGCCCAGGCCATGCCGGGCGAAGCGGTGCAAGCGGCTGCCGGCGCGCTGTTTGCCGCCGAACAAGCCGCCTGGCAATATACCGTGACCGCCGAAAACCAGCCCGACGTGATCTGGGCCGGCACCGGCGTGGTGTCTCTGTCCGCAGCGGTGGGACAAACGCAGATTTCCGATAACCGGGCGCCCGCGGCGCAGTACGTAGGCAAGGCGATCGAAGGCGGCTATGTATACGCGCCCAAGGCGGCCGCGCCGCAAGAAGCGCCTGCCGAATTGTCTGCCGCGCCCGTGCAGGCTCCCATTGCCCCCACGGTGGAATGGAACGACGACCGGGTGCAAGACGGCGCTTTGCAGTTAACGGTGACCGAAGGCGAAAGCATTACGTGGGATCCCACCGCCGTGGCGGTGTGGAAGGCCGGTCGCCGGCTGCCCTGCGTAGTGACCGCCCGGGGCGAAGAAGTAACCGGCGCCTTAACGCTTAACGCCGCCGAAGTCTTTACGGTGCAGGTGGAATATGACGATCCGCGGCAATACGGCGCCGACGGCAAGCCCACCGGCCAAAGCGTTGCTTACAGCAAGGTCGTTACCGTAACCGTGACCGAGCGCGCCCGGCCTGCCCAAGCGGCTGCACCCCGGCAATCTCAGCAGCCCGAACCGGTGGTGACCCCCACCGATGTGGTGGCATAATGCCAAGTATCCGCTGAATCATGAATAAAAATCACCCGCCGACAGTTGAGGCTGTCGGCGGGTTTTTGTTGTCCTGCAAAACTTCGTTGCATAATCCGATTAGTTAGATATCCTACTTGCCAAAGCAACTTGCCTAGTATTCTCTGCCTGCAACCGTCAGAGCATCTTTCCGATAGGAGACATTTCACGAAGCAAAAACTCCTTTGTTGAAGGCATATTCTGCCAGACTGTTCCGTCTGCAATATAATACTTTCTCTCTACTGTGCCGTCGAATTTGTGATAATCAACGACAAAAACTTGTCCCAT
>CADBNN010000017.1 GCA_902796075.1 Oscillospiraceae bacterium | reverse complement strand
GGCGGCTGATGATGTATCTCCGCTTGCGCTCCGAAATGATGTTGCGTCACTTCGTGCCGCAATGATGCGATGTTTGCCCTATGTGCCCGCAGGCACACATCATTAGCGAAGCGGCATCATGCGCGAAGCGCACATCATTTGCCCGACAGGGCAAACATCATTGAAAAAAGCACGCTTACCGCGTGCTTTTTTCTGGTGCTGGTGACCGGGATCGAACCGGTACGATGTTGCCCTCACGGGATTTTAAGTCCCGGGCGTCTGCCAGTTCCGCCACACCAGCAAATATTAAGTTCCGCACGCCGCCGTTAAGCAGGCGGCACACGCCCTTTTGGCGAGCAAACCGCTTTGGGAACGGAAACTATTATAGCCCTTTCCCAAAGCGGTGTCAAGTCTTTTATGAGCTTACGATTCGGCGGCGCTGACCGCCACCACCACCTGGTAGGTGCCGGTGATCCAGCAGGTGCGGTTGTTTTTGACCTGAATAACGGGCACCAGCGACGAAGTGCCGGTGGTGTTGATGGAAGAACCGTCTACCGTGACTTTCAGATCGTCTGCCGTGAGGGATTCCACCCGGTCGGCGGGGCCCACCACCGTGATGCCTTTCAGCGCCGAAACCACCATGGAATTGTAGGAAGCGGGCAGATCCTGCACCGAAACGGCGGTTGCCGGCACGTCAAAGGTGCGGGCCTCCAGGCCGTCGTCTTCCACTTCGGCCACAAAATACACGTCTGAAAGCTTGGTGTATTCGTCAAAGGTCACGCCCGCCATCACCGGCAGCTGCAGTTCAAACCGGAAACTGTCGGCTTTGCCGGGTACGATCTTGGTGAAATCCACCGTGCCGTCCAGCGTGATCTCTTCGATTTGCCGGACCACGTCGACCGCGCCCTGGATGCTGACGGTGGTGACCACGGAGTCCTGTCCGCCGGCGCTGCCGGTGATCTCGTGCAGTAAAATGTCCGGATGAGAGGCAGGCGCGCCGCTTACGGCACAAGCCAGCGGCACCACACGCCGCAAATTCACGTTGGCCATGATATCGGCCGTATCGTAAGAAAAGGTGACGAAACTGAGGGTGGAGACGTTGTTGGCCGCGTCGTACAGCACGTTGCCCAAACTGTCGTAAGCCACCAGCGAAGCGGTATATTGGGTGGATTCGGTCAACTGCTTGTTCACCTGGGCTTCGGCCGCCACGTAAGCAATGCGGGAAACCTGGGAATCCGGCCCCGTAACGGTAACGGTGGCGTTTTCTTCCTTCACAAAGGTCGGCACCAGCAGCATATTTTCGTTTTCGGAGGACAATTCTTCCACCGTGGCGCCCACGCAGTCGATGCGCACATCAAACTGGGCGGTGCGTTCCACGTCCACCATTACGTTGATGGTGGAGGGCGTGACCGAAACCACCGTGTAATCCCCGCCGCCCGTGCGTTTGCGGGCCTGCACGTTCAACGTGTAATTGCCCGTGCCGGTAACGGCGTCCGCCGTGGCGCTCACCACCAGCGAATCCACGCCCAACTGCTCTACCACATATTTTTTGCCGGTAACTTCCACCGTGGCAAGCAGTTCGGTTTTGGTATAGGCCTTATAGCCCGATTCACTGTCGGAAAACGATATTTCAATGGGCACCTGGGCGATGTTGCGGTCGGTTTGGGGACTGTAGGCGATGGACACAACGAACCAGATGAGAATAGCCAGTACAAACGAAAGCGCCAGCACAAACCGGTTGTGATTGAGAATGGCGGTAAGTTTAGCCACGCCGGTCGCCTCCTTTGCCCTGATCCTTTTTGGCTTTGGTGATTTTGCGTTTTTCAAACCGGTCGCCGATGAGCAGTTCTTCCAGTTTGGTGGTGAGGGTGATGGAATCAAAATCCCGGGTCAGCTGGCCGTGGTTGGCAAGCGAGATCACGCCGGTTTCCTCCGACACCACCAGCACCAGCGCGTCGGATACTTCCGAAAGGCCGATGGCCGAACGGTGGCGGGTGCCCAGTTCCCGGTCCAGGTCGTGATTTTGGGTGAGGGGCAAAATGCAGGCCGCCGCGTAAATGCGCCCGCCGCGGATGACCGCTGCCCCATCGTGCAGGGGGGATTTGGGATAAAACACGTTGCACAGCAGCTCGCGGGAAATGGCCGCGTCTACCAGCGTGCCGGAATCCACCACGTCGCTTAGCACGGTGTTTTGCTCCAGCACGATCAGGGCGCCGGTTTTGGATTCGGCCATGGCGACGCAGGCTTTCACCAGTTCTTCAATGGTGGCGCGCAGCTGGCGTTCTTCCGCTTCCATGGAAATGGTGCGGCCGAACAGGCCGATCTTGCTGCGGCCCAGCCGTTCTACCAAATGGCGCAGTTCCGGCTGAAACACGATAACAATGGCGATGAGCCCCACCGACCATACCACCTGAAACACCATTTTCATAATGGTCATATCCAGCAGGTTGACCACGATGTTGCACAGCACCAGATATACCACGCCCTTGAGCAGCTGGCCGGCGTGGGTATCCCGCACCAGCTGAATGGCTTTATAAATCAAAAACGTTAAAATGATGACGTCCAGAATATCGCCAACGGATATGCCCTTGAGCACGCCGAAGATATCGTTTACGCCCCGGGATAATGCCGACATGATCGCGTCCATACTTCACCGTCCTGCCTCGGGCGAGCGCGCCCGCCCGTGTGTGTTGAAACAAAAGAAAATACGCCTTCGCTTTTATTTTACCATAAATGGAGGGTAAATCAATAGATTTTGCAGGATTTTTTTCGGTTTTTTCGGCCGAACGGCCGGTGAAAAAATGAACAAATCAAAATGTTCACGCCTTTACATAATCATGAAAAAACTTTTGCCTATACTCAAAGTAATCGACACTTTCAACACAGTTTTCAACACACCGCAAACCCTTGGTACAACTGGCTTTAAAGGGTATTTCGACAAAAATCAACAAACTTCGCGAGCCCGCAAACGGTCGAAAGGGCATAAAGTTTTTCAGTTGACATAATCCACTTTTACAACCGTTTTTCAACGAAAAATATTACAAATAGTATAATTCGCGTCGGGCCGCCGTTTTTCGCCTTGCGGATCAAAAATCCGGGGGCTGATTTTGAGATTTTTCTTGCTTTTTTGCCCGCGGGGCGGTAGTATTAAAACAGTGATAAAAATCCTTTGGAGGTATGTTCCATGCATTGCGAGCGAGCGATTACCCGCGATTTGTTTTGGGTGGGCGGCAACGACCGGCGCCTGGCCCTGTTTGAAAGCGTGTACCCCATTCCGCAGGGCGTTTCTTACAACGCCTATTTGCTGTTGGACGAAAAGGCCGTGCTGTTAGACACGGTGGACCATGCGGTGAGCCGCGTGTTTTTTGAAAATCTGGCCCATTTACTGGGTGACCGGCCGCTGGACGCAGTGATCGTGAATCACATGGAGCCCGACCACGCCGCCACCCTGCAGCAGCTGGTGGAAAAATATCCGGACGTGACCGTTATTTGCAACGCCAAAACCGCCGCCATGATACGGCAGTTTTTCACCTTTGAAACCGACGGCCGCCTGCTGACGGTGAAGGAGGGCGACACCTTCGGCGCCGGCCGCCACGTGCTGCGCTTTGTCATGGCCCCCATGGTGCACTGGCCGGAAGTGATGGTGACCTATGACGCCACCGACAAAATTCTGTTTTCGGCCGACGCGTTCGGCACCTTTGGGGCGCTGGGCGGCAATATGTTTGCGGACGAAGCCCCCTTTGACATGGCCGAGGCCCGCCGTTATTACACCAACATTGTGGGCAAATACGGCACCCAGGTGCAGGCTTTGCTGAAAAAGGCCGCCGGGTTGGCAATCGAAATGATCTGCCCCCTGCACGGCCCGGTGTGGCGCAAAAACATTGGGCTGTTTGTGGAAAAGTATCAGCGCTGGAGCACCTATACGCCCGAAGACCAGGGCGTGGTGATCATTTACACGTCGGTTTACGGCAACACCGAAAACGCCGCCGAGATACTGGCCGGCAAGCTGGCCGGGCGGGGCGTGAGCGACGTGCGGCTGTATGACGCTTCGGTTACCCACGCTTCCTATCTGGTGGCAGAAGCCTTCCGCTGCAGTCACCTGGTGCTGGCCACCACCACCTATAACGCCGGCATTTTTGTGAACATGGAAAACCTGCTGCACGACCTGTGCGCCCACAACCTGCAAAACCGCACGGTGGCGCTTATAGAAAACGGCAGCTGGGCCCCCACCGCCGGCGGGCTGATGAAAGACCTGCTGGCCGGGCTGAAAAACATGACCCTGTTAGAGCCGACCGTTACGCTGAAATCGGCCCTGAAAGAAGACCAGCTGGCCAGGCTGGACGCGTTGGCCGACCAACTGGCCGATTCCCTGCCCCGCCCCACGGTGGTGCACGACGGTTCGCCCGTGGAACAAAACGCCCTGTTCAAACTGTCTTACGGTTTGTTTGTGCTTTCGGCCAAAGCGGGCGACAAAGACAACGGCTGCATCATCAACACCGTGACCCAGGTGACCGACAGCCCCAAACGCATTTCCATTGCGGTGAACAAGCAAAACCTCACCCACGACATGGTGAAGCAAACGGGGGTGTTCAACGTTTCCGTTTTGTCGGCCGACGTGCCCTTCCGCGTTTTTCAGGATTACGGCTTCCGCAGCGGCCGCAACTGCGACAAGCTGGCCGACCAGCCCGACGTGGCCCGCAGCGCCAACGGGGTGGTGTATCTCACCCGCTACGCCAACGCCTTTTTGTCGGCCAAGGTGATACAAACGGTGGAATATGAGACCCACACCGTGTTTTTTGCCGAGATCACCGAAGCCAAGGTGCTGAGCGGCGAAGCGTCGGTCACCTATGCCGATTATTTTGACCATATCAAGCCCAAGCCCGCCGCCACGGCCGAAAAGAAAAAAGGCTTTGTGTGCAAAATTTGCGGTTACGTGTATGAAGGCGATACCCTGCCCCCCGATTTCATCTGCCCCCTGTGCAAGCACGGCGCCGAGGATTTTGAGCCGCTGGCTTGACCGGTATAAAACGACCGGACCCATCCCCCAACGGGACGGGTCCGGTTTTTTGTGCAGAAAAAAGGTGTCAATCGCGGGTGGCAATGCGGCAGCGGCAGGGGTGCAGGCTGTCGGGCGTGAGCAGGATCTGCCCGATGGCGTCGGCGGTGATGCTGCCGCTGAGAGGGTTTTTGACCGAATCGATCGACCCCTTCACGGTGGCCTGCACGTCGCTGTATTCAAAGGCCAGGTCGGCCTGTTCCATTTCGCAATCGATCAAGGTAAGATTTTTGCAATAGCACAAGGGCTGGGTGCCGATGATGCGGCACCGGTCCAGGGTAAGGCCGTCGGCATACCAGGCAAAGTATTCCCCTTTGATCTCACACCGGCGCAGGGTCACGTTGTGCGCGTGCCAAAAGGCGTCTTTGGTGTCCAGCACCGCGTCTTCCAACAGGGCGTTTTGCACATATTGAAACGAGTATTTGCCCTGCAAACGCAGGCGGTCGGCCCGCAGGTCGCTTGCCATAAAAAAGGGGTATTCCCCCTGCACGCGGCAATCGGTGAGCTGAATATGCCGGCTGCGCCAGCCGAATTCGGGCGAAACCACCCGGGTGTTTTGCAGGGTTACGCTTTCGCATTCCCGCAGGGCTTTAATGCCCCCCATTTCACAATTTTCAATGTGGATATCCCGGGCATACCACAAAGCGGCCCGGCACAGTTCGGTCATGGTGCAGCGGGTAAGCCGGGCGCCCTGCACGTGCCACAAGGGGTAGCGCAAATTCATATAACAATCTTCCAGCGTTACGTCGGCGGCCTCTTTTAAGGCCGATTCCCCGTCTTCGGCGCCGTCAAACGCGCAATGGCGCAGCACCGCGCCCCGGGCGGCGTACAGCGCACGCTCCTGGGGGAAGGTTTGGTTTTCATACGTTTTCAAGGGTATCACCTGTTGTTTTCGATTTTTCAAGCCAAATGAGCAGCACCGAAATATCCGCCGGCGAAACGCCCGAAATGCGGGCGGCCTGGCCGATGCTTTGGGGCTGCACCCGCATGAGTTTTTCCACCGCTTCCAGCCGCAGGCCGGTAATGGCGGCGTAGTTGACCGGGGCGGGCAGGCGGCGGCATTCCAGCCGCTTTTGTTCGTCTATCTGGGCCTGCTGGCGGCGGATGTAGCCCGCGTATTTCAGTTCGATCTCCACCTGTTCGGTCACGCTGTCCGGCAGGGCGGGACGGGTGGCGTCCACAGGGGCCAGATCGTCGTAATGCAGTTGGGGGCGGCGCAGCAGGTCGGCCAGTTTAACGCCGGTGGCAACGGGAGCGGTGTCCCGGGCGGCCAGCAGGGCGTTTAGCGCGTCCGACGGCGGCAGCACGGTGGTTTGCACCCGGGCGAGTTCCGCCTGCTTTTGGGCCTGCCGTTCTTCAAAGCGGGCCATGCGCTCGCTTGAAACCAGCCCCAGGGCGTAGCCGGTGGGCAGCAGCCGTTCTTCGGCGTTGTCCTGCCGCAGCACCAGCCGGTATTCCGAACGGGAGGTCATCATGCGATAGGGGTCGGAACAGCCTTTGGTCACCAGATCGTCGATGAGGGTGCCGATGTAGGATTCCGACCGCAGGGGAATATAGGGCGGCTTGCCCTGCACCTGCCGGGCGGCGTTGATGCCGGCGATGAGCCCCTGGGCGGCGGCTTCTTCATAACCGGAAGAGCCGTTGAACTGGCCCGCCCCGTAAAGGCCCGGCCACTGTTTGAGTTCCAGCGAGGGTTTGAGCGCCAGCGGGTCTACGCAATCATATTCAATGGCGTAGGCCGGGCGCATGATCTCCACCTTTTCCAGCCCGCGAATGGTGCGGTACATGGCCACCTGCACGTCTTCGGGCAAAGAGCTGGACAGCCCCTGCAAATACATTTCTTCCGTATGCAGGCCGCAGGGCTCTATAAAGGTTTGGTGGCGCAGCTTGTCGGGAAAGCGCACGATCTTATCTTCAATGCTGGGGCAATAGCGGGGCCCCACCCCTTCAATGTGATGGCCGTACATGGCCGAGCGTTCCAGATTGTTGAGAATGACCTGCTTGGTGGCGTCGTTGGTCCAGGCGATGTAGCAGTCGCATTTGTTTTGGGGCGGCGTGAGGGTATCGAAGGAAAAGGGCACCACCCGGTCGTCTCCCGGCTGGCGTTCCAGCACCGAAAAATCGATGCTGCTTTTCAGCACCCGGGCGGGGGTGCCGGTTTTGAACCGGCGCACGGGCAGGCCCAGCGCCTTGACCGACGCCGCCAGCCGCCCGGCCGAAGCCATGCCGTCGGGGCCGCTGGCATAATGCACGTCCCCCACGTGGATCTTGCCGTCTAAAAAGGTGCCGGTGGCCAAAATCACCGCCCGGGCGGCGTATTGCGCCCCCAGATGGGTGGTGAGCTGCCAGCCGGCTTCGGTTTGGGCCAGGTCGGTCACTTCCGCCTGCTTCACCGTTAAACCGGGCTGCAATTCCAGCCGGTGCTTCATATCGCCGCTGTAATCCCGCCGGTCGATCTGCGCCCGCAGCGAATGGACCGCCGGGCCTTTGCCGCGGTTGAGCATGCGGCTTTGCAGGGTGTTGGCGTCGGCCGCCCGCCCCATTTCACCGCCCAGAGCGTCTATCTCCCGCACCAGGTGACCTTTGGCGGTGCCGCCGATGGAGGGATTGCAGGGCATATTGCCCACCCAGTCCAGCGAAACGGTGAACACCACCGTGCGGCAGCCCAGCCGCGCCGCCGCCAGGGCCGCTTCGATCCCCGCGTGGCCGGCGCCGACGACCGCCACGTCAAATGCTCCGGCGAAATACGTCGCCACACCCATCACTCCTTTTGTAAAACAAAGTATAGTATAACACAAAACCCGCCGGAATGCAAATCATTCCGGCCCGGACGAAAGCCCGCGAGCCAAATGCGTTTTTTCCCCTTGCGCGCGGCGGCATTTTGTGTTAGAGTAAGAATAACAAATCCCGTAGCGGCGTATGCTACATAACAATCCATAAATCAGGTGATCTTATGTATTTAGCGGCCCATCCGCAAGAACAAACCATTCATATGATCGGCATTGGCGGGGCCGGCATGGCCGCCCAGGCGCTGATGCTCAAGGAAATGGGCTATACCGTGACCGGTTCGGACC
Organism: Oscillospiraceae bacterium; assembly: GCA_902796075.1. Classification (GTDB taxonomy): domain Bacteria; phylum Bacillota; class Clostridia; order Oscillospirales; family Acutalibacteraceae; genus UMGS1484. Next base: position 3,192 of record CADBNN010000017.1, on the reverse strand, counting down.
ATTCCCACAGCGATAACACCCGCCGGCTGGAAGAAGCCGGCATTGCCATTACCTATTCCCACGACCCCCACAACGTGGACGGGGCCGACCTGTGCGTGCATTCAGCCGCCATTCCGGCAGACCATCCCCAACTGCAATACGCCCGGGCGCATATGCCGGTGATCACCCGCGCCCAGCTGATGGGCGAACTGACCGCCCGCTTTAACACGGTGGTGGCGGTGGCCGGCACTCACGGCAAAACCACCACGTCGTCGCTGATCACCCACGTGCTGCTGGAAGACGGACGGGATCCCTCCGCCCAACTGGGGGGCTTTTTGACCAGCATTGGCGGCAACGGCAAGCTGGGCGGGCCGGACGTGATGGTGGTGGAAGCCTGCGAATTTGCCGGCACCTTTTTGGAACTGAAACGGGACGTGGGCGTTTTGCTGAACGTGGACCGGGACCATTTGGAATGCTACGGTTCCATGGAAGGGCTGCGGGGCGCCTTTGCCAAGTTTTGCGACGCCTGCGCCACTGCCCTGGTGTGCGGCGACGACGCCCCCGCCATGCAGGTGACACAGCACCATCCCCACCGGCTGACCTTCGGCATTGACGGGGCGTGGGATTACACCGCCGCCGACCTGACCCAGGAACGGGGCTTTTACCGCTTTACCCTGTGCAAAGCCGGCCGGCCCCTTACGCCGGTGGTTTTGCGGGTGCCCGGCCGCCACAACGTGCTGAACGCTCTGGCCGCCGCCGCGGCCTGCGACGTGCTGGGCGTATCCCCCGCCGCCATTGCCGCGGGCATTGGCAGTTTTCCCGGCGTGGCGCGGCGATTCGAAATTTTGCTGCACACGCCCGAACTGACCATTGCCGACGATTACGCCCACCATCCCGCCGAAATAGAAGCGGTGCTAAAAGCCGCCGCCGGCATGGGATTTTCCCGGGTTACGGCGGTGTTTCAGCCCTTCACCTTTTCCCGCACCAGCGATTTGAAAGACGAATTCATCCGGGTGCTCAAACTGGCCGACCGGGTGATCCTTTCCCCCATTATGGGCGGGCGGGAAAAAGATCCGGGCACCATCCGGTCGGAAGACCTGGCCGCCGAACTGCCCGGCGCGGTGGTGTGCCCCGACCTTTCGGCCTGCGCCCGGGAAGCCCTGGCTCACCGGCAGGCGGGCGAACTGATCATCACCATGGGCTGCGGCAACGTGTATTACAGCAGCCGGGAAATGGTGCGGCGACTGGCCGAGCAAAAAGATTGAGATTTTTTTAACTTTTTGGCATTTAACGGTTGACAAACGCTCCAAAGTTTTCTATTATTCTATTAGACCATACTTTTGCAAAAGGAGTAAGATTTATGGTATACGAAAAAGTAGTTTCCATTTTGTGTGAACAGTTGGATATGAAGCCCGAACAGATCTCGATGGACGTTGGCATTTCGGACGATTTGGGCGCCGACAGCCTGGACCTGGTGGAAGTGCTCATGTCGGTGGAAGATGAATTTGAAGTGGAAATTCCCGATGAAGAAGCCGAAAAGCTCAAAACCGTGGGCGATTTGGTGCGCTACATCGAAGATAATCAATAATCAACGACCCGTCGCCGGCCTGTGATCCGCACGATCGCAAGCCGGCGCTTTTTTTGCATTTTACCCTTGTTTTTTCGGTCTAAAAGGTGTATGATAAGATGTATTATATGAGATAGAGAAATCAATCGTACCACGCGGTTTTTCAGGGAGATGAGCCAACCATGGAGATCATGGAGATTATAACGCTGGATAAAGCGGCCCGCCAGCAGGTGGAAGCCGCCCGCCGGGCGGCCGACGCCATAGACGCCGAAACCCCCGCCGAAGCCCAGCGCCTGCGGGACGAACTGTATGCCAAAGCCCGGCAAAAAACCAAGGCGTTTGAAGAACAGCAGGCCGAAGCCGTGGCCCGCCACGCCGAACAAACCCGCCAAACGGCCCAACGCCGCATGCAGCAGCTCAACGACCGCTATGCCCAATGCGGCGACGCCTGGCTGGAACATATTGTAGACCGGGTGACGAAGGAGTGAGCCGCCATGGGTGTTAACCAATCCCAGCAAGCGGTGGCCGCCCGCATCCGGGCCCGATACGGCCGGTTTTTCACCCCCGAGGATTACGCCGCCCTGGCCGCCTGCGGGGGCATGCCCGAACTGCTGGCCGCCCTGCGGGAACGGGAGGATTTTGCCGCCGTGCTGGCCGAAACCGGCGCCACCCCCCACCGGGACAATATTGAACAGCTGCTGCAATACCAGTTTTACGAAGATCTGGGGTCTTTGTTCCGGTTCGACCGGTTTTTGGGTTCGGAACTGTATCAGATCCCGGCGGGCTATCTGGCGGTGGACCTGCTGCTTTCCTTTGCCCGGCATTACAACGCCGGCACCGCCCGGCAATTCGCCCCCCGTGTGCCCGCCTTTTTCCGGGAACATATTTCCTTTGACGTGGCGGCGCTGGCCGAAACCGATTCTCTTTCGGATCTGGTGCGGCTGCTGGCGGGGCACCCCCTGCTGCCGGCCGTGGCCGAAAACCTGCCCCCCGCCGGCGCGCCCATCCACCTGGGCCGGCTGGAAGATTCGCTGCTGCGGGTGTATTACCGCCAGGTGACCGCCCTGTTTGCCAAGGACCCGAGCCAATACCGGGGCGGCGCGCAAATATTCGCCATGCTGGTGGACGTGGACAATTTGCAAAAAGCCCTGCGCTGCAAGCAGTATTTTCCCCAGCAGGCGGGCGGGCTGGTGCTTTCCGACCGGGGCACCCTTTCGCCCAAGCAGCTGCAGCAGCTGCAAACCATGAACTATGAACAAACGCTGGATTTTGTGAAGCGGTCCCGCTACGGCGCCTATGTGAAAGCCGACCTGCCCGCCGACGTGGCGCTGGAAAGCGCGCTGTACGACCACTGCCGCAAGATCATTCGTTTTCGGGTGGAGATCCCTTCTTTGCTCATCGCCTACATGCTGCTTTCCCGCACACGGCTGCGGTGTTTAACCACCGTTACCGAAGGCGTGCGCTACGGCATGCCGCCCGAAACCATTCTTTCCCTGCTGCCCATAGGGAAAGCCCAAACCCAGACGAGGTGAGATCATGTCGGTTGAAAAAATGAAATATGTGACCCTGACCGGCGACGCCGCCCGGTTGGACGAGGTGCTGAAGGTGTGCGTGGACAGCGGATGTTTTCAGCCCGAATCGGCCGG
>CADBNN010000016.1 GCA_902796075.1 Oscillospiraceae bacterium | reverse complement strand
GTAAAGTCGTATTTCTATGATTCAGAGATTTCGTATGAAACAATGGTGAAAAAGGTTGAAAATATTGCAGATGGTGTATACCGGCTCGGTTGTGAACTTGAAGATGCGTATCTTGTCGAACAAGCTTACGTCGCTTTCGGAAGACTTCAAAATGACCTGATTGCCCGGGAGTTCCGCGGTGGGAAAGAAGAAGATATCATCAGGATCACCGACAAGTATCTTTTAGCCGTCTCAAAACTACAGGAGATGTCAAAAGCAGACAAACCGTTGCTCGATGCGTGCGTAAAAAGTCACGGCACAGACGATCTTCTTTCTTACTGTGTGAATAGCGCGTTATCGTGGAAGAATCCACGAAACGTAAAATTGCTTGAAAATGACACGTACAAAGCGACGATCGAAAAACACAAAAAAAGTTGAATTTATATCGAGGCGGGGATTTCTCCCCGCCTGCGTTATACTGTTAGATTAATGAATGATACTTTTGCCTGAAACACGTATAACGACCGCGAGGGACACCTGCTTTATGGCAAGTGTCCCTCCGGACGGCTTTTTTTGAGGCAACCCCCCGTTTTTGCAAATTTTCTCTTGACAAGCGCCGGTTTGTCTGTTACAATGCTTTAGCAAACAAAGCAGCGGCATTGCCCGTCTCACCGTCCGACCTTTCAGTGCGTCCGGCCGGTCAATATGGAAAAGTCCTTGCCTGCGGGCGGGTCCTTTTGTATGTTGTGAGGATGGGTGTTTGCCCATCCTTTTCTTTGTGGATCATGTAGGAGGTGTTTTCACATTAGCAAGTCGGAACTTCCCATTAACGAAGAAATTCGGGACAAAGAGGTACGTGTGATCACGGCCGACGGTCAGCAACTGGGTATTCTGCCCATCGCCGAAGCCTTGCGCCAGGCGGACGAGCGGAATATGGACCTGGTTAAGATCGCGCCTCAGGCCCAGCCCCCCGTGTGCAAGATCATGGACTACGGTAAATACCGGTTCGATCAGGCCAAGCGGGAAAAAGAGGCAAAGAAAAACCAGCGGGTGATCGAACTCAAAGAGATCCGTCTTTCGCTGAATATCGACGTTCACGATTTCAACACCAAGGTCAACCAATCCAAAAAGTTTATTGCCGCCGGCAACAAGCTTAAGGTTTCCATTCGGTTCCGCGGCCGTGAAATGGGGCATCCCGAAATCGGCCAGGCCAATATGGACCGGTTTGCCGCCGAAATGGCCGAGGTGGCGGTGGTGGAAAAACCCGCCAAAATGGAAGGCAGACAAATGCTGATGTTTATGGCCCCCAAAAAGTAATGCCCCGGCGGGTCGCCATACTATGCTTGAACATTATTAAGGAGGATATTTCAAATGCCGAAGATCAAAACTCACAGCGGCGCCAAAAAGCGTTTCAAACTCTCCAAAAACGGCAAGCCCATGCGGGCCCACGCTTTCAAGTCGCACATTCTCAACAAAAAGAGTACCAAACGCAAACGCAACCTGCGTAAAGTGTCGGTGGCCGACGTGACCAACTGCGCGCAGATCAAGCGCCTGGTCCCCTACAAATAAGAACGGAGGTTAATGCATAATGGCACGAGTAAAAGGCGCAATGATGACGCGCAAACGCAGAAAGAAAACATTAAAGCTGGCCAAAGGTTACTTTGGTTCCAAGCATCGCTTGTTCAAAACCGCCAAGCAGGCGGTCATGAAGTCGGGCAACTATGCCTACATCGGCCGCAAACAGCGCAAACGGGATTTCCGCCGCCTGTGGATCACCCGTATTTCGGCTGCTGTCCGCGCGGAAGGCATGAATTATTCCACCTTTATGAACGGCCTTAAAAAAGCCAATATCGCCCTGAATCGCAAAATGCTCTCCGAGATCGCCATTGCCGATCCCGCCGCTTTTGCCGCCCTGGTCGCGCAGGCCAAGCAGGCGCTGTAAAACCATCTGTCATCGCCCGATGTTTCTGACTTCGGGCGAATCTTTTTCCTATGATCATTACGTCTAACACCAATCCCGTCATCAAGCAAGCCCGCAAGATCGTAACCACCGCCAAAGCCCGCCGGCAGGAGGGGCTGTTTGCGGCGGAGGGCCTGCGTCTGTGTTTAGACGCGGCCGAAAACGGCGGCGTGATCCACACCCTGTTCGTCACCCCGGCGTTTGAACAGGCGTTTGGGGCGCAAGCGGCGCGTATGCGCGCCGCGGCCGCCCGGACCTATACGGTAAGCGATGGCGTTATGGCGCGTTTGGCCGACACCGAATCTCCCCAGGGGGTGCTGTGTTTGTGCCAAACCCCCACCTATGGCAGACTGCCCCAACAGGGCGGTCGTTTTGCGGTGCTGGAAAATCTGGCCGACCCCGCCAACCTGGGGGCCATTGCCCGCACGGCCGAAGCCCTGGGCATAAACGGCCTGCTGGTGTGCGGCGGCTGCGAAGCCTACCACCCCAAAGCCCTGCGGGCTTCCATGGGGGCGCTGCTGCGCCTGCCGGTGTTTCAGGCGCCGGTGGCCGACGCGCTTTCGGCGCTGCATGCCCTTGGCGTTACCACCTATGCCGCCGTGGTGCGGCAGGGAGAATGGGCCGCCGGGCAAACCGTGTTTGAGCCTGCCTGCGCCGTGGTCATCGGCAACGAAGCCAACGGTCTCACCCCCGCCACCGCCGCCGCCTGCCGCAAACGCGTCACCATTCCCATGGCCGGCCGGGCGGAATCCCTTAACGCGGCGGCGGCCGCCTGTATTTTGCTGTGGGAAATGACAAACCGGGGGCAAAGCGTATGACCAACAGCCATGCCTTATATTGGGTTGCCCTGCAACAGGCGTTGGGCGTGCCCAACCGCCACATTCACACCCTGCTTCACCGGTTTGGATCCGCCCGGCAGGTGTTTGACGCCACCCCCGCCCAACTGGCGGAATGCGCCGGCCTTACCGACCGTATGCGCCGCGCTATTTTGGCTAAGCCTTTTGCCGCCGCCCGCGCCGTTTGGGACGAGTGCCGCCGGCAGGGGGTGTGGCTGTTAACGCCGGACGATCCCGCCTATCCCGATCCTTTTCGGGCGCTGAACGACATGCCCTGCGTGATATACGGCAAAGGCACCCTGCCCAACAGCGCCACCCGCCCCTTCGTCAGCATTGTGGGCACCCGCAAACCCACCCGCTATGGGGAAAAAGCCACCCGCCGCATTGCTACGGTGGCGGCTGCCGCCGGCATGGTGATCGTAAGCGGCGGCGCGCTGGGTATCGACGCCGCGGCCCATCAGGCGGCGCTGGACGTAAAAGGGCTGACCGTGGCCGTGCTGGGCTGTGGGCTCGGCACCCGCTATTTACCCCAAAACCGGCCGCTGCGGCAGGCGATTGCCGCTTCCGGCGCCGTCATTTCGGAATACCCGCCCGGGCAGCCGGCTACCCGTTATTCTTTCCCGGTGCGCAATCGGCTTATCGCCGCGTTGTCGCTGGGCACCGTGGTGGTGGAAGCCGGTGAAAAAAGCGGCTCGCTCATCACAGCCGACTGTGCGCTGGAGCAGGGCAAAGACGTGTTTGCCGTGCCGGGGGGCGTGCTGTCGCCCTCCTATTTTGGCAGCAACAAGCTGCTGCAAGACGGCGCCACCCCCGTGTTCACCGGGCTGGACCTGGTAGACGCCTACCGGGCCGCGCCCTATCATTTCACCTTTGATCTGGAACGGGCCAGGGCCATGCAAGACTACTGGAATCAGGACAGTTTTTCCCTGGAACCGCCTGAAGAGGGGCAGTTAAAACCTGCCAAAACCGCCAAAACCGCCCCGCCGGCCCCGGCCAAACCGGCTGCGCAGCCAGCCCCGGCACAAAAGCCGGCCAACCGGCCACAAAAAGACTTGTCAGAACCGGCGGCTATGGTGTATAATACTATTTTAGATATGCATTCGGCGCTGACGGACGATCTGGTGGCGGCCACCGGCCTTGCCCCCGCCGCCCTTATGAGCGCCTTGACCGGCCTGGAACTGGACGGGTTGATCGCCCGTGACCCCACCGGCCGGTATGTTGCCATTTAATCCGTGAGGAGACGTGTTACAATGTCCAAACTCGTAATCGTGGAGTCCCCCTCCAAAATCAAAAGCGTGCAAAAATACCTGGGCAGCGGCTACCGGGTCATGGCCTCTGTGGGCCATATCCGCGACCTGCCCCAAAAAACCATGAGCATCAGTGACGACGGTCACTTTACTCCCAAATATGTGGTAGCCCCCGGCAAGGAGGATATCATCAAAAATCTGCAGGCGGCCGCCGCCGAAAGCGACGGCGTGCTGCTGGCCACCGACCCCGACCGGGAAGGGGAGGCCATTGCCTGGCACCTGGCCCAGGTGCTGGCGCTGGGCGCCAAGGAGAAAAACCGCATCACCTTCAACGCCATCACCAAATCCGCCGTGCAGGAAGGGCTGGCCGCCCCCCGCGCCATTGACCAAAACCTGGTGGACGCCCAACAGGCCCGCCGGGTGCTGGACCGCATCGTGGGTTACAAGCTCAGCCCCTTTTTGTGGAAAAAAGTGCGCCGGGGCCTGTCGGCCGGGCGGGTGCAGTCGGTGGTGGTGCGCCTGATCGTAGACCGGGAAAAAGAGATCCGCGCCTTTGTGCCGGAGGAATACTGGTCGATCGACGCCAAACTCAGTCAAAAACCCACCAGCCGGGCGTTCATGGCCAAACTGGTCACCACCGCTGCCGGCGAAAAGGTGGAGATCCATACCGCCGACCAGGCGCAAGCCATTCGCGCCGCCCTGGCCCAGGCCGATTTTACGGTGCAAAAGGTGAAAAAAAGCACCCGCAACCAACAGCCCTATCCGCCTTTTATCACCTCCACCCTGCAGCAGGACGCCGCCCGCAAGTTCGGCATGACGGGTGAGCGCACCATGCGCGCCGCCCAGGCGCTGTATGAAGGGGTGGACGTGCCCGGCGTGGGCGCCACCGGTCTTATCACCTATATGCGTACCGATTCGGTGCGTATTTCCGAAGAAGCCCGGGCCGCCGGCAACGCCTATATCGCCCAAACCTACGGCGAACGGTATTTGCCTGCCAAGCCCCGTTATTTCAAAACCCGCGCCGGCGCGCAGGACGGGCACGAAGCCATTCGCCCCACCCTGGTGGACCTGACCCCCGAGCGGGTAAAACCCGTGCTGTCCGCCGACCAGTACAAAATCTATAAACTGATCTGGGAGCGGTTTTTGGCCAGCCTGATGGCCAACTGCGTGCAAAACACCCAAACGGTAGACATCGCTGCCGGCGACTATCTGTTCCGCGCCACCGGCTATTCGGTCAAGTTTGACGGCTTCACCGCCGTGTATCAGGACGCCTCTCAGGAAGAGGCCAAAGATCTGCCCGACCTGACCGAAGGCTCCCGCCTGCATTTGCGGGAACTCACCGGCAACCAGCACTTCACCCAGCCCCCCGCCCGGTATAACGACGCCACCTTGACCGACGTGATGGAAAAAACCGGCATCGGCCGCCCCAGCACCTACGCCACCACCATTGCCACCGTTATCAAGCGGGAATACGTAGAGCGGGAAAAGAAGGCCTTAAAGCCCACCGCCCTGGGCGAGGTGACCACCGAATTGATGTGCGACCTGTTCAAAGAGATCGTGGATACCAAATTCACCGCCTCCATGGAACAGGATCTGGACCGCATCGCCGCCGGGGAACTGACCTATGAACAAACGCTGGACCGGTTTTACGATCCTTTTATGCACACCCTGCGCAACGCCGAAGCCAAAATGGAAGGCAAGCGGGCCAAGGTGCCGGACGAAGTAACCGGCGAAGTGTGCCCCAACTGCGGCAAGCCCATGGTCATCAAAGTGGGCCGGTTCGGCAAATTCATGGCCTGTTCGGGCTATCCGGCCTGCAAAACCACCAAACCCATCGTTACCCACGCCAAGGGCAAATGCCCCGTGTGCGGCAAGGGCATGGTAGAGCGCAAATCCAAAAAAGGCTACAAATATTTCGGGTGCGAGGGCTACCCCGCCTGCAAATATATGACCTGGGATACCCCCACCGACGAGGTGTGTCCCAACTGCGGCAAAACCCTGTTTAAGCGCCGGGGCGGCATTCTGGCCTGCAACGGCGAAGGCTGCGGCTTTGAAAAAAAGGCCGAACGCGGCCGCAAAAAAGCCGCCAAAACCAATGCCTGACCGGGTAACGGTTGTGGGCGCGGGGCTGGCCGGGTGCGAAGCCGCCTGGCAACTGGCCCGGCGGGGGATCCCCGTCACCTTGTGTGAAATGAAGCCCCATCGCTTTTCGCCCGCCCACCACAGCGCCGATTTTGCGGAACTGGTGTGTTCCAATTCCCTTAAGGCCGAGCGGGTGGAAGCCGCCGGCGGTCTGTTAAAGGCCGAAATGGCGCGGCTGGGTTCGCTGTGCGTGCAAACCGCCTACACCTGCCGGGTGCCGGCCGGGGGCGCGCTGGCGGTGGACCGGCACGCTTTTGCCGCCGCCGTTACCCGGGCTGTGAGCCAACACCCCCTCATCACCGTGGCGCGGGGGGAAGTGACCCAACTGCCGGCAGGCCCCTGCATTGTGGCCACCGGCCCCCTTACGTCCGAAGCCTTCAGCGCCGCCCTGCGGCAACTGCTGGGGCGGGACACCTTGAGTTTTTACGACGCGGCGGCCCCCATCGTCACCGCCGCCAGCGTGGACCTTTCCTGCGCCTTTGCCGCTTCCCGTTACGACCGGGGCGGGGAAGACGATTATTTGAACTGCCCCATGAACAAGGCGGAATATGAAGCGTTTTACGAAGCGCTCATAAACGCCAAGCGGGCGCCTTTGCACGATTTTGAGCAAGACCCCAAGGTGTATGAAGGGTGCATGCCCATTGAGATCATGGCCCGGCGGGGGGCGGATACCATCCGCTACGGCCCCTTAAAGCCCGTGGGCCTGCGGGATCCCCGCACCGGCCACCGGCCCTGGGCGGCCCTGCAGCTGCGCAAAGAAGACGCCGCCGGCACCCGCTATAACCTGGTGGGCTTTCAAACCAACCTGCTGTTTGGGGAACAACAGCGGGTGTTCGGGCTTATTCCCGCCTTAAAAAACGCCGAATACGTGCGCTTCGGGGTGATGCACCGCAACACCTTTTTGGATTCCCCCCGCCTGCTGAATGCCGATTTTGCCTGCCGCACCCGGCCCGACCTGTTTTTTGCCGGCCAAATGACCGGGGTGGAAGGGTATATGGAATCGGCGGCCAGCGGCATCATGGCGGGCATTCAAATGACCCGGCGCCTGCAGGGCCTGCCGCCCGTGACCTGGCCGGAACAAACCATGCTGGGGGCGCTTGCCCGGCACGTTAGCACCCCAACGGCCGACTTTCAGCCCATGGGGGCCAGCTTCGGCCTGCTGCCGCCTTTGCCCGAAGTGATACGCGATAAAAAACAGCGCTACGCGGCGTTGGCCGCCCGGGCGCTGAACGCTTTGCAAAGTGTGATAGACCATGAAAACCTTGCTGTTTAACAGCCCGGCGGACCTGCCCCGGGCGGCGGCGCTGCTGCAGGCGGGCGAAGTGGTGGCCATTCCTACCGAAACGGTGTACGGACTGGCGGCCAACGCGTTAGACCCTGTGGCGGTGCAAAAGATCTTTGCCGCCAAAAACCGCCCGGCGGACAACCCCCTCATCGTCCACATCCCGTCGGCGGACTGGCTGCCCCGGGTGGCCCGCGCCATACCGGACGCCGCGCTGGCCCTGGCCAAAGCCTATTGGCCCGGCCCGCTCACCATGGTGCTGCCCCGCACCGCCGCCATTCCCAACGTGGTAACGGCGGGGGGCGATACGGTGGCCGTGCGTCTGCCGTCCCATCCCGACGCCCGGGCGATCATAGAAGCCTGCGGCCTGCCGCTGGCGGCTCCTTCGGCCAACCGGTCGGGCAGTCCCAGCCCCACCACCGCCGCCCACGTGCTGGCGGATATGGACGGGCGCATCGCCGCCGTGTATGACGGGGGCCCCTGCAGCGTGGGGGTGGAATCCACCGTGGTTTCGCTGGTGGGGGACCGGCCCCGTCTGCTGCGGCCGGGCGGCATAACTCCCGCCATGCTGCAAGCGGTGCTGGGGGATCTGGTCATCGATCCATCCGTTACCCAAAACGTGCAGTTAGACCGGGTGTCTTCTCCCGGCATGAAATACCGGCATTACGCCCCCCGTGCCCGCGTTACGCTGGTGCGGGCCGGTTCGCCCGCCTTTGTTGCCTTTGTTAACCGGCAAACCGGACCCGGCACGGCAGCCCTGTGTTTTGCCGAAGAATTGCCGGCCGTTGCCATTCCGGCCCTTTCGCTGGGCCCGCAAGACCGGCCGGAGGAGCAAGCGCGCCGGTTGTTTGCCTGCTTGCGCGCGCTGGACGACCAAAACATAACCCGCGTATTCGTCCACTGCCCCGACCCCACCGGCGTGGGGCTGGCGGTATATAACCGCCTGCTGCGGGCGGCGGCTTTTGAAGAAATGGAGTTGGAATCATGAAAGTGATCGGCTTGACCGGCCCTTCCGGCGCCGGCAAAACCATTGTGGCACAAATGTTGGATCTGCCGGTGATCAACGCCGACAGCATTGCCCGCCAGGTCCATAAGGACCCGGAGGTGCTGGCCCGGCTGTGTGAACGGTTTGGGGAAGATATTGCCCGGGGCGGCATGCTCAACCGCACGCTGCTGGCCTCCCGTGCCTTTGCAGACCCGCAGTCTACCGCCGATCTGAACGCCATCACCCATCCCAAAATCATCGAACGCATCCATCAGGCGCTGGCCAGCCTAACGCTGGACGGCACGCCCTGCTGTGTGCTGGACGCCCCCTTGCTGTTTGAAGCGGGGGCCAATACCATGTGCGCCGTCACCGTGGCGGTGCTGGCCGACCGGGATATGCGCAAAAACCGCATTGTGGAACGGGACGGCATTACCGCCGAACGGGCCCAGCAGCGTATTGACGCCCAGCCGGACGACGCGTTTTATCTGGAGCGGTGCGATCATGTGATCCGCAACAACGGCCACATCAGCGATCTGCACGCCGCCGTGCAGGCTCTGCGGCCCACGCTCATCCAACCGGAGTAGGAGGAAAAAATCATGGCGCAAACCATCACCGCCGTGCGCGGCACACAAGACGTGCTGCCCGGCGAAAGCCGCAAATGGCAATATGTAGAAAAAACCCTGCTGCAAACCGCCGGCCAATACGGCTACCGGGAACTGCGGGTGCCGGTGTTTGAACAAACCGGGCTGTTTTTGCGCTCGGTAGGGGACACCACCGACGTGGTGCAAAAGGAAATGTATACCTTTGACGATAAAGGCGGCCGCTCTCTCACCCTGCGGCCGGAAGGCACCGCCGGCGCCGTGCGCGCCCTGCTGGAACACGGGCTGTATAACGACGCGCTGCCGGTAAAGGCCTGCTATGTGCTGTCTTGCTACCGGTATGAAAAACCCCAGGCCGGCCGCCTGCGGGAATTCCACCAGTTTGGGGTGGAATGCTTCGGCGCGCCCGCCCCGTCGGCCGACGCGGAAGTTATCGCCCTGGCCCACAACGCCCTGCGGCGGTTGGGCCTGCAAAACATCCGGCTGGAGCTCAATTCCATCGGCTGCCCCACCTGCCGGGCGGAATATCTGGCCGCTTTGCGGGCCTATTTTGCCGATTATAAAGACCAGCTGTGCGCCACCTGTCAGGACCGGCTGGAACGCAACCCCATGCGCATTTTAGACTGCAAATCCCCCGTGTGTCAGGCCATCGCCCAAAACGCTCCCAAAATGCTGGACTATTTGTGCGATGATTGCCAAGCCCATTTTGAAGGGGTCAAGGCCCGGCTCAACGCGGCGGGCGTCGAGTACGTTATCAATCCTTCCATCGTGCGGGGGCTGGACTATTACACCCGCACCGTGTTTGAATTTGTTTCCACCGAAATCGGCGCCCAGGGCACCGTGTGCGCCGGCGGCCGGTACGACGGGCTGGTGGCCGAAATGGGCGGGCCCCAACTGCCCTCGCTGGGCTTCGGCCTGGGGCTGGAACGGCTGCTGCTGCTCATGGAAAAGCAAAACTGCCCCTTCCCGGCGGAACAAAAGCCCCACCTGTACATCGCCCCCATGGGGGAAGCGGCGCAGATCGCCGCCGCCACCTACGCGGACGCCCTGCGGCAAGAGGGCTTTTGCGTGCTCACCGACCTGAACGGCCGGGGATTGAAGGCCCAAATGAAATATGCCGACAAACTGGGCGCGGCCTACACCCTGGTGCTGGGGGACGACGAACTGCAAACCGGCGCCGCTCAACTCAAAAACATGGCCACCGGGGCCCAAACCCCCGTTAAACTGGCCGAACTCACCGCCGCTTTTTATGCCGTAACCAAGCAAACGGCGCTGTCTCAACTGGAAGAAAGCGCCGCACGTTTCAATAAGGAGTAATCACTATGTTGCAAACCGAGTTTTTGGGGAACATGCGCCGCACCCACTATTGCGGCACCCTGCGCCCAGACCACGAAGGGCAAACCGTTACCGTGTGCGGCTGGGTCCAGCGCCAGCGGGATCTGGGCCAGCTTATTTTCATCGACGTGCGGGATCGCACCGGCATTGTGCAGCTGGCGTTTGACGACGCCACCGACCGGGCAGTGTTCGAAAAAGCCTTTCAAACCCGTTCGGAATACGTGGTGGCGGCCACCGGCACGGTGCGGCGCCGCTCTTCGGTAAACGCCGACCTGCCCACCGGCCAGGTGGAAATTTTCGTTACCGCCTTCAAGGTGCTTTCGGTAGCCGAAACACCGCCGTTTGAAATCGTGGAAAAATCAGACGTGAAAGAGGAACTGCGGCTGAAATACCGCTATTTGGACCTGCGCCGGCCCGACTTGCAGCGCAACATCATCATGCGGCACAAAATCGCCAAGATCACCCGGGACTATTTTGACGAAAACGGCTTTTTAGAGATCGAAACCCCCATGCTCATCCGCTCCACGCCGGAGGGCGCCCGGGACTTTTTGGTGCCCAGCCGCATCCATCCCGGCCAGTTTTACGCCCTGCCCCAGTCGCCCCAGTTGTATAAACAGCTTTCCATGGTGGCCGGGTTCGACCGGTATATGCAGATCGCCCGGTGCTTCCGGGACGAAGACCTGCGGGCCGACCGCCAGCCGGAATTTACCCAGATCGACCTGGAAATGTCCTTTGTGGATATGGAAGACGTGCTGGCCATGGGCGAAGGCTTTATGCAGCGGGTGTTCCAAGAAGCCCTGGGGGTGGAAATCTCCCTGCCGCTGCCCCGGCTCACCTATGCCGAAGCCATGCGCCGCTACGGCAGCGATAAGCCCGATACCCGCTACGGTATGGAACTGTTCGATTTGTCCGAGGCCGTGGCCGACAGTGAATTTGTGGTGTTCAAAAGCGCGCTGGAAGCCGGCGGCTGCGTGTGCGGCTTCACCGCCAAAGGCGCGGTGGAAACCTACACCCGCAAAACCATCGACAAACTCACCGAACACGCCAAGGGCATCGGCGCCAAGGGCCTGGCCTGGGTGCGCATGACGGAAGACGGCCCCGCTTCTTCCTTTGGCAAGTTTATGAGCGAAGAGCAAATGAACCGGCTGCTGGCCGCGGCCGACGCCCAAACCGGCGACGTGGTGTTTATTGTGGCCGACGCCAAGCAAAACCTGGTGCTCACCGTGCTGGGCGCCCTGCGGCAGGAAGTGGCCCGCAAGCTGGATATCATCCCCGACGGCTATAATCTGCTGTGGATCACCGAATTTCCTTTCTTTGACTGGGATGAAGACGCCGGCCAGTTTGTGGCCATGCACCATCCCTTCACCGCCCCCATGGACGAGTGTGTTGAATATTTGGAAACCGACAAAGCCAAGGTGCGGGCCAAGGCCTACGATCTGGTGCTCAACGGCATCGAATTGGCCAGCGGCTCCATCCGCATCACCAATCCGGACCTGCAAAACCGCATGTTCGCCCTGCTGGGGCTCAGCGAAGAAGAAGCCCACGAAAAATTCGGCTTCCTCACCGACGCTTTCCGTTACGGCGCGCCGCCCCACGGCGGCATGGGCATCGGGCTGGACCGGCTGGTCATGCAAATGCTCGGGTGCGAAACCCTGCGCCAGGTGGTGGCCTTCCCCAAGGTGCAAAACGCCAGCGAACTTATGACCGAATGCCCCGCCGCGGTAGACGCCGAACAATTAGAAGTTTTGTCTATCCAAACCATTCCCGGCAAATCTGAATAAAGGCAGGCGAACGCTGTATGGCAGCTTCCAAAGCCGCGCAAAACGTGTGGCAAGCCACAAAATTCACGCTGTTTTCCATTTCGGCCGGCATTGTGCAGGTGGCCACTTTCACCCTGCTGCACGAAGTGGTGCTGGGCCGGTCGGCCGACGATGAAAGCGGTCTCACCTATTGGGTGCCCTACCTCATCGCCCTGGTGCTTTCGGTGGTGTGGAACTTCACCTTCAACCGCCGCTACACCTTCCGTTCGGCGGCCAACGTGCCCATTGCCATGGCCAAGGTGTTCGGCTATTACTGCGTGTTCACCCCTCTTTCCACCTGGCTGGGCAATTATTGCTCCCAAACGCTGGGCGTGAACGATTACCTTGTGCTGGGCGTTACCATGCTGCTCAACTTCATCACCGAATTTCTGTTTTGCAAATTCGTGGTGTTCCGCGGGCAGGAAAACACCCGCCCGTCCGCCAAAAAGTAAAAACACAACAAGCATCATGCCGCACCCCCCCGGGGCTTGTCCCCGCGGGGTATTGCGGCGTTTTGTAAGGAGAATCCCCATGCAGTTTTTTGATTTTTATTTGCAGGCCCTGCCCGAATATGAAGCGTTGCGCCGCGCGTTGGAAACCGACCGCCTGCCGGCGGCTGTTTCGGGCCTTTCGCCGGTGCACAAAGCCCATCTCACCGCCGTGCTGAGCCGGGACCTTACCCGCCGCTGTTTGGTGGTTTGCGGGGACGAAAGCGAAGCCGTGCGCCTCACCGAAGACTGGAACGCCCTGGGCGCCCGGGCTGTGCTGTTTCCGGCCAAGGACCTTTCTTTGCGGGGCATCGACGCCGCTTCTATGCAATATGAACAGCAGCGGCTGGAAACGCTGTGGAAACTGCTGGAAGGGGACTACACCCACGTGGCTTGCAGTATCGACGCCCTGCTGCCCTTCACCGTGTCGCCCGAAACCCTGTTTCGCCGGTCGTTTTCGGTAAAGGAAGGGGATATCCTGCAGCCCGAAGAACTCTGCCGCCGGCTGGTGGCGGGGGGGTATACCCGCACCGCCCAGGTGGAAGGCCCCGGCCAGTTTGCCCACCGGGGCGGCATTGTAGACCTGTTTACGGCCGACCGGCCCCAGCCCGCTCGGCTGGAGTTTTGGGGCGACACGGTGGACACCATCCACACCTTCGATCCGCTCACCCAGCGGCGGGAAGAACGGCTGCCGGCCGTTAACGTGCCGCCCGCCCGGGAGATTTTGCCCACCGATCCGGCGGCGGTGGCCGACCGCCTGCGCACCCTGGCCGCCCGCCAAAAGGACGGGGATCTGGCCGACCGGATGCGGCGGGACGCGGACGCGCTTTCCCACGGGCTCGACCCGGAAAGCTACGACCGGCTCATCCCCCTGCTGGACGATACCCCCCACACCCTGCTGGACTACACCGAAGACGCCATGCTGTTCATCAGCGATTCCGCCCGGGTGCGGGAGCGGGCCCGCACTTTCCGCCAACAGCTTAACATGGACGTGGAACAACTGCTGGAAGAAGGGGTGCTGTGCCCCCAACTCACCCGCTTTGCCCTGGACTACCCGGACTTTTGCCGGGCGGCGGAAGCGCGGGGCGCCGTGTGGCTGGACGCTTTTTCCAAAGGCGGTTACGATACCCCCCTGCGGGAAACGGTGAATTTTCAGGTAAAGACTTACAGCCTGTGGCAGGGCAACGTGGCTCTGCTGGCCGACGATATCGCCCCCCTGCTGCGGCGGGGATTCGCGGTGGCGGTGCTGGCGGGCAGTGAAAAAGCCGCCGGCCTGCTGGCCGACGATTTAACGGCCCACGGGGTAACGGCCCACTATGTGCCCAAACCGGTCACCCTGCCGGTTGGCGCCGTTACCGTAACGGTGGGGCAATTAAGCGGCGGGCTGGAATACACCGCCGCCCGGTTCATGCTGGCGGTTTACGGGCAAATGGCCGCCAAGCCCAAAAAGCGGCGCAAAGCCAACAAGGCCGAAGCCTTTCATTCGCTGGACGAACTGCACCCCGGCGATTACGTGGTCCATTCGGTCCACGGCATCGGTCAGTTCCGGGGCATTCGCCAAATGCAGGCCGGCGGCATTACCAAGGATTACCTCACCATTGCCTACGCCGGCAGCGATACGCTGTATGTGCCGGTCACCCAGTTAGACCTGGTGAGCAAATACATCGGCCCTTCCGGAGACGACGTAAAGGTCAAGCTCCACAAGCTGGGGGGCACCGAATGGCAAAAAACCCGGGCCCGGGTGCGCACCGCCGTGCGGGATATGGCCAAGCAGCTCATTGCCCTGTACGCCGCCCGCATGAACACCCCCGGTTACGCCTTTTCGCCCGATACCGACCTGCAAAGCGATTTTGAACGCCGCTTTGTGTATGAGGAGACCGACGACCAGCTGCGGTGTATCGACGAGATCAAATATGATATGCAGCGCCCCGTGCCCATGGACCGGCTGCTGTGCGGCGACGTGGGCTTCGGCAAAACCGAAGTGGCCCTGCGGGCCGCCTTTAAGTGCATGAGCGAGGGCAAGCAATGCGCTCTGCTGGTGCCCACCACCATTCTGGCTTTTCAGCACTACCAAACGGTGCTGGGGCGCATGGAAGGCTTTCCCCTCACCATTGACCTGCTGTCCCGCTTTCGCACGCCGGCCCAGCAGCAAAAAACCCTGCAGGGCCTGCGCACCGGCCGGGTGGATATGGTCATCGGCACCCACCGGCTCATTTCCAACGACGTGCAGTTTAAGGACCTGGGCCTGGTGATCGTGGACGAAGAACAGCGCTTCGGCGTGGCCCAAAAGGAAAAACTCAAAGAAAAATTCAAAAACGTAGACGTGCTCACCCTGTCGGCCACCCCCATTCCCCGCACCCTCAACATGGCCATGTCCGGCCTGCGGGATATGTCGGTCATCGAAGAAGCCCCCGGCGACCGCCAGCCGGTGCAAACCTACGTGACCGAATACGACGCCGGCGTGGTGCTGGACGCCATCCGTCGGGAACTGCGGCGGGGCGGGCAGGTGTATTATCTGCACAACCGGGTGGAAACCATTGAACGCACGGCGGCTTCGCTGCAGCGGCGCCTGCCGGAAGCCCGCATCGGCATTGCCCACGGCAAAATGAACGAAGAAGCCTTAAGCGACGTGTGGCGGCAGCTGATGGATCAGGAGATCGACGTGCTGGTGTGCACCACCATTATTGAAACGGGGGTAGACGTGGCCAACGTGAACACCCTCATCATAGAAGACGCCGACCGCATGGGCCTGGCCCAGCTTCACCAGATCCGCGGCCGGGTGGGCCGTTCTCCCCGCCGGGCTTACGCCTATTTCACCTTCCGGGGGGGCAAGGCGCTGTCGGATATCGCCCAGCGCCGGCTGGACGCCATCCGGGAATTTACCCAGTTCGGTTCGGGCTTAAAAATCGCCCTGCGGGATCTGGAGATCCGGGGCGCCGGCAACCTGCTGGGGGCCGAACAGCACGGGCAAATGGAATCGGTGGGGTACGATATGTACTTAAAACTGCTGGCCGAAGCGGTGGAAGCCGAAAAAGGCGAGCCCGTCCCCGAAGCCCCCGAATGCATGGTAGACCTGCAGATCGAAGCCCATATCCCCGAAGACTATATCGCCGACCTGCACCAGCGGCTGGAAATGTATCGCCGCATTGCCGACATTCGCAGCGACGACGACGCGTCCGACGTGATCGACGAACTCATCGACCGGTTCGGCCCTCCGTCCGAAGCGGTCATGGGGCTGGTGCACATTGCCCTGCTGCGCAACCGGGCGGCGGCGTTGGGGGTGTACGAGATCTCGCAGCGCAGCGGCAACCTGCTGCTGTTCCACCCGGCGCCCGACGTTTCGCTGGTGTTAAAACTGGCCGATCGCATGCGGGGACGCATTCTGCTCAGCGCCGGCAAAAAGCCCTATGTTTCGGTCAAACTGGTGCAGGGCCAAACCCCCATGAAGGCGCTGGAAGAAACCCTGCGGGGCTGGGAAGCCCTGGCGGCAGGGAAGAAGCGCAAGGCCTGAATCGCCTTGACTATTGGCAGGCTGTCCGGTATACTTAACGTAGTGTTTACCGCGTGTTTGGCGGCTTGCCGGCCCGTCGCATCCCCAAAAAGCCGTCGGCCAAGCCGGTTTACTTTGAATAACGCAAGGAGATTTTTTGTATGCAGCTGCTTACCTTTCCTCTCGCCCTGCCGGGCTCGGCGCCCAACGCCCGTCTCACCGTGTATTTGCAGGATACCCCCGCCGGTTTAATGGTGCAAACCCGCCCCCTGGTGCTGGTGTGTCCCGGCGGCGGCTACAGCATGGTATCCCCGCGGGAAAGTGAATTGCTGGCCATGCCCTTCCTCACCATGGGCTGTCACGCGGCGGTGCTCACCTATTCGGTGGCGCCCGCCCGGTGGCCCGCCGCCCTTACCGAACTGGCCCACAGCGTGGCGCTGGTGCGGGCCAAAGCGGGGGAATGGGGCGTAGACCCGGCCCGGTTGTTTGTGCTGGGCTGTTCCGCCGGCGGCCATCTGGCCGCCTGCCTGGGGGTGTTTTGGCACCAACCCTGGCTGGCGCAGGCCGTGGGCGCCGCCGACTGCCAAGTTTTGCGGCCCACGGGGCTCATCCTATGCTATCCGGTCATCACGTCGGGCGAACACCGCAATATCGGTTCGCTGGAAGCCCTGCTGGGGGACGCCCCCGACCCGGCGCTGTGGCGCATGCTTTCGCTGGAAACGCAGGTAACGGCTCAAACGCCCCCCAGTTTTGTGTGGCATACTTTTGACGACGCCTGCGTGCCGGCCGAAAACGCCCTGCTGTGGGCCACCGCCTGCAAGGCGGCCAACGTGAATTGCGAATTGCATTTGTATCGCCACGGGGCCCACGGGCTGTCGCGCTGCAACCGGCAAACCGCCGGCGCCGACGGCTTCGGGCTGGAACCCGCCTGTGAAAGCTGGCTGCCGCTGGCCCAAACCTGGCTGGAATCTTTCGCTTGACATTCGGCCCGAATGGTGCTACAATGCTGGTGATATAACAAAACGTTTTACGCGGGACACGTTGGTTTTCCACCGCCCGGCCAGAGAGTAAGCGCCACAGGCTGCAAGCGCTTTCGGGCAGGCAAAACCCAATACCACCCGCCGAGTGCCGCCGAAACAAGGCGCGCCGCCTCGCCTGCGTTACCGGGCGCTAAAGCGACGGGATTTTTTTCCGTAAACCGGGTGGAACCGTGGAGTTTACAACTTCACCCCTGTGTGCAGGGGTGAAGTTTTTGTTTTTTCCACTAAAACGGAGAAACACCATGCAAAGAAAACACAATCAACGCCTTGTGCCAATAGCAAAAACACTGCGTAAAAACATGACGCGCCAGGAACGACGTCTTTGGTATGACTTTTTGCGTGCCTATCCCGTGCGCTTTAACAGGCAAAAGGTGTTGGGGCCTTATGTGGTGGATTTTTACTGTGCAAGCGCAAAACTGGTAATTGAAATAGACGGATCACAGCATTATGCGTATGCCGGAAAAGCCCAAGATGCCGGTCGCGACCGGTTCCTTGCCGGTTACGGCTTGCGTGTTGTTCGCATTCCGAATAATGACGTTGACAGCCGTTTTCCGGAAGTTTGCGAACATATCGACCATTTGGTAAAAACGGCTTTGGCAAGCGAACAAGCCGAAAAAGAAGCGCTTTAACAACCCTCCCGTCACGGCTGGCGCCGTGCCACCCTCCCTTGCACAGGGAGGGCTTACAAAGCGGGTACCGGTTTGGTCGGCTCCCCTGTGCAAGGGGAGCTGTCAGCGAAGCTGACTGAGGGGTTGTGAGGTATGGCGTTTTGTTCGTAATAATTTTGTTAAACCAAGAGATTTATTATAGGAGATGACCCATTATGATCAACGTGAAATTGCGGGATGAAACGCGGCCTTTCGAAGCGGGCATTACCGCCGCCGAAGTGGCCAAATCCATCGGCATGGGGCTGTATAAGGCCTGCTGCGTGTGCCGCGTAAACGGCCAGGTGAAGGACCTGCGCACCCCCCTTACCGAAGACTGCGAAGTCGCCTTTTTGACCTTTGACGATCCCGAAGGCCAAAAAGCCTTTTGGCACACCGCCAGCCACATTTTGGCCCAGGCGGTCAAGCGGCTGTATCCCAACGTAAAGCTGTGCATCGGTCCGGCGGTAGACGGCGGTTTTTATTATGATTTTGACGCGCCCGAGCCCTTCACCCCCGAAATGCTGGCCGCCATTGAAGCCGAAATGAAAAAAATCGTAAAAGAAGATCTGCCGCTGGAACGGTTTGAACTGGATCCCGCCGCCGCCAAAGCGTTAATGGAAGAACGGGGCGAGCCTTATAAAGTGGAACTGGCGGAAGAACACGCCGGCAAAGGGGAGCCCATCTCCTTTTACAAGCAGGGCGAATTTACCGACCTGTGCGCCGGCCCCCATCTGATGAGCACCGGCACGGTAAAAGCCTTCAAACTCACCCAGGCCACCGGCGCCTACTGGCGGGGCGACGCAAGCAACAAAATGCTCTGCCGGGTCTACGGCACCGCCTTCCCCAAAGCCAGCCTGCTGGAAGAACACCTCACCCGGCTGGAAGAAGCCAAAAAGCGGGACCACAACGTGCTGGGCCGCCAGCTGGAATACTTCACCACCCGGGATTTCATCGGCCAGGGCCTGCCCATTTTGCTGCCCAAGGGCGCCAAGGTGATCCAAATCATGCAGCGGTGGATCGAAGACGAAGAAGAACGCCGGGGCTGGCAGCTCACCAAAACCCCCTACATGGCCAAAAGCGATCTGTATAAGATCTCCGGCCACTGGGACCATTACAAAGACGGCATGTTTGTGCTGGGCGACCCGGAAAAGGACGACGAGGTGCTGGCCCTGCGGCCCATGACCTGCCCCTTCCAGTACCAGGCCTATCTCAACCGGGCCCGGTCTTACCGGGACCTGCCCCTGCGGTATAACGAAACGTCCACCCTGTTCCGCAACGAAGCCAGCGGCGAAATGCACGGCCTCATCCGGGTGCGCCAGTTCACCATTTCCGAAGGCCACCTCATCTGCACGCCCGAACAGCTGGAAGACGAATTCCGCGCCTGCCTGGAACTGACCACCTACACCCTTAAAACCCTGGGACTGTATGAAGACGTTTCTTATCGCTTCTCCCAGTGGGATCCCAACGACCGGGCCAAGTATATCGGCACGCCCGAACAGTGGGACGAAGCCCAGGGCCTGATGCAGCGCATTCTGGAACATCTGCAGATCCCCTATGTGGTGGGGGTGGGCGAAGCCGCCTTCTACGGCCCCAAACTGGACATTCAGATCAAAAACGTCCACGGCAAGGAAGATACCCTCATCACCATTCAAATCGACCAAATGCTGGCCGAACGCTTCGGCATGGAATACACCGATAAGGACGGGGAGAAAAAGCACCCTTGCATCATCCACCGCACCTCCATCGGCTGTTACGAACGCACCCTGGCCCTGCTCATCGAAAAATATGCCGGCGCCATGCCCTTGTGGCTGTCGCCCGAACAGGTGCGGGTGCTGCCCATTTCCGAACGGCTGCTGGACCAATGCCAGGCCATCACCGCCCAGCTCAAGGCCGCCGGCCTGCGGGCTACCTGCGATACTCGCAGTGAAAAAATGGGTTATAAGATCCGGGAAGGCCAAATGGACAAGGTCAATTATATGCTGGTGGTGGGCGATAAAGAGATCGAAACGGGCACCGTTTCGGTGCGCGCCCGGGGCGAAAACGGCGATATGGGCAGCATGCCCCTGGCCGATTTTATCGCCATGGCCAAAGAAGAGATCGAAACCAAAGCCATCCGGTAAAGCCGCGATCAACCACAACAGCCCGACGCCCCGTCGGGCTGTTTTTTTGCAGAAAAAAGCGGTAGAACGGCCGTGACGGATGAGGTGTACACAGGTTAAGAGTATCCTATCGATGGGATAGCCCTTGTCAGATACACCTCATCAGTCTCGGTCGCTTTGCTCCCTCGACAGCTTTGTCCTGCGGACACCGCTACCCCTTTGTCCGCTGCGCGGACATTTCCCCTAAAAGGGGAATACCTCAAGGGGAAGCCAAGTGTTTACCACTATCCTGAATCTGTCATCCCGAGCGCAGCCGAGGGATCTCTTGTTGTCTTTTTTTCAACAACCCTCCCGTCGCGGCTGCGCCGCGCCACCCTCCCTTACACAGGGAGGGCATACGAAAACCCGTTGCGGGCTGGTCGCCTCCCCTGTGCAAGGGGAGGTGGTTTGGGGGCGCAAGCTCCCAAACCGGAGGGGTTGTTTAAACAGAGATTTCTCCGCTCGCTGCGCTCGGTCGAAATGACATAGTTCTCTAACATAGCTTTGTCATTCGACCGAAAACCGGGCTCACCGAACGGCGCAAGGTTTTGGGGCGGGCGCCCGCCCTTTTTATCTTTTCCATTTTTTTTGCAAGCCATGTTGCAAACGGCGCAAAAATCGTGTACAATATATTTATCCGTTCGCGAATCAACAAAGGAGGGCCTTGCCGTGACGCTGGAAGCCAAGAAAAAATTTATCATCAACGCCGCTTTCATCGCGCTGCTGGCGGTGTTGCTTTACTTTGTGTTAAAATACGTGGTGGTGTGGCTGCTGCCCTTTGTTATCGGTTTTTTGTGCGCCATGGTGCTGCAATGGCCGGTGCGGGTGTTAAGCGAAAAAACCCGCGTGCCCCGCACGGTGTGGTCCATTGTGCTGGTCATCGTTATTTTGTCTTTGCTGTTCGCGCTGATCGCCGTGTTGGGGTATGAACTGTATAACCAGTCGGTGGCGCTCATCAAGCGGCTCACCGCCGACCTGCCCAACCTGCAGGAACTGTTGGGCTCGCTCAACGACCGGCTTTCCGGCCTGCTCAACGGCCTGCCCAAAGGGGTGGCCGATTCCCTGCGCTCCCTGCCCGAAAAACTGGCCGCCAACGCCAGTTCCTATCTGGGCAGCTTGGCCAAGTGGCTGGCCAATTTGGCCACAAACGCGGTGGTCAACGTGCCGGGCCTGCTGCTCACCACCCTGCTTTCCATCATCGCCTGCTGTTTTATCACCAACGATTATTACAAGATCACCGGCTTTATTCTGCACCAACTGCCCGCCCGGGCCCAGCAGGTGCTGTTAAAATCCAAGCGGGTGTTTGTGGAAAATATCGGCAAAATGCTGCGGGGCTACCTGATCATTATGGGCATCACCTGCGTGGAATTGCTGGTGGGCTTTTTGATCCTGGGCATTTCGTCTCCTCTCACCCTGGCGCTGGTGGTGGCGCTGGTAGACGTGATGCCGGTGCTGGGCGTGGGCACGGTGCTCATTCCCTGGGGCATTATCGACCTGTTTATGGGCAAAACCTTTTTGGGCATCGGCCTGCTGGTGCTGTATTTGCTCATTGCCGCCCTGCGCAACGTGTGGGAGCCCAAGATCATCGGCACTCAGGTGGGCCTGCCGGCCATCGTTACCTTAATGGCTATGTATTTGGGCCTTAAGCTGTTTGGCTTTGTGGGGTTGTGGGCGCTGCCCATCCTCATCATCATTGTGGCCAAATTGCAGGAAGCCGGCATGATCCGCATCTGGAAAAATCCCGGCGCGGCCGTTCCGGCCGACGACCTAACCCCACCGTCCGACCCGGACGCCCAACTGCCATAACCATGTTCACCGGCGCAGTTTTTGCGCCGGTTTTTGCCTGCCGGCCGCATGGCCGCATCCGAATCAAAATGGATCTCAGGAGGCGAAAAAACGTATGAAAAGCGGGCCGTCGGAACCCTTGCTGCAGCGCATGGAGCAAACCATCGTGGTGCGCACCATCCGCAACGGGGCGGTCATGATCATCCCCGTGCTGATCATCGGCGCGTTTGCGCTGGTGCTGCAGTCTTTACCTTTGCATGCTTATCAGCGGTTTCTCGCCGAAACGGCGGTGGGCGGGTTTATCAAAAGCCTGCTGGAAATGGCTAACAGAGCCACTTTCGGCACCTTGTCGCTGTATATGACCTATTCTATCAGCCGGTCTTATATGAAACAAAAAGCCGACGCCGACGCTGTTATGGCGGGGGCGGTGGTGTCGTCGCTGCTGTCCTTTTTTGTGGTGGCGGGGGTCAACCTGCCCAACTTCGGGCTGGACAATATGGGCCCCAAGTCGATGTTTTTGGCGGTCATCACGGGTCTGGGCGCTTCGGCGCTGTACCGCTGGCTGGCCCGCACCCTGCACAAGTGGAGCCGCATCATCTTTTCGCAAGGGGCCGACTGGGAGTTCAACCGCATGCTCACCACCCTGTTCCCCGTGGCGCTGGTGGCGCTGGTGGCGGTGCTGTTCAACCAAATCACGGTGTGTCTCTTCGGGGTAGATTCCTTCCGCTCTCTACTGGCGGCGGGCTTCAACGGTTTGTTCCGGGCGGTGCCCAACGGCTTTTTTAAGGGGCTGCTGTTTGTTATGCTGTCGTCGGTGCTGTGGTTTTTCGGCATTCACGGCAGCGATACGCTGGAAGGAGTCATGCAAACCTATTTTGTGCCCGGCCTGGCCGAAAACCAGGCGGCGGCCGCCGCGGGGCAGGCTTTGCCCAACGTGCTTACCAAAGAGTTTTTTGACTGCTTTGTGCTTATGGGCGGGTGCGGCACCACCATTTGCCTGCTGGTGGCGCTGCTGGTGGCTTCCCGCAACAAGGCCCGCCGGGGGCTGGGCTGGGCGGCATCCATCCCCATGCTGTTCAACATCAACGAACTCATGGTGTTCGGCCTGCCCATCATTTTCAACCCGGTCATGCTGGTGCCCTTCCTCACGGTGCCGCTGGTGTGCTATTCCATATCCTACGCGGCGCTTTCGCTGGGTCTGGTGCCCATGATCGCCAACACGGTGGAATGGACCACCCCCATCTTTCTGGGCGGTTTTCACGCCACCGGGTCCATCGCCGGGGCGCTGCTGCAGTTGTTCAACCTCACGCTGGGGGTGATCATTTATCTGCCCTTTGTGCGTATGCTGGACCGCAACACCGCCAACGGCGCCAAGCGGAATTACGACGCTTTTATGGCCTTCTTTAAGCAAAACGAAACCGAACTGGCGGGGGAAAAGCTCACGGGCCTGAGCAATGTGTACGGCGACTTTGCCAAATCCCTGTGCGCCGATTTGCGCTACGGCCTGCAAAAGCAAGTGGTGCTGTTTTATCAGCCGCAGCATCATTACAATGGGGAATGCCGCGGGGTAGAGGCCCTGCTGCGCTGGCACCATCCCGTGCACGGCATGCTGTATCCGCCGCTGGTGGTCAAACTGGCGGAAGAAGGGGGCTTTTTGCCCCTGCTGGAAGAAACGGTGCTGGCCAAGGCCTTGCAGGATCGCCCCCGGGTGCTAAAGCAGTTTGGGCCGAACGTGAAGATTTCGGTCAACGTAACGGGCACCACGGTCATCACGCCCCGGTTTTTGCAATTCTGCCGGGAGCAAAACGAAAAAACGCCCGTTGCCGGGTGTAATATCTGCCTGGAAGTGACCGAGCAGGCCGCCCTGGCCTTCAGCGACGACGCCCGCGCCGCCCTGCGGGAACTGCGGGATCTGGGCTTTTCGCTGGCCATCGACGATTTTTCCATGGGGCAAACGTCCCTGCATTACTTAAAGGATAATCTGTTCGACGTGATCAAGCTGGACGGCTCGCTCATCAAGGGCCTGGCTGACAGCCGCACCTATCACGAGATCGTGTCTTCCATCACCCGCCTGGCCCATTCGCTCCATCTGGACGTGCTGGCCGAGTATGTGGAAAGCGAAGAACAGCGGGAGATCTTGCACAGCATGGGCTGCGATTTGTATCAGGGTTATCTGTACGGCGCCGCCCAGCCGCTGAAAGAAGAATAACCCCCGTACATAACCAAGAAAACCTGCCTTTTTGCAACAGAAAAGGCAGGTTTTTTGGTGGCGGGCGGGATTATAGCCCGAAATTCTTTCGGAAAACGTTACGTTCATAAAGCCGCGTTCATGAGATCCCTCGGCTGCGCTCGGGATGACAGACTACAGTTTTGTCATTTCGACCGAGCGAAGCGAGTGGAGAAATCTCTGTTTAAACAACCCCTCCGGTTTGGGGACTGGCGCCCCCAAACCACCTCCCC